>CAZQSU010000065.1:0-17834 GCA_964595905.1 uncultured Iamiaceae bacterium
ATCGGTGGTCACGGGGTGGTCCTCTCGGCTCGTGAGGTGGGACGGGCGGTAGACGGTCGGGCAGTAGACGATTCGGACGGGGTCGATTCATCGGTCGACCCGTGGGCGGGCGGGTGATCGGTGGGGGTCAGATCCTTCGGGGTGAGCGTGCAGCTCGCTCGGAACGATTCGGGTGCCGCGTCGAGTGCCCGGGCGATCGACGTGGCGAGCGCCTCGGCGACGTCATCGGGCAGGGCGTCGCTGAAGGCCCGGATGTGGGTGTCGATCGCGGCCCGGTGGACCTCGATCAGCGCCCGACCGTCGTCGGTCAGCGTCACCAGTTTGCTGCGCCGGTCGTCGGGGTCTTCCCACCTTTTCGCGAGGTCGGTCCGCACGAGGTGGTCGACGCTCCGCCCGGCCGTGGGAAGCGAGATGTCCAGGGCGTCGGCGATCTCGGTGATCGGCTGGGGGTCGGCGGTCTCGCCCAGACAGGCCATGACCCGCATCTGGGTGAGGGTGAGGTCGAGCTGGACGAGCACCCCGAGCGAGTTGGTGTCGACGCCGCTGCGGATCGTCGCGAAGAACCGGCCGATCAGATCGGGCAGGTCGCCGGTTGCTTCGTCGTTCCGGGGTTCGGGCACGGGTCGATGCTAAGAACCGTGCATTGGTTTCACAACTGCAACCATTGCAAATGTGCAACCACGTGAAGAACGTCACGGTCGACCCAGGCGAGTGACCAGGGCGGGTCGCCGCTCAACTCGCCAGGGAGCGGAAGCGGCGCAGGGCGAGGGGCACGCAGATCGCCAGGATCACCGCGCACCAGGCCAGGGTCATGACCAACGCGTGCTCGACCTGCCAACTTCCCGTTGCGGGCACGCCGGTGCACAGCTCGCGGATCGCGGCCACGAAGGGCGACAGCGGGTCCCACTCGGCGATGAGCCGCGGCACGGTCGCCATGCCCTCGATGGGCACGAACGTGCCGGCGAGGAACGACAGCGGCAGCACGAGGGCGAAGCCGACGCCCTGGACCCCGTCGGGGCTGGGGAACACCATGCCGATCAGCACGCCGAACCACGTGAAGGCGAGCAGGCCGAGCAGCACGACCCCGGCGAGCGCCAACGCGTCACCGAACCCGAGGTCGGGGCGCCACCCCACGGCGAAACCGAGGCCGACCACGATGACGATGCCGAGGAGCTGTTCGATGATCTGGCCGAGCACCTGGGCGGACACGACCGAGAGCGGATGGATGGGCAGCGACCGGAACCGGTCGACGACCCCGGACGAGAAGTCGGTGGCGGTGGCGACCCCGGCACCCATCACGCCGAAGGCGAGAGACTGACCGAGCAGGCCCGGAATGAGGTAGTCCTGGTAGCGCATGCCCGGCACGGCGATGGCCGAGCCGAACACGTACACGAACAACAGCGTGAAGATGACGGGCTGGATCGTGACGTCGCTGAGGCGTTCGGGGACGTGCTTGATCATGCGCAGGCTGCGCCCGACCAGCATCCTGGTCTCGCGCACGAAACGGGTGATGGACGGAGCCCGTTCGGGCAGGGGTTCGAGTGCCGAACCGAACAGGTTGGGCTCGACCGAAGGTGCACCCGGTGGCGCAGCGAGGGTGGTGACGGACATGAGGCGGCTCCTTGGGGTGGGTTCAGGCGGCGGTGCGGTCGTCGACGGTGTCGCCGGTGAGGGCGAGGAAGGCGTCATCGAGGGTCGGGCGGCGCAGAGCGATCTCGTCGATGGGCACCCGGCTGGCACGGACGGCGGCCGTGACCGCGTCGAGGTCACTGGTCTCGTTCGGGGCGGGGATCGAGATGGTGCGGTTCGCCTCGGCGACGGTCAGCTCGAACGCGGTGTCGAGGTGGTCGACGAGGCGGTGCAGGGCGGTGTTGTCGGCGACGACCACGTCGACCCGCTGGTCGCCGATCAGCGCCTTGAGCTCGGCCGGGGTGCCCTCGGCGACCGAGCGCCCGTGGTCGATCAGCATGATCCGGTCGGCCAGGGCGTCGGCTTCTTCGAGGTACTGGGTGGTCAACAGCAGCGTGACGCCGAGGTCGACCAGATCGCGGACGGTCGACCACACGGTGTTGCGGCTGCGGGGGTCGAGCCCGGTGGTCGGTTCGTCGAGCACGAGCAGTTTCGGTTCCACCACCAGGCTCGCGGCCAGGTCGACCCGGCGGCGTTGCCCGCCCGAGACGGCTTTGACGAGCTTGTCGACGTACGGCCCCATCTCGAACCGGTCGATGAGTTCGGCGGCGATGCGCTTCGCGGCGGGCGCGCCGTACCCGCGGAGGCGGGCCATGAGCACGAGGTTGTCGCGGCAGGTGAGGTTGTCTTCGAGCGCGGCGAACTGACCGGTGAGCGAGGTGCACTGGCGGACGGCGTCGGCCTCGGTGACCACGTCGTGACCGAAGACGCTGGCCGTCCCGCTGGTGGGTGCGGTGAGGGTGGTGAGCAGTCGGACGGTGGTGGTCTTGCCGGCCCCGTTGGGGCCGAGCAACGAGAACACCTGGCCGGGTGCGATCTCGAGATCGACGGCGTCGACGGCGGTGAAGTCGACGAAGGTCTTGGTGAGGGCGGTGGCGGAGACCGCTGGTGTGGGCATGGCGAGACCTCGTGGTGATTTACGGACGGTGAAAACATACAGTGACTGAAAGAATACTGCAACCGTAAATTCTTGGATGGGCGCGGTACACTCCGGGCATGGCCGATTCCGAGGACCGCTCCGAGCTGGCGGCCCGGCTCCAGCTGGGCCCTTCGGGCAGCCGCGCAGCGGGCGCCGGGGAGTTCGCAGAATCACTGCGCGAACGCAAGAAGCGCCTCACGCGCCAGTTGATCTCCGACATCGCCACCGCGATGTTCTTCGAGCACGGATTCGATGCGGTGCGGGTCGCCGATGTCGCGGAGGCGTCCGGCGTCTCGGAGAAGACCGTCTACAACTACTTCCCCACGAAGGAGTCGTTGCTGTTCGACCGCGAACCCGAGATGGTGGCGGTGGTCAGGCGAGCCCTCGGCCCCGATGCGCCCGAGGGCTCACCGGTCGAGGCGTTCGTGGCGGAGCTCAGCGCGTACATCGGAGCGATGACCCACCGGTGGGACGAGCTCCCCGACGAGGTGTCGCCGGCCGAGGCGCTTGAGGGGTTCCGGGACCTGATCGAGACGACCCCGTCGCTCCGGGCGGCCGAGAGCGACATGATGGACCGGGTCGCCCAGGTGGCCGCCGAGGAACTCGCTGCGCGGGCCGGGGTCGACCCGCTCGACCCCGAGCCCCAGATCGCCGCAGCGGCGATCTGCGCCCTGTGGCCGGTGATGCACCGGGCCATGCGAGACCACGCGGATCTCGCCGACACGCCGTCGCAAGCGCACGCGGCGATCATCGACGAGGTGCGTCGGGCCGCGCGGTTGATCGACGTCGGTCTCTGGTCGTTCGGCCTGGAGGTGCAGGGCACGCCGAGCACCAAGCAGTTCAAGCAGGCGGCCGACGCCGCGAGCGAGGCGCGCAAGCAGGTGATCGAAGCGGTGCGGGCAGCGAAGGTCGCCTGGCGTGACTTCGCCGAGCAGTCACGGGCGATGCACGAACAGCTGCACGTGAACGGGCGTCCGTGGGACGGCGAAGACGGCCCGTGGCACAGAGGTGCTCGGGGCGGCGCGGGCCGGGGTGCGTACCCGGGTCGCGGACGCGGCGGGCGGCCGAGCGCCGGCGGCGACCCGTTCGATCCCGAATCGCTTCGAGCGGCCCGCGAAGAGATGCGAAAGGCCAGACGCGACCTCGCTTCGGCGAAGCGAGAGGCCCAGAAGGCGGTGCGTCGAGCGAAGACGCAGGCGAAGGGCGCGACGAAGCGCGGCGCGACGCCCGCGCCGAAGAAGAAGTCCTGAACCGCCTGATCGGACCCGCACCGTCGACCGGCGCTCGTCTCGGCGTCCGACCGGCTCGCCGCGTGCGGTCAGTTGGTGTTCCCGAGGTTGGCGGCGGCGTCGCTGACGACCTCGTTGGCCTGGTGCAGCACGTCGGCGCCACTCCGTGCCGCCTCACGGGCCCGTTCGGCCGCGCTCTGCACCAGGTCCGACTTCGCCGCACGGTCACGCAGCTCGGCAGCCTTGGCGCCGACATCCACGTCCTGGCCGGCCTCGACGATCCGCCGCTTCGCTCTGGTTCCACTGTCGAGCAGCACGCCGATGCCGGTGCCGACGGCGCTGCCGATGATGAAACCCTTCCAGACGTTTCGCATGGTCAACTCCTCGTAGATGGGATGTTCGGACGCGCTTCGACGAGCGTCGCTCAGCGCGTTTCGTGCACGGCCTGCACTTCGGCGGGGACCTCCGCAGCACCCAGGCGCTCGGGCGCGTCGTCCTCGTCGGGTTCGGCGAGCCGAGGGTCGGCGTCGGCTTCTTCGCCGAGCAACTGGGCCTCGGTGTCGATCTCGGGTTCGGCCACCAGATCGACCTCGGTCCGGTCGGGGTCGGGACCGTCGGGTCGATCGCGGGCGATTCGCTCCTCGAGCGGTTCATCCACCCGTTCCTCGGCCGCGGTGGTGCCGTATTGATCGACGCCGAGCGGTCGATCCGGCGGATACACGTCTCCGAGCTTGTCGCTGTCGAGCGCCTCGGCCTCGTCTTGGGAATCGGAAGGCATCGGTGACCTCTTCTTCGGTGGTTCGCGGACACTTCCCGGCGATCTGTGGACCAAACCCGCCGCGACGGCCCGCCGGCAATCCACCGCACCGGCGCTCGCGGAGGGTCCAAGGTGGAGCGATGAGATCGCCCATCCCCGGTCGTCTCACCCTGCAGTACTCGTCCCTCGACCACTGATGGAGTCGCCATGGCCCGGACCAGAATCCACAATCTGAACGTTTCTCTCGACGGTTTCGCCGCCGGCGGGTACGTGACCTTCGACGAGCCGATCGGCGGTGCCGGGAAGCTGTTCGAACACTTCGATGGTCGTTTCATCCACGGGATCGACACCGTCGACGAACCCGTCACCTTCGATCGAGCGTTGACGACCCTGTGGGGGCAGGGCATCGGCGCCGAGATCATGGGACGCCGCAAGTTCGGCCCCCAGACCGACGAGTGGCCCGACGACGGCTGGCGGGGCTGGTGGGGTGACGAGCCGCCGTTCGCCACGCCGGTGTTCGTGATGACCCACCACGCCCACCCCGACATCGACTTCGCCAACGGCACGAGCTTCCGATTCGTCGACGGATCAGCGCGGGAGGTGCTGGCACAAGCACTGGAGGCTGCGGACGGCCAGGACGTCCGTCTCGGGGGCGGCCCCTCGACGGTGCGGCAGTTCCTGGAGGCCGACCTGGTCGACTTCATGCATCTGGTGATCGTGCCGGTCGTCCTCGGAGAGGGAATCGCTCTGTGGGGTCCCTCCAGCGGCATCGAAGACCGCTTCTCGGTCGAGACGGTCACCTCGCCCAGCGGTCTGGTCCATCAGTTCTGGAACCGAACCGACCACTCCTAGCGCCACGTCGGGCAACGTCGGGGAGTTGCCACGCCGATCAGCATGCCGCAAACGTCCGATGACGCGGCGCCGGCGGCATGCACGAGCTCGACGTAGCGGTGGCAGAACACGCAGGCGGAGCACTCGTCAGGTGGCCGGTCGGCGCGCTCGGAGTGAGTACGTGAGCGGGTACTTCGGCCAACCCTCGGGCAGACGGAAGAAGCCGTCGTCGCCGCGGACCGTCCACGGCCACGGCGCATTCGTGAAGGATTGTTCGTGGAACAGCTCGATGATCAGGCCGGCGTCGAGCACCGCGCCGAGCACGTCGCTGAGCGCGTGGGCCCGCTCGAACGTCGTCGTGTGCGTGAAGGTCGCGTCGGGTGCCGCGTACGTGCCGCCGGGTTCGTCCCACCGGGCGTAGTCGGCTTCGAAGATGTCCTGGGCGATGGTCCGGCCGTCCCCGACGACACCGACGACGATCCGCTGGTGCACCGGAGCCGAGATCGACCGGCTCCCACACTGCGCCCCGGTTTCGGGGCCGCCTGGCCTCATCTGTGGAAGATCACCCACGGGTGACGCGGGTCGCCGACCTCGGCGAGATCACCGCCCCGCCATGGCGCCGAGGCGCACCACTCGGTTGACCGATGGGATACCACATGGTCATGGCGCGCCGAGAGGTTCTGGTCCAACTCGATGACGATCTGGTCCGACGCCTCGACGACGCCGCGACCGAGCTCGGTACGAATCGGTCCGAACTGTTGCGGCGCGGCGCGCAGGCGGTTCTCGATGCGACCGAACTGGCCGCGGCAGATCGGGAACTCCGCGCTGCCTACCGACGCCGTCCCGCCGATCCGGCCATCGTCCAGTCGGCGCGACGCCTCGCCGCCCAGACCGCGCCGGAGTGGTAGCGCGCAACGACATCTACTGGGCTGATCTCGGACCGCCCGCAGGCCGCCGACCGGTCTGTGTGCTCACCCGTGATGCGGCGATCGAGGTCCTCACCTCCGTCACCTGTGCGCCCATCACCCGCACCACCCGGGGGATCCGTTCAGAAGTGGCGATCGGTGTGGCCGAAGGGCTGCCCGAGCCGTACGTCATCTCGTGTGACAACGTGATCACGATTCCAATCGAGAGCCTGGACGCCCGCCCTGTGGGGAGGCTCGACGAAACCGGCCGGGCCCGACTCGATGCGTCGCTGCGCTACTCGCTCGACATCGTGTACTGAAAGCGCCCCCCTGGAAACGACGCGTGACCGCGCGCTGTGCTGGTCTGACACGATGAGGCCAGTGAAGATCGGTTCGGCACTGAACATTGGGGCGTGCGAGTGAAGCTGGATCTGCTCGTCACCAACGCGCACCTGGCCGATCCTGGCTCCGGCCTCGACGCGCAGGCGTCGTGCATCGGGCTCTGGCAGGGGCGCATCGTCGGTACCGGTGACGCCGTCGCGGACCTCGACGCCCACCGTCGGGTCGATGTCGACGGGGCGACGGTGCTGCCCGGCTTCTGCGACAGCCACGTGCACACGACGTCGTTCGGGCTGGGCCTGTCGCTGCTGGACCTCTCCGGCGTCACGGGCATGGAACCGCTGCTCGACGCGGTCGCGGCCTATGCCGCCGGCCTGGCGCCGGACGCGTGGGTCATCGGCACCGGCTACGGCCTCGGCCTCGACGTCAGCACCAATCCCTCTCGCGCCCAGCTCGACGCGGCGGCCGACGGCCGACCCGTGTGGCTCACTCACTTCTCCGGTCATCTGTGCGTGCTGAGTTCCGCCGCGTTGGCCGAGGTCGGCATCACGTCGGCGGACGCGTCCGGTGGCCGTGGCCGTGTCGGCGTCGACGCGGCCGGTGCACCCGACGGGGTGCTGGAGGAATCGGCGATGGACCTGGTCAAGGAACACCGCGGCCCGTCCTCGATCGACGACCTCGCCACCGCCATCGGTACAGCCACGGCGATCTACGCAGCCGAGGGCATCACGACGTTCGTCGACGCCGGAATCGGCTCACCCGGCATCGACCACTCCCCCGTCGAACTCGCCGCCTACCAGCTCGCCCGCGAGACCGGGCGCCTGCATGCGCGTGGCCAGCTCATGGTGCACGACGCCGTGTTCCATGCGGTGCGATCCCACCCCGACGACGCCATCGCCGCAGGCATCGACCTCGGCATCCGCACCGGCTTCGGCGACGCCTGGCTCGAGATCGGGGCGATGAAGATCTGGGTCGACGGCCTGGGCACGACCGCGGATTTCGAGGACGACCCCGAAGTGTTGCGCCGCTCGATAATCGCCGGGGCGCGGGGCGGCTGGCAGATCGCGGCGCACGCCATGGGCGACGCGGCGGTCGACCTGTTGCTCGACGCGCTCGACGAAGCCGACGCTCACGGACCGAATCCGGGCTGCACCCCCGCGGCGCGGCCGCACCGGGTCGAGCACGGCGCACTCATCCGCCCCGACCAGATCACCCGACTGTCCGCCAAGGGACTCGTCGTCGCCCATCAGGCCGCGTTCCTACCGGCCTTTGGCGACCTGATCCTCTCCATCACCGACGAGGCGCAACAGGCCAACGGGTTCCGGTGTGCGAGCCTGCTCGACGCGGGCATCGTCGTCGCCGGCAGTTCGGATCGTCCGGTCGCGCCCGGCGCGCCACTGGTCGGGGTGCAGGCGATGGTCGAACGCACGACCGAATCCGGAGTGGTCTTCGGCGCCGACGAGGCGCTCGACGTGCGCACCGCTCTGGCCGCGTACACCCGCGGCGGCGCGATCTCGGCCGGACGCAGCGACCATTCGGGAGCGCTGCAACCCGGTTTCGACGCGGACCTGGTCGTGTTGGCCGACGACCCAACGACGGTGGCGACGGACCGGATCGGGGCGATCGAAGTGCTCGCCACCCTGGTGGACGGCGCCCCGACCCACGACGCCGCCGGCCTGTTCGACGGCCCCTCCCCCGCACCAACTTCGGGAGGTTTTGTCCGATGAAGGCACAACATCTCCCGAAGTTCGACTGGTGGTCGGGGCGTGGGGGAGCTCAGCCGGGCGGGGGGCGACCGCCGTCGGCCGTGGGGACGCGGGGCCGTCGACGGTGAGGCGCGCATGAGAAACAGCACCTGGGGGTTCCCCATCGTCGATTTCCACTGCCACTTCCCCGTGCCCGACCTCGAAGAAGACCCGATGAAGGCGGCGTACCGACGCGCACACGGCGACGCCAAGGCCGACGCGTTGCAGCGCAACTGGCGTGCCTACCAGGAGGAATGGTGGGACGCGTACGGTTTCGCGTATCCCGAAGAGGTCGAGCCGTCCGCCGAGGTGCAGGCCGCACGCTGGCACGACGAGATCGAAGGCGCCCAGCTCGAGGGCGCGGTCTTTCTGACCGGGGGCGGCAACGACGCGCTGGCCACAGCGCTCGCCGAGTACCCGCGCATGTTCGGCTTCGCCCATCACGATCCGTTCGCTCCCGACGCCGCCGACGAGCTGCGTCGGGCGGTCACCGAGCTGGGCCTGCGTGGCTACAAGGTCATCGCGCCGACCCTCACCGGACGGATCGACGACCCGGCGCTGCAGCCGGTGTGGCAGGCCGCCGAGGAGCTCGGCATCTGCGTGCTCGTCCACTTCGGGGTCAACGACGGTGGCGGCGGCACCGGGGCGCACGTCAACATCGACCCACTCGTGCTGCACGACGTCGCGAAGGCCTACCCGTTCACCACGTTCGTCGTGCCCCACTTCGGGTGCGGTTACCCCCGCGAGCTGCTGCACCTGGCCTGGACGTGCCGCAACGTCATGGTCGACACGTCGGGCAACAACGAATGGGTGCGCTGGATGCCCTACCCGCTCGGTGTGGCGGACCTGTTCGTCAGGTTCCTCGACACGGTCGGGCCCGAGCGGGTGATCTTCGGTTCGGACTCCGCGCACTTCCCCCGCGGGCTGGTCCGCCGCTACTACGACGACCAGGTACGCATCGTCACCGAGTTGGGGCTGTCCGATTCGGAGCGGCACGCCGTGTTCGCCGGCAACGCCCTCCGCCTGCTCGGTTTCGACGACGATGCTGCCCGGTGAGCAACGTGGACGACCTGAGCACGTTCGCCCCGGCCATCGATGAACCACCTGAGTTCATCCCGACGGGCAACCTCGCGGTCGCGCTGCCAGAGATCGACCGCACCGATGGTCGCGTGCACTCACTCGGGGTGGTGCTCGACTCGTGCGCCGGGATGCTCACCGCTCACGGCGGGCCGTCCGGGCTGGCCTCCCCGGTCGTGATCGTCGACGGTGAACCCGTCGTGGTACAACCGATCTGGGACCGGATCGCCGAGTGGATCCCCCGCTTCACCGCCGTGCTGCCCACGGGCACGATCGAGGGCCATTACCTCGCTCCGATCGACGACCGCGGGGCCGCACTGCGGCTGCGCTACCACCATGATGGGCCCGACCCTGCCGAGGTGGAGCTGGGATGGCGAGGCTCATGGGCGTCGACCACCGTGGAACACCTGCGCTCCAAACCCGTTGCGGGCACGCGCACCGCGTCCGACGACGCCTGGACCCACAGCCGGGTCGTGACCGAATCCACCGGGCTGCCGTTGCTGGCCCTGGCCTGGCGGGCGGGACCGGGTCTCACCCTGGCCGACGACGGGAGCGGCACTGGCTGGCGGGCGATGACCTCCACGCACGTCGCGATCGGCGATGCGATCGTCGCCGAGGTCGCCATCGGCGTCGCCCCCGAACCCGACGGCGCGGCGGCGACCGCATTGCACCTGCGCCGCCGCGGGTTCGCCGGCCTGCTGGCCGACACGACTGCCTGGTTGGCCGATCATCGCCTCGCCATCGACGGCGCTCTCGGGATGAGGGTCAACACCAACCTGTTCTTCTCGTGGTTCTACGCGCAGGCCGATTGTCTCGACACCGGCAGGCCGGTGCTGTGCACGTCCCGCAGCCCGCACTACTACGTGTGCGGCGCGTTCTGGAGCCGGGACGCGTACCTGTGGACGCTTCCCGCGCTGCTGCTCGTCGACACGACGCGTTCACGAGAGGTGCTGGTGACGACGATCCGGGCCGGTGGGGTCCGCCTCGCGGATCATGCGCTGTATGTGAACGGCACGAGCCTGTACCCGGGCTTCGAGTTGGACCAGGCGGCCGCCCCGGTGCTCGCGGTCGCCCGGTATGTGCAGGCCACCGACGACTGGTCGGTACTGGCCGAGCCGGGCATTGCCGCCACCCTCGTCGCCTTGTTGGAACGCGTCGAGGCGTGGCGTCATCCGTCGTGGTCGCTGTACGGCACGTTCCTGTTGCCGACCGACGATCCGACCGAGTTCCCGTACGTGACCACCGACAACGCGCTGCTCGCCGCCGCGTTCGACGCGTGCGCGGATCTCATCGCCGGTGCCCGCGGGCAGGGCGTCGCCGTCGATGCGCCGTGGACGCCGGACGATCTGCGAGGCCGGGCCGCCACGGTGCGCACCGCGATCGGCGAGCGGCTCGTGGTCGATGTCGGCCACGGCGAGATGTGGGCGTGGGCCTGCGACGTCGACGGCAACCTCGAGGTCCGTGACGAGGCGCCGCTCGGGCTCTTGACCCTGCCCTACTGGGGTGTGGGTGACTGGGACGGACCCCGCCACGCCGCGACGATGGCCTGGCTGACACACGACTATGCGCACCAGTACCCTGGGAGGTTCGGCGGCGCCGGCGCACCGCATTTCCCCTATCCGTCGGGTTTCGACCTGGCCAATCGGATGCTCGATCCCGACGTCACCTCACCCGACCCGCTGGCCCAGTTCACCGACACGCCCATGGACCAAGGCCTCGCCTGTGAATCGTGGGATCCGGCCACCGGACAGGTCACCACCGGCGCCGCGATGGCGAGCATGGCCGGCCTGCTGGCGTGGACGACCTGGGCCCGCATCGGAGGCCGGCGTCGCTGGAACGAACCCGGTCGGCTCGATGACCGGAGGCGGCCCCTTCCGCCTGGTCAGGTGTAGCGCCGCGCGTCCGGCCCTGGGCCGATTCCTCGGGCCTGCTCAGCTGTCGAGGGCGCGCTTCTGTGGATGGATCGTCTCGCCTCGGGCGAGCATCGCGACGAGCTGGCCGAGGCGGCGGGCGCGGGTCTCGGCACGCTTGGCCGTTTCGAGGCGGTACATGATCGAGTACCGGTTGCCCTTGGTGAGGATGGCGAACATCGCCGCGGCGCGGGGTTCGGCTTCGAGTGCGGCGGCCAGATCAGGTGGGACCTCGCTGTCGGCCTGGCCCGAGTAGGCCGCGTCCCACCGTCCGTCGGCCTTGGCGCGCTCGACCTCGGCGAGCCCGGCCGCGTGCATGCGCCCGTCCGCGGTCAGGCGTTCGATGATCCCGACGTTGCGTTTCGACCACGGACTCTGTGGGCGCCGCGGGGTGTAGCGCTGGCGGAACGTGGCGTCGTCGTGGCCGACCCGCTGCCCGTCGATCCAGCCGAAACACAGCGCCTCGTCGACGGCTTGGGCGTAGGTGAGGCTCGTGGGTTCCACGGTCCCCTTCTTCGCCTGGGCGAGCCAGACCCCCGCGGACCGATCATGATTCGCCTCCAGCCAGACACGCCAACCGGCTGCGTCCTCGACGATCAGCTCGGGCACATCATCGGGTGGCATCGAATCATCTTGGCAGGGCGACTCGGGTCGGGTGGCGGCTTCTGCGGGTGGAGTCGAGAGGCAGAGCATCAGCTTCCCGAGCAGCGGACGCGAGTCGATTTCCGTCACCCGCTCGGAACGATTCCCTGGTGGGAGAGCGACCGGCGTGGCGTGATGGTGAGGGATCGCTCTCGCATCACGTGGCGGCCACTCGGTGATGCACATCGGGAGCACGCCAGGTGCGGGGCGGTATCACGACCGAGCACGTGAATCTGAACATCACAGAGGACGGGCGTACCTCGGTGTTCCGACATCCGGGTCTACCCGGACGTCGGATGTTGCACCGGACTCTCACGGATCAGAACCGTCAGCGACCTGTTCCATCTGCTCCAACAGGTCGACGATTGCAGCCTTGTCGATCACACGTCCTCCAGGGCCGCACGACGGACGAAGACGCCCCGATGGGCGAGGGCCGGGGGCGTTTCGACGAATGCGGTCGGTTCGAGTCTGGGGATCGTCGTCACGAACCACCAGCGATCCAGCGGTTCGCGGCGACCCTGGACGAGTACTCGGCCCACCTCGCGCCACTCACGTTGCCACCCGAGATCGAATGGTTCTGGCGGACCTACGGCCAGCCGGCGATGGAAGGGCTGTTCGACCTGCTCATCGGCCCCCAACTCGATTCACCGAAGTTCTCGCTGTACAACTGGAACCTGCACGCCGACATCCGCGCCGGCGGCGAGATCCAGCTCCCTGCGAACCTCGTGTCGGTGCTGTATTCGAGCCATTGGTTTCATTTGACCGACCTCGCGGTGACCGAACCGGGCCGCCCCGGCGTGCTGTGGGACTGGATGTACGGCCTGTCGAGCTTCGAGCTGCGTCACGCGTCGCTGGCAGCGCTGTTCCGTGCCACGACCGAGATGCTGGAACTGCACGGCGAGCCCGTGCCCACCGACCGCATCGCACGCATGGACGTCCGCCCGGCCCCGAACGATCCGGCGTTCCGAGCGATTGCCGAGCGACACCTGATCGCGGCGGGGTACGGCGATGCGATCCGCTCGATCGTTGCTGACGACCATCTTTCGTGGCCGCTTGCCTGGCGGGTCGCGAGTGGCATCGGTCCGGAGGCGACCACGACGTCGCAACCGACCCACACCGCGGCATCGTTCCTCGAAGCGGCACGTCGCGGGCCGGTGACCGGACGATTGCACGGAAGGTGTCGTGAGTGTCTTGGTGGGGGGATCGGCCCCGGTGGCTCGTTCGGGGCGATCATGGTGTTCACCGACGCCACCGGCTCACTACCCCTCCTGTTGTTGGAGGGGGTCACCGTGATCGGTGCCCGGAGCGGCCGGTTCGAGGTCGAGGTCGAAGCGGCCGGACCCGTGGGTGATCTCCCGTCGCCCGAGCCCGCCGCGCGAGCCCAACAGTCCGGACTCGCCGGTGACCACGAATCGGCCGAGTTCGCGCTGGCCGAGATGATCGCCGCTGCACGCGAGGCGATGGGCGAACTCCCTCGCATCACCCGCATGGTCGCCCTGGGTGACTGATCGCCGTCTTCCCAGATTGCAGGAGACGGAACACCAGATGGTCGTGGCCCGCCGTCAGGTTCTCGTCCAACTCGACGACCAAGTCGTTCGTCGTCTCGATGAAGCCGCCGCTGAGTTGGGTACGAACCGTTCAGTGTTGTCCTGGCGGGGTGCCGAGGCCGTCCTCGACGACCACGCTGACCAGGGCATCCCACCGTTCGTCGCCGGTCGATTCCGCGCCTCAATGCCCGCCACGGGATACCCTTGCACGTTGCTGACGGGGAATCTCCTCGGATACGTATGTAGAATACGTACATGCCGAACAAGACGATCAGCCTCCCGGACGACGTATTGCCGATCATCGACGGGCTCGACATGCCGTTTTCCAGGTGGGTGACCGAGCAACTCAGGCGACACGGCGCATCCGCGGCGAGCCCGTTCCCTCAGCAGTTGCTGGCCGACGCTGCGTTGTCCGAGCGGACCGTGGACGACACGGGGCGTCGTCGGCGCAGGACCGACGCTGCCGCGGTCGGGACACGGATGGACCGGACCGCGCCGTGGTGAGACGAGGGGACGTTCACTGGGTCGATCTCGACAAGCGTCGGCCCTGCGTGGTCGTGTCGGGCGATGACGTGCTCGCCGTCGACGTCTGGCAGGCCCACGTGGTCCCGTTGACCTCGAACGTGGAGCGGGCCGGACTCGCAGGGAACGTCCTGCTCCCGGAAGCGGTGACCGGGCTGAGCCGCGACTCGGTCGCCGTGCCGCTCGGGCTGGAACTGATCGACCGTGCGTGGTTGGTGGAGCGGACCGGACGAGTTCCCGGGGCGCTCCTCGACGCGATCGATGACGGCGTCCGGGCGGTACTCGGCCTGTAGGTCAGCCGACCAGGTCGGTGATGGGGATGCGGAGGAAGGTGACGGTGTCGTTCTCGGTCTTGGTGCCGGTCTCGTACAGAAGGCCGATGGCGTCGTCGTCGACTTGCACGAGGTCGGAGTACGCGGCGGGCGCGTCGGAGATCGACTTCGCGACCTTCCAGGTCGCACCGCCGTCGGTCGAGGCGTAGATGGTCATGCCGATGCGCTTGTTCGGGTCAGAGGGTCCCGACAACAAGAGTGGCGCGCCCGCGGGCGCGGTCGGCTGCAGCAGCGACGCTTCGACGACGGGCAGCTGGGCGAGCGAGTCGATCGGGGCGAGCGGTGCGGGGAGACTCGCTCCCCCGTCGGTCGAGGTGCCGCCCGCGCGGTGACTCTTCGCGGACCCGTTCTGGTTGCGGACGTTGAACACGACGTCGCCGTCGGGGAGCTCCGCAGCGCTGGATTCGTTGCCGTTGACCACGCCGTCGGTGTTGTCCTGGACGTAACCGATCTTCCAGCTTTGGCCGTTGTCGTCGCTGTAGATCGAGTGCGCCGCGAGGAATGTGTCGTCCACCGGGTTCGCGTCCGATCCTGCGGGCGGGGTGATCGAGTGGTTCGCGCCGAACACGATCCGACCCTTGTGGGCGCCGTGGGTGAGCACGGTGCCGTGTCCGGGACCAACGGCGTACCAACGCCAGTCGGGTTGCTTGATCTGGTCGGTGATCTCGACCGGGTCACTGAAGGTCTTGCCGTCGTCGTCGCTGGTCTGTCGGTAGATGCGCATCGAGTCGGTTTTGGGCACCGACCCGCTGCGTATCTGCACTTCGGTCACATCGATCGGCCGCCCGAGGGTGAGCAGGATCACCTGGCCCGTGGCCGGGTCGAACACGGGGGACGGGTTGTTGCGGTTCTGGCCTTTCACCGATGAGACGACCTGGGTCGTGGACCACGTGCAGCCGCCGTCGGTGGAGCGGCGCAGCACCGTCTCGATGTCGCCGCTGTCCGCGGTGCTGTTGCGACGTCCTTCGGCGAAGGCCAGGATCGTGCCGTCGCCGGTCGTGACGACCGCGGGTATGCGGTACGACGCGTAGCCGCCCTCGCCGGCGGTGTAGGGCACCGACGATGCACACGTTGGTGCCGTGGTCGTGGGCGGGGCGATGACCGTCGTCGCGGCGCTCCCCGCGGAGGTCGACGACCCCGAGCTGCCACAGGCGGTGACGATCATCGCGACGATGATCCATCCGATGAGAGGTGCGATGAGCGGTGCGCCGCGTGCTCGCATGACGTGCCTCCGGAAAGAGGGATGTGGGCGCCTCATCGTCTAGCACCCGCCGCGTTGCGGCAGCCACGGCGCGCGCGGCCGGGACCGTCATCTGGACGAAGCCAGCCGGGCCCGGCCCGATGTGACGCTGAGCGACGCGCTCGACATCGTCGACTGACGAGTCCACTCCCGCTGGTGTAGTCGAGACACGCGGTTCGGGGTCGAGCTTCGGGGCTCAGCTACGATGAGCCGGCAGTTCTGCGGGTGTAGTTCAGTGGTAGAACATCAGCTTCCCAAGCTGAGAACGCGAGTTCGATTCTCGTCACCCGCTCCAAGTGAGCCCCCGGACAGCAATGACTGCATCCGGGCGACCCGGTCGGTGATGACCGGACCGAGGTTCATTCTCACTTCGGTGGAGCGAGAACGATGAGCCCTTCCACGCGCTCGAAGACGTGGTCGGCCGAGACCACCGGGATGTCGAGCCGGATTCGCGGTTGCTGCGATCCACCGGTCCGCTTCTGGGAGCTTCTGGCCCAGCGGATGCCCTGCACGTTGACAGCGATCCCGCAGCGACGCACACACCGACATGAGCCGGTCATCGGGTTGCACGACGGGGAGAGCCGCAAGATCCCGTTCGAGCGCCCGCCGGCGCAGATCTCCCCAGCCGCCCTTGAGCGCCCCGAATCGAAGTTCGGTGACGGTCACGAACGACAGGACGATATTCCGACCACGGACCAAGTCGAGGTACGGGGCAGCGACCCCCGGATCCCGTGCCTGACGGAACAGCGCGGAGGAGGCCATCGTGTCGATCACGGCTGCCCGGGTCGATGCCGTCACCTATCGGCGAGTGCAGCCATCAAGGCCTCCCATTCATCGTCAGGAACCTCACCCAACGCCATCGTGTCGATGTCCGGCAGTGGGCGCGCCTGACGGAGCGCCTCATCGGGCGACAGAACGAGCAGATCCGACGATGACGGAGACGACGGGACGACCGACATGTTCGTGAGTCTACGCGTCAGCTGGTGTGGGCGACACGGGTATGGCGATTGCGTCTTCATCGTCGAGGCCGAGTCGTGTCCGACGAAGTAGTTGTCCACGCACCGTAGAGTTTCCGGGAAGGCCCCGGACCCGTCGACGACCGGCAGACGACGACCGGAGCGCACGATGATCGACGAACTCGAATCCAACCGGGAGACGATCGCCGAGCTGTGTCGCCACTTCGAGGTGACCTCCCTTTCCGTCTTCGGATCCGCCGTCGATGGCACATTCGACCAACGCAGCAGTGACCTCGACCTCCTCGTGCACTTCGACCCGGCGAGCTCACAATGCAGGTTCGATGCGTTCTTCGGACTCAAGGAGGCCTTCGAAGAACTCTTCGGTCGTCCGGTCGACCTGATTTCCGTCGAGTCGATCGGGAACCCGTACTTTGCCAGCGCTGTCGACGAGCCCCGTCACGAGCTCTATGCGATTGTGTCCCGCGTGTTGGTGTAGCCGCGCGTCGTCGTTCGGATCCGAAACGTTGCGGTCGGGCCCCGTCTCGATTCGTCCTCGGCGGGATGCCGTCCGGTCAGGCGAGGTGGCACGTGTCGCTGCCGGGCATCGGCACAGAAACGAATCTCCCGCACCGTTTCGCGAGTGCTACACGTGGTGCGACGGATCCATGCGTTCGTGCAGGACTCGAATCACGTCGACTCCGTCCGGTCTTGGCACATAGAAGACGAGGTGGCTGCCGGTTCTGTACCGGCGATATCCCTCACGAATCTCGTCACATGGACGACCCCGACGGGGATCTTCGGCGATGCGCTCGACCGCCGCGCGGATCTCGGCGATGTAGGCCTCGGCCTGTTCGGTTCCCCAATGGTCACGGGAGTAGTCCCAGATCGAAGAAAGGTCGACCTGCGCCGCCGGGGTGAGGCGGTAGTTCGTCACACCCTCTTCGACTCGATGAAGTCACCGAAGTCGAACGGTGCCGGCTCGCCGCTCTGTTCGCCGGCGATGAGTGCCGCACGCAACGCCGCCATGCGCGTTTCCTGGTCTTCCAATACGCGGAGCCCGGCACGGACGACTTCGCTCGCGGACCGGTAGCGACCCGTCGCGACCTGGGCGGCGAGAAACTCCGTGAAATGGTCGTCCAAGCTGATCGACGTGTTCCGAGGCATGCCAGTATGATACCAACCTTTGGTAACTGT
>CAZQSU010000066.1:0-1837 GCA_964595905.1 uncultured Iamiaceae bacterium
GGATCTTCGGCAACTTCGGCCAGACCAACTACGGCGCCGCCAAGATGGGCCTGGTCGGGTTCACCCGGGTGCTCGCGGTGGAAGGTGCCAAGAACAACATCAAGGCAAACGTGATCGCGCCGGTCGCCAAGTCGCGGATGACCGAGGACCTCATGGGCGACCTGGTCGACCGGTTCGGGCCCGAATACGTGTCGCCGCTCGTGGCGTGGCTCGCCCACGCGGACGTGCCGGTGACCGGCGAGGTCTACTCGGTGGGCGCGGGCCACGTCGCCCGGGTGTTCATCGGGGTCACCACGGGCTACACCAACACCGGTGACCTCACCGCCGAGGACATCCGTGACCACTTCGAGCAGATCCGCGACGAGGACGGCTACACGGTGCCCGCGAACCTCAACGAAGAACTGATGAAGACGCTGTCGTCGATCGGTTGATCTGCCGACGGGCCGGTCGACGCGAGGGGCGCGGCGGCGACGCGTTTCTGAGAGACTGACTCGCACATCACCTTCCAGCCTCCGGGAGCCCAGCGTGTCCGAATCTCTCGTCGAACGGAGCAACCGTCTCCTCAGCCAGGGTGCGTCGCCCGCCGCGGGCGGTGGGCGCAACCATCCGTTGCACGCCTACGGGGTCGTCGAGGAGATCTGCGACGGGGTGGCGTCGGTGTCGTCGTTCGCGAACGTCGCGGTCATCGACTCCGGCGACGGCCTCGTCCTGGTCGACACGGGCGGGCCGGTCGGTACCCAGGTGCGCGACCTCGTCCGTTCCTGGAGCACCGCGCCGGTCACCGACGCGGTGTACACCCACGGCCACATCGACCACGTGCTGGGCACCGAGGTGTTCGACGCGGAGGCCGACGCGGCCGGCCGGCCCCGACCCCGGGTGATCGCCCACGCCGCGATCGAACCCCGATTCGAGCGGTACTGTCTGACCGCTGGCTACAACGCGTCGATCAACCGACGGCAGTTCTCCAACCCCGACCTGGACTGGCCGACGCAGTACCGCCACCCTGACGACACCTTCACCGACCGCCTCGACGCCCGGGTCGGCGAGGTGACGCTGGCGTTGCACCACGCCCGCGGTGAGACCGACGACCACACCTGGGTCTGGGTGCCCGAGAAGCGCACGCTGTGCACCGGGGACCTGTTCATCTGGTGTGTCCCCAATGCCGGCAATCCGCAGAAGGTGCAGCGTTACGCCCGCGACTGGGCGGTGGCGCTGCGGACCATGGCGGCGCTGTCACCCGAGGTGCTGCTGCCCGGGCACGGCCTGCCGATCGTCGGCGAGGCGTTCGTGCGGGCCGCGTTGATCGACACCGCGGACCTGTTGGATTCCCTCGTGGACCAGACCCTCGAGTTGATGAACGCCGGAGCGATGCTCGACGAGGTGCTCCACACCGTGGCCGTCCCCGAGCACCTGACGGGCCAGCCGTACCTGCAACCCGTGTACGACGAACCCGAGTTCATCGTCCGCAACATCTGGCGGCTCTACGGCGGCTGGTACGACGGCAATCCGGCCCGGCTCAAACCCGCTCCCGACGCGGTGGTCGCCGCCGAGCTCGCCCGGTTGGCCGGTGGGGCGGGCGTCCTCGCCGAGCGTGCCCAGGTGGTGGCGGCCGACGGCGACGTACGCCTGGCAGGGCACCTGATCGAGCTCGCCGGTCTGGCCGCGCCCGACGACCCGGGAGTGCACCGGGTCCGGGCCGAGCTGTTGCAACAACGGGCACTCGGTGAGACGTCGCTGATGGCCAAGGCGATCTACGGCGCGGCCGCACGGGATTCGGTGGCCGTGGTCGACGCTTCCGACATCGACTGATCGGCCGGGGCGTCGATGCCCGGTTCGC
>CAZQSU010000066.1:1937-17780 GCA_964595905.1 uncultured Iamiaceae bacterium
TGCGGCCCGGTTCGCTGCGGCCCGGTTCGCTGCGGCCCGGTTCGCTGCGGCCCGGTTCGCTGCGGCCCGGATCAGCGGGCAACGATGGGGCGATGAGCGAACCGATGCCCGCAGTCGACCTTCCGCCGAGGCGCTCGGTGCCGAGCACCGACGGGGTCACCCTGGTCGTGCACGACTTCGGCGGTTCGGGCACGCCGGTGCTCGCCGCGCACGCCACCGGCTTCAACGGGTTGGCGTGGGCGCCGCTCGCCCGGGCACTGGAGGGCTGCCACGCCGTGGCCCCGGATTTCCGGGCCCACGGCGGCTCTGCGGTGCGCCGTGACGCCGACCTCGACTGGGACCGGTTCGCCGACGACGTCCTCGCCACCGTCGACGGGCTGGGGTGGGACGCGACCGGGGACGGCATCCGCCCGGTGGGCATCGGCCATTCGATGGGCGGCGCGGCGCTGCTGCTGGCCGAGTTGCGCCGGCCGGGCACGTTCGCCGGCCTGTGGGTGTTCGAGCCGATCATCTTCCCTCCCGAGCTGCGCGCGACCGCCGGGTCGGTCGACAACCCCCTCTCGGTGGGGGCGCGGCGACGGCGACCGGCGTTTTCATCACGGGACGCGGCCTTTTCGACCTACGGGTCGAAGCCGCCGATGAACAGCTTCACGCCCGAAGCGTTGGCGGGGTACGTGGCCGCCGGGTTCGTGGACGTGGCGGACGGCACGGTGCGGTTGGCGTGTGAGCCCGAGGACGAGGCACGGATCTACACCACGGCGTCGACCTGCACGGCGTTCGAGCGCCTGGGTTCGGTCGCCTGCCCGGTCGCCGTGGTGCGCGGGGTCGTCGAGGGCTTCTCACCGGCCCGCATCGCGGGCCCGGCGGCGGAGGCGTTGGCCCACGGTCGTCTGGTGGCCCATGACGAGCTGTCGCATTTCGGCCCGATGGAGGATCCGGTCGGACTGGCGGCCGAGATCAGCGAATTCGTGGCCGCCCTGCATGCCTGAGCACGGCCGGCACGGCCGGGCCCGGGGTCGCTTCCGCCGGCCGGCGCGGCCGCGATGTCCCACCCTCGTGTCATGATGATGGTCCTTCCCCCTGGACCGGGCCAGTCGCCCCGGACCCATCGATCATCGATTCTCCAGGAGGACGCGAACATGGATGCGAAGACATCGGTCGGCGAAGACCCCGACCCGGAGGCTGCGACGAGCGCGGCCGATCCGGCGCAGGACGATGGGTTGCCCGGATCGACCGGGCCCGACCGGCCCGCCGGTTCGTGCCCGCGGGCACGGGAGTTGGTCTCGGCGATGCCCGTGGACCAGCTGGAATCCGAACTGGTGGGCCTGGCCTACCGGCTGTCGGTCGGCACCTATGAACTGCTGGTGCTGGTCGGGGAACTCGACGTTCGAGGCGCCTGGGCCACATCGGGGGCGCTGTCGTGTGAGGCCTGGCTGGCGGCGGCCTGCGACATCGAACGGGCCACGGCCCACCGGCAGGTCCGGGTCGCCCGGGCCATGCGCGAGCACGCCGTGTTGGACGAGGCCATGGCAGATGGCGATGTCTCCTACACGAAGGCCCGGATCCTGGTGGGCCAGTTGAACGAGGCCAACGTCGACGAACTGGTCGAGATCGCGCGGGTCACTCCGTCGGGAAGGCTCGGCAAGGCGATCGCCGCCTGGTGTCAGCGCAACGAGGACCCCGAGGAGATCGCACGTCGTCAGCAGAACTCCCGGTCGATGAGCTGGGGAACGGCCGCGGATGGAATGGTGGACTTCCACGCCCGGCTCACGCCCGAGGACGCGGCGATCGTGTGCGGCGTGGTCGACACCATGGTCGCCCGCCGGACCGGCGTGCCCGCGGGCACGTCACTGAGCCAGCAGCGAGCCGACGCGCTGGTGACGATCTGTGCCGGCGAAGGCGACTCCGGTGGCACCGACACCGAGATCGTGGTCCATGTCAGAGAGGACGGCAACACCCTCACCGACGGCACGCCGGTGTCGGACCATGCGGTCACCAAGATGCTCCCGACCTCGCTGATTTCGCTGCTCATGCACGATGCCGAGCGCTATCCGATCGACGCAAGCCCGAGGCGACGGTTTCCGACCCGTCGGCAGCGTCGGGTGGTCGAGGAACGCCAGGACGAGTGTCAACGCTCGGGCTGCCATGCCGGCGACTTTTTGCAGATCGATCACATCGAGCCCTTCCACCCCGACGGCACGACCACTCTCGACAACCTCCAGCTCTTGTGCGGGAAGCACAATCGGGCCAAGAACCCCAAGGAATACTGACGAGGTCCGCATATGCTCGGGCGGTGCCCATGACCCCGCCCCGTACGCTGTCGCCGTCGAAGGTGGCGACGTTCTCACAGTGTGCGCTGAAGTTCCGCTACACGGCGATCGACCGGCTGACCGAACCTCCTTCGGAGGCGGCGACCAAGGGCACGTTGGTCCATGCCGCTCTGGAACGGCTCTTCACATTGGAGCCCGCGGGCCGCACCGAGAAGGCCGCCCGGATCTGTCTCGACGAGGCGATCGAGTCGATTCGTGACGATGAGGAGTTCACCGGTCTCGCACTCGATGGGCCAGGCGAGGAGAGGTTCTTCGCGGACGCAGCGGTCCTGCTGGGCAATTACCTCGCGATGGAAGACCCGACCACGATCCGGCCGATCGGTATCGAAGTCATGCTCGAGGTGCCACGTGCCGGGTACGCGCTCCGCGGGGTGATCGACCGGCTCGAACTGGGCGCCGACGACGAACTGATCGTCACCGACTACAAGACGGGCCGGGCACCGCCAGAACGGTTCGCGCAACGTCGGATGGACGGCGTGAAGTTGTACGCGTCCATGTGCACCGAGTTGCTCGGCCGACGTCCCGACAAGATCCGCCTGCTGTTCCTACGAGATCGCACCGTCGTCGAGGCCACACCATCGGCCCGGGAGCTCGACGGTATGAACCGCAGGGTCGACGCCATCTGGCAGGCCGTGGAACGGTCCTGCGCCAATGACGACTTCCGGCCCAAGCCTTCACGGCTGTGCGACTGGTGCGCCTTCAAGGCCCACTGTCCCGCATTCGGCGGTGAAGCACTCGCACCGCCGGTCGAGATCGTGCCAGCGTGAATCGGACGATGCCGGCGAGCGGAGCCATCGGCGATCGACGATCGCAACTCGCCCCAGATGACGAGGGCGGTATCGCACCGGCGCCGACCGACGCCAGCACCGGAGTCGCCGCATTCGATGCCAGGGTCGACGCCTGGTTCGATCCCCTCCGGGGCCGGCCGATACCGGACCGGATCTTCGAGATCGCGTCCCATCTGGGCGATTGGGGCCTGATCTGGAATTTCCTCGCGGTCGCCTTGGCGTTGCGTTCCGACGACGACGCGCGCCGGGCACCGCGCCTGGTCACGGCATTCGGACTCGAGTCCCTCATCGTGAATCAGGGGATCAAGCGGCTGTTCCGCAGGAGTCGACCGGAAGGGCGCCCCGAGATGGCCGGTCGTCTCCGCGAGCCGCTCACCACCAGCTTCCCCAGCGGCCATGCGTCCTCGGCGGCGTTCGCGACGGTGGTGATCTGCGACCGGAACCCAAGGCTGCGGCCCATCGTCACACCCCTTGCGGTCGTCGTGGCGACCAGTCGCATCCACACCCGCATGCACCACCCCAGCGACGTCATCGCCGGTGCAGGCGTGGGTTGGGTGCTCGGACGCATCGCCCTCGCCATCAATCGTCGTACGATGCCTCCCTGAGAGGTTCGTCACACCGGGCCGCACACGGAATGTCGTCGCCGCCAACGCTGTTGTGGGGGGCATGGTTTCGTTCCGTCTCAACTACGACTACCGCTGTCCCTGGACCGCCATCGTGCACGACACGGTGCTCGACGGACTCGAGGCCGGGGCCGACTGGGACGTCCGCTTCGAGCCGTTCTCGCTCGGCCAGGTGCACGTCCCCGACGGCGGGGTCCCGATCTGGGATCGCCCGGCCGACGACACCGGCTTGGAGGCCCTGCAGGTGTCGGTGATCGTCCGCGATGACCATCCCGACGCGTTCCGCGCGGTGCATCGTGACCTGTTCGCCCTCCGTCACGTCCGGGGTGAGCACTTCGACCGACCGCACATCGACACGGTGCTCGCCGAGGCCGGGATCGATCCGAGCACCATCTGGCCCCGTGTCGATGACGGTTCCGCGCTCGCGGTGGTCAGAGACGAGCACACCACCCAGGTCAAGGACCTCGAGGTCTGGGGCGTGCCCACCTTCATGGTCGGCGACCGCGCCGTGTTCATACGCTTCTTGGAGCGCTCCGACGGCGACGGCCCACTGGCGATCGAACGGGTCGAGCGGGTCCTCGCGTTGATCGAGCACGACGCGAATCTCAACGAGTTCAAGCACACCTCCCTGGAGCACTGAGTACGTCGCCCCGGGCCGGGTCCGCCCGGCCCACACGCCGCTAGGGTGCCCCCGGTGAGCGAGCGAACGGTGCAGCACGCCGACCGGCTGTCGGATTTCGAGTCGCTGCTGTGGACCTTGGAGCGGGATCCGCATCTCGCCTCGGGTTTCGCGAACATCACCCTCCTCGACCGCCCCGCGGACCTGGCACGGATGCGGGGCCGCATGACTCGTGCGGCGGCGCTGATTCCCCAACTCCGTCGCCGGATCTTCACCGACCCGGTGAAGCTGGCACCGCCCCGCTGGGTCGACGACCCCGATTTCGATGTCGCGCGTCACGTCCGGCTGCTGCATCTGGATCCTCCCGGAGACGAAGATCGTCTCATCGACGTCGCGATGACGTTCTGCCGGCGTCCCTGGGACCCGGAGCGTCCCCTGTGGGAGTTCCTCCTCGTCGACGGACTCGCCGACGGAACCGGCGCGATGCTGCAGCGCTTCCATCACACGATCGCCGACGGCGTGGGCATGGTCCGCATGTCCGAGCAGTTCATCGACCTCGAACGCGACCCTGTCGAGCCCGATCAGGTTCCCCTCCCCCGGCCCGAGCCCCTCCCCTCGGTGGTCGACGCGTCCCGTGACGCGCTGGGCCACACCCTTGGCCGGACCCTCGAATCGATCCGAAGCGGGATCGCCGCCACCGGCGACCTCATCGGCACGCCATCCCGGCTGCGCGACGGCGCCGGGCAGGGTCTGGAGGTCGCCCGGGCGCTCCGCGCCGAGATCGGCGCCATGGGCCGGCGTCGGTCACCGCGGTGGACAGGGCGCGGCGACGAGCGCACCCTGCGGTTGCTGCGCGTCCCGTTCGACGACGTGCGTCGCGTCGCCAAGGAGCGAGGCGCGACCGTCAACGACGTCTTCGTCGCCGGCGCGGCGGGTGGGGCCGGCGCCTACCATCGTCTCGTCGGATCCGAGGTCGACGAGTTGCGGATGGCGATGCCGGTGAACACCCGCCGCGACCGCTCCACCGGCGGGAACGCCTTCGGCATGGCCCGGGTGCTCGTCCCGACGATGGGCGAGCCGGGACCGCGGCTCGACAGCGTCCACGAGATCCTCGGCCGAGCGCGGACCGGTGCCGGCGTGTCGTTCGTCCAGCACCTCGCCGGCGCCGCCAACCTGCTCCCCGCTGCCCTGCTCGTCCGGCTCGCCCGGGCACAGGTGGCCACGGTCGACTTCACGACGTCGAATGTGCGAGGTGCGCCGTTTCCGGTGTTCCTGGGCGGGGCGCGAGTCGAGGCGAACCATCCGATCGGCCCACTGACCGGTACGGCGTTCAACCTGACGATGCTCAGCTACGACGGCTCACTCGACATGGGGCTGCACATCGACGTTGCCGCGGTCGAGGCACCGGATCTCCTGGCCCAGTGCATCGCCCACGCATACCGCGACCTGCTCGTACGCTGACCCTTCGAACATCCGGTCGCGCATGCCCACCGGGCCCGGTGCCGCTGGGCTCAGTTGACGCCGGCCGGTTCGGGCGCGGCGTCGGCGAGGTCCTCGGTCGTCGCCGGAGGCGCGGCGAGCAGCAGGCGGACGTCCAGGAGGAGGTCGGCGACCTCGTTGGCGGATACCAGCTCCCGGTGCTGGACGTGTGCAAGGCCCTCGTCGATCAGTGTCACGGCTTCGTTCAGCATTTCGGGTGCGATGGTGTCAGTCATTTCCACTCCTGGAAGTGTGCCTTTCGACCAAGTGACTCATCCGTCTGTCGGATGAGAGTACCGAGGTTTCCGGCACCGACCCCTACCCTACCGGTCGCACCAACCTCCGCCGGGTTCTTTCGGTGTGCGGGTGACGACCCGGTCGGCAGCGTGAAGTAGCCCGCCAGAAGACCGGTACGATCTCGTCGCGACTGCGCCGCCGAACCGACGAGATGTGAGGAGCACCATGACCACGATGGGAGTCACCGCCGCCAGTCTGATGACGTTGGGGCCCGACGCCACCATGCGCGCCGCGGCCGCGGCGAGGGAACTGGGTTACACGTCGTTCTGGACGGCCGAGACCGTGGGCCTCGAAGCGTTCGGTCTGCTCGGTGCGGTCGGCCAGGCCGCCCCCGAACTCGACCTGGGCACGGGCGTGCTCGCCCTGCAGTTGCGCACCCCGCCGTTGCTCGCGATGGGTGCCGCCACGCTGCAGGCGCTCCAACCGGAACGCCGCGTGCTGATCGGCGTGGGCATCTCGTCTCCCGTCGTGGCGTCGCGCTGGCACGGCGCCACCTACGGCGACCGGCCGCTCGCCCAGGTGCGTGAGTACGTGACGTTGGTCCGGGAGTGCCTGAGTGGCGAGAAGGTCGACTTCGCCGGTGACCACTACCAGGTGAAGGGGTTCCGGCTCGGCGTGCGCCTGGGCGAGCGCCGCCCCGAGATCGTGCTCGGCGCGCTCGGCCCGAAGATGCTCGCCCTGGCCGGCGAGGTCGCCGACGGCGTGCTGTTGAACTACCTGCCCGCCTCGCACGTGGGCTGGTCGATGGAACAGGTCCACGCCGGTGTCGACCGGGCGGGACGGAGCCGGGACGACGTCACGACGTACGCATACGTCCATGCGGGCGTGTGCGACCGGGACGCGGCCGTCGACAAGGCCCGCAAGGACCTGTTCTCGTATGCGGTGGTCGACTCCTACGCGGAGAACTTCATCCGCGCCGGCTACGGCCACGCCGTCGCCGCGGTGCGCGAGGCCCACGCCGCCGGCGACCGGGCCGCGGCCCTGGCCGCGGTGTCCGACGAGATGGTGGACGGGATCGACGTGCTCGGCGACGCCGACACGGTCGCCACCGCGGTGCGCGCCTACGTCCACGCGGGGGTGGATCATCCGGTCCTCATGCCCCTGCCCTGGGGCCCGGACCGCAACTCGGTGGTCGCCGCCACGATGGCCGCGGCGATCACCGCTCTGTGATCGGGTCGTAGACTCGCCTCGGTGGCGAAGGTCTCCAAGAAGGCACCGACCGACACCCGGGCGCTCCACGCTGCCGTCGACGCGCTGGGGCGCATCGGCCTGCACGAACACCAGACGGTCCGGTTCCGACGTGAGGCCGGTGGTCGCTGGATCGAAGGCGCGGCCGTCGCGCTCGAGGCCGACGGCTCGCTGGGCCTGCGCGACAAGCGGGGGCGCCGTCGGTCGATCCCGATCGACGACGTCGAGGTCGCCTCCCGGGGCCCCCGTGGTGGTCGGGTCTGGGTGCCGTTGGTCGACGTCGCCGCGGCGACCGAACAGCTCGGGTTGTTCTGATCGGGCTTGGCCACGCCGCGACCTGCACCCGTGAACCCCGTCGAACCCGACCCCGTCACCCTTGCCGCCTACGACCGCGGCGCGGCGACCTACGCCACCAACCGTCGACCGCTCGAGCCCGAACGGGCCCGCCGCTTCGCCACTGCCCTGGGTGACCGATCACGTCTGGATCTGGGCTGTGGCCCGGGGCTGTGGTTCGAACACCTGGGCCGTCCCGTCGTCGGAGCGGACGCATCGGAGCCGATGCTGCGCCGGGCGCACGCCGCTGATGCCGACGTGCCACTGGTACAGGCGCTGCTCGAGGGCCTGCCCTTCGCCCGTGGCGCATTCGCCGGCGTGTGGGCGAACAAGTGTCTCCAACACGTCGATGCACCCGACCTGCCCCTCGTCTTGGCCGACCTCCACCGGATCCTCCGTGTCGACGGGCGGCTGGACCTCGCGATGTTCACCGGGTCGGGCACGTTCCGCAGCGACGACGACCTGCCCGGCCGAAGGTTCACGCTCTGGGACCCCGACGAGTTCTGCGACGTGGTCACCGGCGCGGGCTTCCGCATCGACGAGCGGGTCACCGTCTCGGCACGCGACGACCGCGACCTCGGACGGGTGCAGGTGTCGGCGACACGGTTGCGCACACTGCCCGACACCGTCGGCCAGGGTCTGCGGCTCTTGGTGTGCGGGCTGAACCCGAGCCTGGTCGCCGCCGACGCCGGGGTCGGCTTCGCCGGGCCCACCAACCGCTTCTGGAAGGCCCTCCACCGCGCGGGCCTCTCCACGGTCGACCGTGATGCCCGGGCACTGCTCGTCCGCGACGGGATCGGCATGACCGACCTGGTCAAACGCGCGACCCGGGCGGCGAAGGAGGTGCGGCCCGAGGAATACCGCACCGGGCTGCGCCGACTCACCCGTCTCGTCGCCCGCACCCGACCGGCCGCGGTGTGCCTGGTGGGCCTCGCCGGGTGGCGCACGGCCGTCGACGCCCGGGCCACCGCGGGTTGGCAGGCCGACTCGCCGCTGGCGGCGCCGACCTACGTGATGCCGTCCACCTCGGGGCTGAACGCGCACCAGTCGCTGGACGACCTCGCCGATCATCTTGCACGGGCGGCGAACCTGCCCTGAGCGTTCTGAAGCGGGCGTCGCCCTCCCGGCGCGAGACTCTGGCCCGTGCAGGTCGACTCAGACCGGACCTACCACTTCGCCCTCCCGGCGCAGGACGTGTGGCTGGCCCTGCTGCGGACCGACCGGTACCGCTCGTGGTGGCCGTGGCTCCGGCACTTCGAGCCGGGCCCACTCACTCCGGGCGCGCGCTGGCGCTGTGTGGTGCAACCACCGTTGCCCTACCGGGTCGCCTTCGACCTGGTGATCGGCGAGGTGCGCGACGGCGAACTCGTGACCGCAGCGGTCGAGGGCGGTCTCGTCGGTGACGCCAGGCTCGAACTCGTCGCCCGGCCGGCCGGTTGTGTGCTGCACCTGACCGCGTCGCTGTCGCCCGCCGACCGACTCCTCCGCACCGTCGCCTCGGCCGCTCCCCCGATCGCCCGGTTCGGTCACGACTGGATCCTCGACACCGGCTTCCGGCAGTTCTCGACGCTGGCGCTGCGGCGCACGACAGCCGGCGGTTGAACCGGTGGCCGTCCACCATTCGGGTGCCCGGCAGTTCAGGCAGGCGGCGCGACGGCACGCATCGCTTCGCGCACGTCGTAGCCGCCGGGGATGAACGCCAACGCGGGGCAGGTCACGCCGTTGTCGATGTACCGCTGGATGTGCGCCCGGCATTGCTCGGGGGTGCCGTGGATGACGAGCTGGTCGACCAACTCATCGGGGATCGCCTCGAGCGCCCCCTTGCGGTCACCGTCCTCCCAGCGCTGCCACATGGTGGCCAGCATGTCGCCACGGCCCAACCATTCGTGGAACTTCGCGTACACCGGCACGGTGAGGTACGCCGCGATCGCGAACTTGGCGACGTTGCGCACCGTGTCGACGTCGGTGGTGGGCATGACGAAGATCCGGGCCACGATCTGCTTGCCGTCGCCCTGTTCGTGGACGTGGGGAACGACGGTGGCGACGTCGTCGGCCGACAACCAGTTGATGATCGCCCCGTCGCCTTCCCGCCCGGCGAGGCGCAGCATGCCCGGGCGCAGCGCGGCGATCAGGATCTCGGGTTGCACCTCGGGCACCAGGCCGAGCTTGAACCCTTTCACCGAGAACGTGTCGTAGTCTTCACGGACCTTCTCGCCGGTCAGCGCGACCCGTAGGAAGCGCACGGTGTCGCGCACCTTCTTGTAGGGCTCGTCGAACGCGATGTCGTTCCAACGCTCCACGATCGGCTGCGACGACGTGCCGATGCCGAAGGCGAACCGGCCCGGCGCCGCGTCGGCCAGGGTGGCGACACACTGGGCGAGCGTGGCCGGTCCACGGGTGTACGCGGGCACGATCGCGCAGCCGAGGCGCAGCGACGGCGCCCAGACCGAGGCGAGCGCCAACGGGGTGAACGCGTCCGCGGCGCCGGCCTCGGACGACCACACGTCGGTGTAGCCCAGCTCGGCCAACTCGGCGATCCAGTCGGCCTGGGCGTGCAGCGGAATGCCGTCGAAGGGGATGGTCATGCCGAGTCGGCTCATCTGGTCAGTCCTTGTCGTCGGTGTCGGCCACGTCGTCGGTGTCGGCGGCCGCTGGGGTCCAGTGTCGCACGATCGTCGACTGGCTCGCGGTCGCCAACAGTGAGCCGTCCTCGGCCCACAACAAGACGGTGCCCGTGCCGAAGCCGTCGGCGACCGCGTCGATCCGCACGTCGAGCAGCACCCATTCGGTGGGCACGAGCCGGACGATCCGCAGCGTGTTGTCGAGGCTGTTGCCGCCGCCCATCACGCCGAGCGCCTGGGAGATCCCGAAGGGCACGTGGTCGCCGACGATCGCGAGCGCGCCGGCGGAGACCTCCGACAGGTCCGGGATGCGGGCCCACAACGCCGAGCGACCGTCGTCGCTGGGCGTGCCGTCCAGATCGTCCCAGCTCCGGGCGGCCGCGGCACGCAGATCGATCCGACTGAACAGCGACGTCTCGTCGGCGAAGCGGTGTTCCCGGGGCGGGCAGTCGTCGGGGTGGGGCACCTTCGGCATCTTCGGCCAGGTGCCGGTCTCGTCGCTCGGGCGGCGTCCCAGCGCCGCATTGACGGTCACGATCTCGCGGTCACCGACGTGGCCGACCGCGCGGGCCTGGGTGATCCGGTGGCCTTCGGTCGCGATCGTGACGTCGATGTCCATGATCTCGGGCGGGTGGGCGTACGACAGGTACTGACCGGTCGCCCACACCACCGGCCGGGAAGCGGTGCGTTCCATCGCCTCGATCGCCGCGCCGAGAGCGCAACCACCGAACAGGAACGGGTACCCCGTCGAGATGCCCGGCACCACCGGCAGGTACCAGCGGTGCGGGTTGTGGGTCGACTCCAGGCCGAGAAAAGCGACGGTGTCCATGGCACGCTCAACCTAGGAGATGGGTGCTCGTGGGGCGTAGGCGGTGCTCAGCCGGTGTAGGCGGGGGTCTCCCCGACCGGGCGGGCAGCAGATGCGACCGGTGTGGTCGGGCCGGGGGCGCTCGACCCGGGACCCGTCCCCGGTTCGGTCGTCCCGGGCGTGCTCGTGGTCGGCCCCGACGCCGGCGGCGCAGTCGACGTGGTCGTCGACGCGGGTGTCTCGGGGAACGGAACGTAGAGGAACCCGTCCACCACGCTCGCCTCGGGAAGATCGACCTCGTGGAGCGTCCAGTCGGCATCCAGTCCGACGACCCGCAGGTGCTGCACCTGGAACGACGAGGCGGCAGCGGCGGGGAACACCCGGATCCGCACCGCGGTGATCGTGTGCGACAGCCAGTCGAGCGGCAACTTGACCACCGTCCGGTCGGTGCCCGTCCCGCCGGTGGGATATCCCGAGCCGAAGTCGTTCGCGTACCACGTCGGGCCCCCGTCGAGCTGCACGTCGACCGCGACGTGGTCGACCCCCGAGCCGCTGCTGTCGAGCTGCACGTACGCGTACTGGCGGGCGTCTCCCTGCTCGGGTGCGGTCGGGTCGGTCGTGAAGTTCGTGTACCACCGGGCGACCTCCTCGCCGGCGATCCGGTAGGTCCAGGGGTGCGTGTCCATCACGGCCTCACGCGGTTCTCCCGGTGCCGGTGCGGGGACCGGCACGGGACGGAAGCGGAACGGCGTCGTCGCGTGCTGCGAGAAGTCGTTGTTGCCCGTCGCCACGCGGAGGACCCCGTGGCTGCCCTCCACCCAGTTGCCGCTGGTGTAGGAGACGGTCGGCTCGGCGATCGCGTTCTGGGTGTCGGGATAGTCGTCGGGGGTCGCTCCCGACAGGAAGTGACCGCCCGTGGGGGTACCGGCGGCGTCGACATCGGCGGTGAAGAAGCTCTCGATGTCGGTGGTGCGTCCCCACACCCCCGATTCCATGAACGGCACGAACGCCGTGCCCGAGTCCTCGTGGGAGAACACCATCGTGTAGCTCGACGACGATCCGCTCGCCGTCGCCCGGGTCGAGCCGTACTCGAGCAACGGCGTGTCGTGCAGAGCCGAGGTGGACCGCCCGTAGAGCACCGGCGCGAAGTGGATCGTGGCGTACCGCGCATTCGACGGTTGGACCACCAGGAGCTGGACGTCGTGCACGTCGACGCGCGCCGCGCCGGCACCGGCGTGGCTGAGCGCGTCATCGACGGCCACGGTGACCGTGTGGTCGCCGGTGGTGAGCGGGCCGAGTCCTGCCGCATAGACGAACGGGGTCGCCCCGCCGAACAGGACGAGTTGCTGTGCGTCGCCTCCGTCGAGGCGCACGTCGGCGACCACCGCCGAGGGCACGTTCGCACCCCAGTCGGTGCCCGGGGCCGACAGGTCGAGCCGGACGATCCCCTCCCCGCTCACCGGAGGCGACGGGGCGACGGGGGCCGTGAACGCGCCGGTCACCGGGCCGGTGACCGAATCGGGCGCGGTGAGATCGCCCGCGACCCCGGCGCCGACGGTCAGCGATGCCGGCGCGCCGACCTCCGCAGTGGCGACGACCGGTGGGGCCGGGGTGGGCCGGGCCGGCGCCGGGGTGGCATGGCCCGCCACACCGGGCCGATCCCCGACCACGCACGACCCGACCGCCGCGCAGGCGTCTGCGGCGAAGGTGAGGTTCTGCGGGTACAGCGGCGCGTCGCCGCGGAGCGGGAACAGGGCGATGAAGCACTGCTCGGCACGGCAGTCGATGGGACCGACGGCCGCGTTCAGGATCACGTGCGCCCGGGTCGAGCCGCTCACGGTGTCGCCGTCGCCGGTGAACAGGGTCACCGCGCTCTGGGCGTCACAGCCGTCTTCGGGGTTGACGTCGCCATCGGGCCACGACCCGGCGAGAATCGCGATCGCCTCGGGACCGCACTCGACGACGATGTAGGTGACCCCGGCGTGCAGTCCGGATGCGTGCACCGAGACGTCCTGGGAGTCGACGAGTCCGCTCGCCGGACCCACCGTGAACGTCGGGTCGGCCGCGCCCGCGCCGGGGGCCGCCGGCACCGATGCGCCGACCGCGCCCGCCACGACCAGCGCGACGACGCTTCCCAGCACGCGCACCCGCCTGCGTCTCGACCCGGTCGATCGGGCGTGATCACCCATGAAGCGGTGAAGGACTCGCATGACGATGAGTCTACGACGCGGGCGTGACCGGCGACCGGCGGATGACGGACCCCGGGCACGGCGCCCTGCGTCCGGTCGGTGCGTCCTCTAGTGCTGTGACCACAAACGTTCGGCGGGTTCAGGCCGGCCGGATGCGCCGCTCACTGCGTCCTCGTCCTCGCCGCATCGACTATGCGCCTTCGTCCTGCGTCCTTGCGAGAGCCCCATCCGTCTCGCCCTGCACACCTACCTACGTTCATGGCCACAGCACTAGCGTCACGTGCCATGACGACACCCTGGCAAGGCGACGCGGTCGGACTCATCGAGGCGTTCCGGAGCGGCGAGCGCTCGCCGCTCGAGGAACTCGACGCCTCGATCGCCGCAATCGAGGCGAGCGACCTGAACGCGTTCGCCCATCTGGACCTCGACCGCGCCCGCGCTGCAGCGGCCTCCGCCGACCCGACGCTTCCCTTCGGTGGCGTGCCCATGGGCGTGAAGGAACTCGAACCGGTCGAAGGTTGGCCCGCCACCGAGGCGTCGCTGGTGTTCGCCGACCAGGTCGCCACCCACACCTCGACCCAGATGCAGCGGGTCTTCGCCGCGGGCGCCGTGCCCGTCGGCCAGACCACCGCGAGCGAGTTCGGGGGCCTGAACGTCTCGATCACCAAGCTGCACGGCGTCACCCACAACGCCTGGCAACGCGGCCGCACCGCGGGCGGTTCGTCGGGCGGCAGCGCGACCGCTGTGGCCGGTGGCCTCGTCCCGGTCGCCTCGGGCGGCGACGGCGGCGGGTCGATCCGCATCCCCGCCGGGTTCAACGGCCTGGTGGGCATGAAGGGCACCGCGGGACGGATCCCTCGCGGCCCCCGCACCACGATCGCACCGCTCACCGTCGTGGTGGGGTGCCTGGCCCGTTCGGTGCGCGACGTGGCCCGCTGGTACGACGTGGCGAACGGTCACGACTCCCGCGACCCGTACTCCCTTCCCCGCATCGAGGGCTGGGAACGCGACCTGGGCACCCACGACCTGGCGGGCTTGCGGGTCGCGATCGCCCCCGATCTGGGAGTGGCCACGGTGCGCGACGAGGTCGCGGCGCTCGTCACCGAGGCCGGCGAGGCGCTCGCCGCCGCCGCGGGGCTGCGTATCGTCGACGAGCCGGTCCGACTTCCCACGCTCGACACCGACTGGGCGGTGGGCAACCTGGCGTCGCTCCGCCACGAGCTTGGCGACCGTTGGCCCGACTGCGCCGAGCAGCTCACCAAGGAGATCGCGTTCGGCGTGCACTTCGCCGACGACTACCTGAGTCTGGCCGTCGCCGGTCGGGCCGAAGCGGCACGGACCGACGCGAACGAGGCGATGGCAGACATCTTCGACCGGGTGGACCTGGTGTTCTGCGCGACGAACCCCGACGTGGCCTTTCCCGCCGAGGTGGGCGCAAACACCCGGGTCGCCGGGCGCAAGGTCGGTCTGGGCAACAACGGCGCCCTCACGATCCCGGCGAACGTCGTCGGCAACCCGGCCATCTCGATCCCCGCCGGATCGGTCGACGAGTTGCCCGTCGGTCTGCAGGTGATCGCGCCACACCACCACGACGCCGTGCTGCTCGATCTCGCGCTGGCCATGGAGCGCGAGCGCCCGTGGCCCCTCGTCTCGCCCCACGCCCCTTGCTGAAACCCCGCGAACTCGTCGCAGTTGCTCCCGCATGGCGGCGACAACTGCGACGAGTTCCGGTGGGGCCGGGCCGAACCCGGTCCGGAACGGTGCCCGGTGGGCTCAGGCGGCTGCAGTGACCGCCTCGGCCGACTTCGGTTTGCGGATCCGGTCGGCCAGCTCGCCGCCGTCACCGAAGAGCCGCTCGCGCCACTGCGCGGTCAGCTCGGCGTTGTCGTAGTCGTCGGGGTGGAAGTCGGGCCGCTGGTAGTCGCGGATCCGGCGGCGCACCTCTTTGGTGAGCCACGGCGAGTGACGGATCTTCTTCAGGTTGGCCCACAGCACCTTGGGACGCCGCGCCCGGCGGTCGGCGAGCACCGACAGCACCGTCTGGGTGATCGAGTCGAACAGGAACCAGAACGTGGTCTCGCGCATGATCCGGGCCCGGAGCTTCTGGTCGCCGACGACCGTCTGGTACACGTCGAAGGCGACGGCCTTGTGTTCGGACTCCTCCAGGGCGTGCCACACGAGTAGTTCCCGGGCCTCGTCCGCGGTGAACATCGCCCTGGCGCGGGCGTCGGTGAGCAGCACTTCGGCGAGCGTGGCCGTGTAGTGCTCGAGCGCGGCGGTGACCGCGAGACACACTTCGGGCGAGCGGGTCTTCTCGTTCATTGCGAGCCCGCGGCGCACCAACCGGTCGACCCGGGCGGTCGGGTAACCCAGTGCCTGGAGCCGGGCGTTGAAGTTGCGGTGCTCGCGTCCGTGGTTCGCCTCCTGCCCGATGAACCCCGCGACCTGCTTCTTGAGTTCGGGGTCGGTGATCTGATCGCGGTAGTGGCGCACCGAACGCACGAAGAAGTCCTCGCCTTCGGGGAACAGGGCCGACAGCACCGCCACGACGTGGCTCATCAGCTCGTC
>CAZQSU010000067.1:0-14364 GCA_964595905.1 uncultured Iamiaceae bacterium
CCCGGCGGATCCCCACCTCGGTCGCCCGCCGTGCGACCTCGGCAACCGCGTCTTCCCGGGTGAGCTCGTGAGGCGGCGATGCGTCGGGTTCGGGCACAGGGGTCATCTCGTCGTACGGTCAGGAACTGGTCCGTGGAACGCCGTCGACGTCCCGTTGGAATCGGAGGACGAACCGTAGCAGCGGAACGGCGTGGCACCCGGGTTCCTCGCAACCGAAAATGTCAACGTCGACGGTGAACAACTGCTTCACTGGCATGATGCCTGGGAACGCCGTGCCGTCGAGGCACGTCCCGACGATGCGACGAACTTCCACATCCGATGTCCCCGGACCCTGGAACGCCACCCCGTGACCCCTGCCGTGCCCGCTGAAGCCGCCGACTTCCGGGCATCAGACACCGAAGCGACGGGGGCGCCCTTCCTCGAGACCGCTCCGGCCGACCGGGCCCGCCTCCCGTTCAAACTCGGGTATCGGCCCGAGTTCGACAGTCTCCGCGGTATCGGGATGATCATGGTGCTGATCAGTCACAGCACGTGGGTCTGGCCGAGTCTCGCGACCAATATCCTTCCCGTACCCGGCGGGTTCCAGGGTGTCGACATCTTCTTCATCCTTTCCGGCTTTCTGCTCACGACGCTGTTTCTCGAGGAACGCCAGCGGAATGGACGGGTTTCCTTCAAGGGATTCTACGAGCGGCGGGCCTTTCGGCTGCTGCCCAGCCTCTTCTTCGTGCTCATCTGCCACTTCATCTACATCGCGCTCACGGGGCAGTCGATTCGTGCCGAGCTGATCGCGATCGCGTTCATCGTCGGGTACATCGCGAACTTCGCATCGGCATACGGACCCACCGACATCCTGCGTTATTCATTCGACCAGACCTGGAGTCTCGCGGTCGAGGAACAGTACTACCTCTTCTTCTTCCCGCTCATGCTGCTGGCGTTTCGGGCGATCCGAAAGTTTCGGACGTTCCTCGTCCTGCTCGTCGTCGCCATCGCCATCGCCTTCGCCTGGCGCTTCTTTCTCGCCTCGACCGTCTACCTCGACCAGACGGGTATGCACATCATGTACGTGAGGACTGACACCCGGCTCGACGCGCTTCTCATCGGCCCCGCGGCGGCCCTGCTGATGCAGGGTGGCATTCGCTTGACCCGGACCCTGCACCTGCTTGCTGCCGCCGCGACCATCTACGTCGTTTCTTTTCTCTACTGGGGCGACCTTTTCGGGATCTGGTTGTACAAATGGGCGTTCACCCCCCTCGAGATCAGCTGGGGAATCATCATCATCTGGCTTCTTCTGACGTCCGACAATATCGTTCACAAGTTTCTGAAGACTCGGCCGTTGGTCTGGCTCGGACGCGTTTCGTACGAGGTGTATCTCTGGCACCTTCCGGTGTACATCGCCGTCGGGCGCGACCTGGGCGGCGGCCCGGGGTATCTCGCCCTCGCGCTGGCGATCACGTTCGCTGGAGCCTCGTTCTCGTTCCACGTCGTCTCTCGCCCGTTCATGAGGATCAAACGGCGTCGGGCGCTGGCGCTGCGCGGATCCGCGGTTCCGGTCCCATGAGCCAGGTGACCGGCCCGACTCGGCTGCCGGGCGACTCGTGATGATCCACGACCGATCGGGCGTTGCGGAACCAGGCGGGTCGCGCGGCACCGGTAACGTGGTGGAGTCGTGAACCCATCGACGTCGATCGCGCCGTCATCCGACCGGGCGGGACCCGCCGCGGATGGCAAGAAGTTCCGGCTCGGAACGGTTCTCGTCCTGGTCGTGGCGCTGGCGGTCCGGATCCAGAACGTCGCCCGGAACAAGACGAACGCCAAGCTCTATGGCGACGCGTTCGACTACTACATGCAGGGCAAGAGCCTGGCCGCCGGGCATGGGTTCACCCAGACGCTGGCGACGTTCCGCATCAACACCGATCTGCCCAGCGGCACGCTCGTGCCCACGGCCGCGCACCCCCCGGGTTTCACGGTGTTCCTCGCCTTCCTGCAGAAGATCGGGCTGACCACCCCACTGCAACAGCGCTATGCGATGTGTGTGCTGGGCACGTTGTCGGTGCTGGTGATCATCCTCGCCGCGCGTCGCATCTTCGGGCCCAGAAGCGCCCTCGTCGCCGGCGCGATCGCCGCGCTGTACCCGAACCTGTGGCTCAACGACGGGCTGCTCATGGCCGAGAGCCTGTTCATCTTCGGCTTCGCGCTGGGACTCCTCGGCGTCTACACGTACCTCGACGAGCGGCGTTGGCCGTCGTTGGCCGTCGCGTCGGTGGGGTTCACCGTGGCCATGTCGACCAGACCCGAGCAGGTGCTGCTGTTTCCGCTCGTCATCCTGCCCGCGGTGCTCGGCGGAAAGGGCACACCATGGCCGGTCCGGCTGCGCCATCTGGGGCTTGCCGCGTGCGTTCCGCTCCTCGTGTTGATCCCCTGGACCGTCTTCAACGCGACGCGGTTCTCCAAACCGGTGTTGTTCACGACGGGATCGGGTCAGACGATGCTCCAGGGCAACTGCCGCTCGACCTATTCGGGCCAGTTGCTCGGGTCGTACGACTATCACTGCATGCTCAGCCACCTGATGCCGACCCGCCCCGGCGAGATTCCCGACGAATCGGTGCAGGACGCGCACTACCGGGAACTCGCGTTCAAGTACATGAAGTTCCACCGGGCAGAACTGCCCAAGGTGATCGGGGCGCGCGAGGGGCGCCTGTGGGGTGTCTACCGGACCGGCCAGCAGACCAAGGTCGACTACTTCATCGAACGGCGGGGTTCGCTGACCCTGCTGGAGTGGACCCAACGCTCCTACTGGGTCCTCGGCTCGCTCGCGCTCGTCGGCATCTGGCGATTCCGCAGAGAACGCATCACGTCGTACCCGCTGCTCGCCGAGGTGGGGATCACCGCGTTCGTCACGGCGATCACCTTCGGGAACACCCGCTACCGGGCGGGGGTCGAGGTCTGCATCGTCCTGCTGGCCACCGCGACCATCCGTTTCGTGTGGCGACGCTGGCAGCGGCGACGCGCTCAGGGGGTGGTCGGGTCCTCCTCCGACGGCCGTGCCTCACCGTCGCCGTCTTCGACGGCCTCGACGCGTGCCTGCAACAAGGCGATCTCCTCGGCGAGCACCCGCGACCGTTCCTCGGAGCGTGACAGTTCCCATGAGAACTGGACGACGATGAGGAACAGCACGCCCACCGCGATCGCCAGGAACGTCGCCGGCGGGTAGTAGATCCCGAGCAGACGACTCAACCTCGCCAGCAACGTCGGGAAGACGACCAGCACGACGATCACCGTGCTCGCGGCCAGCCAGAGCAGGGTGTACTTGCTCTGCAACTGCGAGCGCCGCACCATCCGCACCACGAACGCGAGCCCGGCGAGCGTGATCAGGGTGATCGCGACGTGCGCCCTGGTGCTCATGTCGCCGTCGGTCACCGGCACCGCGGCCGCCAGCAGCGCGATCATGCCACCCGACCGTGCGGTCGGCGATGTGCCTTGACGACGAGCACCAACATCACCCGGAGATAGTGGTACACGAGGCGCAGGCGCAGCGTCGATGCCTCGCCGGCCGAGCGCGAGTGCATCACCACCGGCACCTCCACCACGTCGAATCCGGCGTTGACCGCCAACAGCAACGCTTCGACCGATTCCATGTACTCCGACGGGTAACTCGTCGCGAAGAACTCGAGCATGGGCGCGGAGAACGCCCGGAACCCCGACGACGTGTCGGTGATGGTCCGCCGTGCCAGCACGCGCACGACCAGGCGCAGCAGCCCCATCGCCTTGCCGCGCGCCCAACTCACGTCGTACGCGCCGGAACCTTCGGCGAACCGGCTTCCGATGACCAGGTCGGCGCCGTCGTCGAGCGGACGCAACAATGCGCTCAAGGCATCGGAATCGTGCTGGCCGTCGGCATCGAACTGCACCGCACGCCGATACCCCGCATCCACCGCGTAGCGGAACCCGCAGCGGAGCGCTCCCCCGATGCCCAGGTTGAACGGGAGCGACAGCACGACCGCGCCACTCGCCCGCGCGACCCGCGCGGTCGCGTCACTGGAACCATCGTCGATCACGACGACGTCGAATCCGTCGAGACGGCCCAACGATTCGAGCACCGCGGGCAGGGCGAGCTCCTCGTTGTACGCCGGAATGATGACGAGGGTGTTGATGGGAGTCTCCGAGGTGTTCCGTACCACCGGACCGTTGCGCAGATGGAGGTCGCGCGGGCATCTGCCATCACCCGTGACGCGGGGACGTGGGCTACTGTAGCGAGACGCCGTAGCAGCGCCGGGCCAGCCGGTGGACCTTCATGGCGACCCGTCGATGCCCAGCCCGCAGCACCAGACCGCCACCCCGACCGCCACCGCTGCACCATCCTCCCCGCGGTGGGACCGCTTCGATGCGGTCGCCTTGGCCGTGCTCGCGATCGTCATCGCGATTCCCCTGCGCGGCCTGCTCCGTGACCATGGCGCGGCGATGGAAGAGGGCTTCATGCTCGTCTTCCCCGAGCAGGTGCTGCACGGGCAGATCCCGAACCGCGACTTCCTGCACCTGTACGGTCCGGGAAGCCTGTGGGTCCTGGCCGGTGTCTACAAGGTCTTCGGGGTCTCGCTCGCCACCGAGCGGTGGTTCGGCCTGGCCCAGCACGTCGGCATCATCCTCGGCCTGTACTGGGTGATCCGCCGCTGGGGTCGACCGATCGCGCTGCTCGCCGCGTCGACGGCGGTGTTCATCAACCTGAACTCCACCGGTCTGTCGGCGCTCGCCTGGAACGGCGCGATCGCGTTCGGGATCTGGGCGGTGTGGGCGCTGCTGCAGGCCCGGGAGACCGGCGCGAAGAAGTGGCTCGTCGTCTCGGGCGTGCTGGTGTCGATGGCGCTGCTGTACCGACCCGATCTCATCCTGGCCATGACCCTCGCGACCGTCGTGGCGTTGTGGCCGCTGCGCTGGCGACGGCTGCTCCCTCTCGCCTGGGGGCTCGGGGTGGCGTTCGTCGGCTACGTGGTGCACGCCGCGATGGCCGGTCCGGGTCACGCGATCACCGGCATGTTCACCGATCCGGTGTTCACCCTGCGCGAGGGCCGGACCCTGCCCATGCCGCCGGTGTGGGACCACCTCGTCGGCTACTTCCAGAAGGCCGCGGTCCTGCGCACGGTCGGGTGGCCCTTCCCCCAGATCGGCATGTCGCAACAACTCTGGTTCTGGTTCTGGGTCACGATCCTCGCGCCGTTGGCGGTGATCGGCGTCGCGCGCTGGACCCGACGTCGCGACCCCGATACGCGTCGACCGGCAGCGCTGTTGGTCCTGGGCGTCTACGGCCTCGGCCTGCTGCCCCAGGCGCTCCAACGAGCCGACCAGACGCACCTCGCGTGGGTCGGGGTCATCACGATCGCGAGCCTGCCGGCCGCGGTCGCGCAGTTCTTCGCCGTCCGCCCCGCACCCGAGTCGCGCTGGGCGACCCTGCGCGCCCCGGTGGCCGTGGCGGTCGCGGCGGTCGTGTTCTTCGCGGGGGTCGCTCCGCAGTTCACGATCCGCACCTACACCGATGTGGCGTTGCAGTCGATCGACCGCAACGTGATCGGCTTTCCGATCGAACGCAACGGCCGCAACTTCTACGTGCCCAGCCCGAGCATCGCGACCTCGGCGCAGGAGTTGGTCGACAAACTCGATTCGCTCGGTCCGAAACCCGGTCAGCGGCTGTTCGTCGGCCCGGCCGACCTGCGCTACACGCCCTACACCGACGCGTTCTTCTACTACCTGTACCCGGAGCTCCCCCCGGCCACGTACTACATCGAGATGGACCCGTTCGACTCCGGACCCGAGACCCGGCTGGCATCGGACGTGAACTCGGCCGACTGGGTCATCCTCACCAACGTCTGGAACGCGTGGATCGAGCCCAACAACTCGATGGAACCCGGATCGAACGTGCCGAACGAGATCATCCAGCGCGACTTCTGCCAGGTGGGAAGCTGGGGGCTCATCCCCGACTACGCGGGACGCGACCTGCCCATGTACCAGCTCTACAAGCGCTGCAAACCCCACCGGTCGCTGTGAACACGGTCGCTGTGAACACGGTCGAGGTGGGCATGACGCCGGTGGATTCGGTCGGGGAACGCCCGAAATGACCCCCAGCGGCGCGACACCGGCACCGCGCAGCGACGCCGAGGCACTCGGCACCGCCGCTCCCCCGCGCCCGCACTTCCCCGGGCTGGAGGGCATGCGCGCCGTCGCGGCCTCGTTGGTCGTGCTCACGCACGCGACCTTCCTCGCCGGTGACGACCGCAGCGGCGTGTTGGCCCAGCCCGGACGGTTCGGCGACGCGGGCGTGGCCATCTTCTTCACGCTGTCGGGGTTCTTGTTGTACCGACCCTTCGTCGTCGCGCACCTCGACGACGGTCCCCAGATGCCCTCGGTGGCGTTCTGGTGGCGACGGATCCTGCGGATCTTCCCGTGCTACTGGGTGGCGCTCACCGTGCTCTGGGCGTTGCACGCGGTCCAACCGTTCGGATTCGTGATCGGGTTCGATCTCGGCTCGCAGTGGTGGAAGTACTACCTGCTCCTCCAGATCTACTACCCCGCGCTCGGCCAGGGCGGGATCTCCCAGTCGTGGTCGATCGCGACCGAGGTGAGCTTCTATCTGCTCCTGCCCTTCTGGGCCCTGCTGATCGGCAGGATCGCCCGCCGCCGGGCCAATCCGTTCCGCATCGAGCTCATCGGCATCGCGGCGCTGTTCGCGTTGGGTTACCTGTCACGGTGGTGGTTCTCGCACCTCTCCGCGTACGCGGTCGCACCGATTCCCGGGCTGCTGCCCCAAGGGGTGACCTGGCGGGCGGTGGCATTCACCTGGCTTCCGAACCAGATCGACTTCTTCGCGATCGGCATGGCGGTCGCCGCGATCCACGCGTGGGCGAGCCGGAACGGCACGCTCGACCGCCTCGCCCGCTGGACCCGAATGCCGAGCCTGTGGTGGCTCGCGGCCCTCGCGGTCTACGCGGTCATCACCTACGGGCTCGGCGACAACCCGGCCGACTACAAGAGCAGCTACTGGCAGGTCCGGTCCGTGCTCTACGGGCTCCTCGGGCTCACCATGATCGTGCCGCTCGTCGTCGGTGACCAGTCCCGAGGGCTCATCAGACGTTTCGTCACCTGGAAGCCGATCTGGTGGGTGGGCGTGGTCTCCTACGGGTTCTACCTGTGGCATCTGAGCCTGATGGAACGCCTCGTGACGATGCCGTCGCCGACCGGGGGCCCGCCCCAGTGGACCGGTATCCGGGGCTGGACGCTGCAGAACGCGAACGTGTTCGGTCTGCTCATCGGGGCGTTCGTGCTCGGCCTCACCGTCGCCGGGGTGAGCTGGTACGTGGTGGAGAAGCCCCTGCTGCGCTTCAAGGGCCTCGTCGGCGGCCGGCGAGCCCGACGACCTGAGGACCGACCCGACGATGCCGACATCAGAGCTTCTCGAGAATCAGCACCAGATTCCACGTGACGACCTCGCGCACACCGGGAACCTCGACGACCCATTGGGCCCACCACGGGTGATAGCGCGGGATCGCGGTGATCAGCCTGGCGTCACCACACTTCTTCGCCCAGCGCAACGCCTCGCCGACCGACACGGCGAACAACGACTCGCCGAACCGGTTCTTCGCCGGCTTGCCGGTGCGGGCCTCGTAGCGACGCGCCGCGTGTTCGCCGCCGAGGTAATGCCACGGGGCGGTCTCGTGGCCGCCCCAGGGTGACAACCAGTTCGTGTACGACAGGTACACGATGCCGCCCGGCCGGGTGACCCGCACCATCTCGTCGGCCATCGTCCACGGCGAAGGCACGTGCTCGAGCACGTTCGACGAGAAGGTGATGTCGAACGAACCGTCCGCGAAGGGCATCTCCAGCGCGCTGGCGATCGCGATTCCTGTGGGCGGTTCGCCCCGCCAGGTGAGCTCGCCGAGGTCGTACTCGATCCCGTAGCACGTCGCGCCGGCGGCGCGCATCGCCCGGGTCATGTACCCCGCGCCGGTGCCGACGTCGAGCGAGGTGGCACCCGCCGGGTCGATGTGGTCGCGCAACTGGTCGACCATGTCGTCGGCGAGCAGGCCGTAGAACCCGTCGGGATCGGACTGTTCGGTGCGGAATCCGCTGAGCAACCGGACCGATCGTCGAAGCGTGGCCCGGGTGTCTCGTCCAGCGGTTTCGGTGCGCGGCATCGCAGCGACGATAGCCGTGGTGGCCCGGCGAACCCCGACACGGCGTCGACCCGGTGGCCACGCGAAGAGTCGTGAACACCAACGTACGCGTCGCGTCTAGAGTCGGCGACATGCACCAGGGGATCTTCCGCATCGGTCGTGCCGCGCTCGTCGCCGCCCTCACCATGGTCGCCCTCGTCGGCGTGGGCACCACGACGGTGTCGACCCCCGCGGACGCGGCCCAGCCCTCGTCGACCTATGAGGTGTTCACCGGCAGCGTCGACGACTTCTACCACGTCCCCGACCCCCTGCCGCCGGGCGCGCCGGGCGAGTTGATCAGGGTGCAGACCGTGTCGACGTCGGCCGAGAGCACGACGATGCGGATCATGTACCACTCGATCGACGGCGCCGGACGGGACCGGGCGGTGACCGGGAAGCTGACCTACCCCAATGCGCCCGCACCCACCGGGGGCTGGCCGGTCATGGGCATCGCGAACGGGACGGTCGGGCTCGGCCCCCAATGTGCGCTCAGCCGGTCGGGCGCGTCGGTCTACGACTTCGGTATCCACGGCGTCGCGGTCGCCTCGGACTACATCGGCGAGGGGGTGGTCGGTGGCGTCCAGGCGTATCTGTCGCGGCCGAGTGAGGCGCACAGTGTCCTCGACGCGGTGCGTGCCGCTCGGAACCTCGCCGATGCCCACGCCGGCTCACGTTTCGTGGTCCTCGGCGGTTCCCAAGGCGGCCACGGCGCGCTCTCGACGAGTGAACTGGCCGCCTCGTATTCCCCGGAGCTCACCCTGGAGGGCACGGTCGCGCTGGCGCCGGCGGCCGTGTTCGACCGCACCTACGGTCCGGTCGACGAGGTCGTGACACTGGTCGTGACCGCCATGGGGGTGGTGGGGCTGTCCACCGAGCACCCCGAGATCGACCTCGCCGACTATGCGAGTCCGGCGGGCCTCGCCGTGTTGCATCAGGCGCGCACCGAATGCACCGACGCCATCACCGCGGGGGTCCTGGGCGTCGGCGCGGGGTTCTTCACACACGACCCGCGGACGACCGAACCGGCACGGTCGATCATGCTCGCGAACGACGTCGGCAAAGTCGCCGCACCCTCGCCGGTGTTCCTGATCCAGGGTCTGGACGATGTCATCGTCAGCCCGCTGCGCACCGCGGACCTGTTCGCCCGCATGTGTGACGCCGGCCAGATCACGCAGTACCTGACCGTCCCCGGGGCCGACCACGGAAACGTGACCCAGATGGCGATCGATCAGATCGAACCCTGGTTGGCCGCGCGCCTCGACGGCGAGCCCGCCGAGAACGACTGCGCAGACCTTCCCCCCGACACGTCGGTGCCGACATCGACCCTGCCCCCGGTGACGACGTCTCCACCGACCACGGCACCGACGACGACCGCGCCGTCTGTGCCGTCGACCCCGGCGAGCATTTCCCCGGTGCCGTCCACCACCGCCCGCGTCGCTGCGGTCGCTTCGCACCGCGACGGCCGCCGCGGTGACCGCGACCGCGCACCGTCGCGGCAGGGCCGGGGCGAACTCGCGGCCACCGGGTCATCGGTCCTGCCGTTGGGCGTGGCCGCGTCGCTCTGCGGTGCCGTCGGGCTCGTCCTCGTCGCCGCGGACCGTCGGCGGAGGAGCGGACTGCTCAGTCGGCAGTGACGACGAGGTTGTCCTCGCCGAGGACGACCTCCCCGTCGAAGTGCTCGGCCGCCAGGGCGACCCACTCGTCCTCGGTGCCCGGCGCGGGCGAGGGGACCATGTGGGTCATCACGAACTTGCGCACCCCGGCACGGGCCGCGGTCTGCGCGGCGGAGGCGACCGTGGAGTGGTAGTCGAGGATGTCGGTGAAGCGCTGGTAGCCGATGGGCCGGATCAGGTCCTCGCGGACCACGGTCTGCACGTAGACGTCCGCGCCCGCACACAGCGTGTCGAGGCCCTCACAGCTGACCCCGTCGCCGCCCATGACCACGACCTCGCCTTCGTGTTCGATCCGGTAGCCGACGGTCGGCTCCACCGGTTTGTGGTCGGTCCTGCCGACGGTGACGGCGAGCTCGCCGATCGTGAACGTGGCACCGGGTTCGACCTCGTGCACGACGATTTCGGGTGGGGCTTCCAGGTCGTCGTGGTGGGCGATCCGGTAGCCCATGTCGGTGGCGAGCATCGCCTCCATGCCGTCGACGACGGCCTTGGTGCCGGGAGGTCCGTAGATGACCTGGGGCTTGGCGATCGGCGAGGTGACCCAGGCGGTGGTGACCACGTCGTTCAGGGCACACAGGTGGTCGCTGTGCAGATGGGTGAGCAGCACCGCGTCGAGCATCGGCGCGGCGACCCCGGCGGCGGCCAGGCGCATCACCACCCCACGACCGGCGTCGACGAGCAAGGTGGTGCCGTCGGACTGCACGAGCGAGGAGGGGCCGGCACGGTTCGGGTCCGGGATCGGGCTTCCTGTGCCCAGCAGGGTCACGCGCAGATTCGTCATGGCCGCCAAAGCTAGGTACTGCAACTTCGACTGTCAATAGTTTCGCGGCGCTGCCCGCGGGCACCGTGCCGGCGGGCGCGGTCAGTCGAACGTGAGCCCTTCGAACTCGCCGGTGGCACGCCACGCGGCGATGTAGTCGAAGAACCCGACGGGCCCTTGCGGGTAGCCACCGGCCATCAGCCCGTCGCGCACCACGATGTCCTGGCCTTCGTTGTTGTAGTAGCCGGGCGTGCAGTCGGGACCGCCGAGGATGCCGCTGGTCTCGGTGACCAGCATGTCGACCCAGGCCGACTCGGCCTCCTCGGTGACCTCGACCGTCGTGGCGCCGACCGATTCGGCGTGGGCGACGACCTTCGACACGGTCGTCGCCGCGTCGGTGAGGTTGTGGGTGATGTTCGAGATGAGGTTGGCTCCCTGGCTCATGCCGATGATGAACAGGTTCGGGAACCCGTGCACGTGGTTGCCGTGCAGGGTGCGCATGCCTTCCTCCCAGTGCTCCGACAGGCGGCGACCGGCCCGTCCGGTCACGTCGAAGCCCCAGCGGCGCTGGGTGCGGGTGCCGACCTCGAAGCCGGTTGCGAAGATCAGGTGATCGAGGTCGTAGTGCTCGTCGGCCACCCACACGCCGTCGGCGTCGATGGCCCGCACGCCCTGGCCGTCGGTGTCGACCAGGTGCACGTTGGGACGGTTGTAGGTCTGGAGGTACTCGTCGTGGAAACACGGGCGCTTGCAGAGCTGGCGGTACCAGGGTTTGAGTGCCTCGGCGGTGGCGGGGTCTTCGACGATCGCGTCGACCCGGGCGCGGATCTCGGTCATCTTCTCGTCGTCGGATTCTTCGTACGCCTGGTGGAAGAGCTCCTGGAAGTCGACGTCGCCACCATGGCCACCGCCCTCGCCGACCATTTCGACGACCTTGTCGCGGATGCGCTTGGAGATGTCGGTCCAGCCGTCTTCCACGAGGTCGACGTCGGTGAAGCCACCGGTCTGCAGGATCGTGAAGTTGCGGCGCCACTCCTCCTGCCAGCCCGGCTCGAGCGTGGCGAACCAGTCGGGGTCGATGGGGCGGTTGTTGCGTTCGTCGATCGCAGACGGCGTGCGTTGGAACACGAACAGCTCCCCCGCATCGCGTCCCAACGCGGGGATGCACTGCACGGCGGAGGCACCGGTGCCGATGATCCCGACCCGTTTTCCGTGCAGGTTGGTCATCGGGGCACCTTCGGGGTCGCCCCCGGTGATGGCGTAGTTCCACCGGCTGGCCAGAAACGACGGACCGGCGAAGTCGGCGATGCCGGGGATGCCCGGCAGCTTGGGTCGGTCGAGTGGCCCCATGCCGAGCGCCACGTACTTCGCACGCAACTCGTCACCGCGGTCGGTGCGCACGATCCACCGTTGGGCGTCGTCGTCCCAGGCCAGATCGGTCACCGATGTCGAGAACAGCGCGCCGTCGTACAGGCCGTAGTGCTTCGCGATGCGCTGGGCGTGGGCGTAGTTCTCGGTGCCGTAGGTGTACTTGCGTGACGGCACATGGCCGGTCTCTTCCAGCAGCGGCAGGTAGATCATCGCCGCGGTGTCACACATCGCACCCGGGTAGCGGTTCCAGTACCACACCCCGCCGACGTCGCCGGCCTTGTCGATGAGACTGATCTTCTCGAGGCCTGCGGTGCGCAGCGCGGCGGCGGTCACGAGGCTCCCCCAGCCGCTGCCGACACAGACCGCGTCGACCTCTTCGTGGCGCGGGGCACGGTCGATGACCGGGGTGTAGGGGTCGGCGGCGAGGTCGGCGAACTCGCCGGTGATCTCGATGTACTGCTCGTTGCCGTCCGGGCGGAGCCGCTTGTCGCGTTCGGCCGCATAACGCTCGCGTAGTGCCTGGTGGTCGATGTCGCCGGTCATGTGTTGTCCCCGAGGTCCCCTGATGGTTCGATCTCGCGATCCTCACCGATCATTGACCCGTCGGTCAAGTGCCGTCGGCCACAGCGACTCCCACCGCCGGCTCACCTAGACTCGGTGGCTGGTCCGTCCTCGACAGCTGCAACTGGGGTGGTCAATCCGTGGCCAGGCTCGAAGTCCTCTCGATTCCCATCTACTACGCGACGATGGGCGCCGAGTACGCGCATCACCGGCGTCGAGCGGCGCGGGGTGTGACGACCGACGGCGATTACGAGTTGAAGGATTCGCTCACCAGCCTGACGATGGGCGGGCTGAGCCTGGTGATCCCGTTGGTGTCGCCGCGGCTGACCGAGCCGATCACGCCGGGGAAAGGGAAGTACGCCAAGTACCTGGTCGGCGGGACGATCGCCGCGGTCGCCGCCACCACGATCGCCGACGCGGTCGTGCGCCGCACCCGGGATGTGGACGACACCGGTGGTGACGCGGCGCCCGCCGACGCCCGCACCACGTCGCGCCGGCGGTGGCGCCGCATCGCGAAGAAGGTCGCCCGGGTCGGTGGCGTTGCGTCGATTGCCGGCGGGGTGGTCGCGGCGACGACCACGTGGGCCAGTCTGATCAAACCCGACCGCATGTGGGCCAAGCGGATCGTGCCCGATCTGGGCACCGGCGTGGTGGCCTGGACCACGGCGATCGTGGGTTGGGATTTTCTCTACTACCTGAACCACCGGATCTGGCACTCGACGAGGTTCATGTGGGCGAACCACGTGATGCACCACTCCAGTGAGCGCTACAACCTGTCGACCGCGTTGCGCCAGGCGGTGACCGACCCGTTGCTGCTCATGGTCCCCTATTCGGGGTTGAGCCTGCTGGGGGTGCGCCCCGAGTTGGTCGCCACGTCGCGGTCGCTGAACCTGCTGTACCAGTACTGGATCCACACCGATGCGATCGACAAGTTGGGCCCGTTCGAGGAGTTCGCGAACACGCCGTCGCACCACCGGGTGCACCACGGTTCCGACCAGGCCTACATCGACCGGAACCACGGCGGCATGCTGATCGTGTTCGACCGGTGGCTGGGCACGTTCACCCGTGAGGAGCACACCCCCACCTACGGGCTCACCAAGAACATCAACTCGTTCAACCCGATGCGGGTGGCCACGCACGAGTACGTCGACATTCTGCGCGACGTGGCCGGTTCCGACAATTGGCGCGACCGGTTGTCGTTCACGTTCCGTGGCCCGGGTTGGGCCTATGACCGCCATCGCCGCGACGCCGAGCTCGCCGCGGGGGCACCCCAGGCCGTTGCTTACACCGATCCGGTGGCCGACGGTGAGGTCGACCCGGACGCGGACGCGATGGCCGCGGTGGACCGCGCCGATCGGGTCGCCGTCTCCTGATCCGCGGGGTTGCCGGTCAGCCCGCTGCGGTGATCTGGTGGCCGACCCCGCTGTCGACCTGGACGCAGACTCTGTCGGGGCCGCGGACCGCGACGATTGGATCGCCGTTTCCTTTGAGGCGTTCTTGCCGCTCAGCTCGATGTGTTGATCTGCCCGCGGGCAGCGGGCACGACCTGTTCGGCGAAGCGTTCGAGTTGGCCGTCGCCTTCGCCCCAGAACACGAACGTGTCGAAGCGTTGCTCGGTCGCCAGTGCGGTGAGTTCGTCGACCCACTGGTCCACGGGGCCGTCGAGGGGTCCGTTGCTCGCTCCGTCGGTGATCGTGCCGCTGACGTTGAGCACCCGACGAAGCCCATTGGGTGAGCGTCCGGCCGCGGCGATGGCGTCGTCGAGGCGGGCCGACATCTGGGTGAGCGTGTCGAGGTCACC
>CAZQSU010000067.1:14464-17051 GCA_964595905.1 uncultured Iamiaceae bacterium
CGGCGATGGCGTCGTCGAGGCGGGCCGACATCTGGGTGAGCGTGTCGAGGTCACCCTGGAACGACGGCACCCAGCCATCGGCAACCCGCCCGGCGAGTGCGAGGGCCTTTGGGCCGTAGACGCCGAGCCAGATGCCGATGGGCCGGGTCGGGAGCGGCCCGGACTGCGCACCTTTGAGGTGGTAGTGCTCGCCGTCGAAGCGCAGGTTGCGTTCGCCGCTCCAGATCTTGCGGATCACCGTGATCGCTTCTTCCAAGGCGTCGAGTGATTCGCCGGGGCTGCGACGCGGACCGCCGTAGGCCTCGATGGCGTCCCAGAAGCCGCCGGCGCCCAGGCCCAGGTCGAACCGGCCGCCGCTGAGCCGGTCGATGGTGACCGCGGTCTTGGCCAGCACCGCGGGCGGGCGCAACGGCAGGTTCGCCACGTCGGGGAAGAGTCCGATGGTGTCGGTCGACGCGGCGATCATCGCCAGCAGCGACCAGGTCTCGACGTAGCGGCGTTGGTAGGGGTGGTCCTGGATGCCGATGTAGTCGAGCCCGAGCCGTTCGGCGCGTTGCGCGGTCTCGATGAGCGGGTCATCCGCGTTGGGCACGAGGAAGTATCCGAAGCGGGGTCCGGTGGTGTCGGGCATGGCGCACCTGGCTTTCCGCGGCGTCGTCGGCCGGCGCCGCTCGAGTCACCTGGACCGTATCGGCATCATCGGATCGATCGGCCCGGTGGGCCGAGTCGGTCCGCTGCCCGACGATGCGGGGCAGAGGCAGCCCGACTATTCGTGCGTCGAAGCGGTGTAGACCGTGTTCGACGACTGGTCGCCGGTGTAGGGATTGTCGAACGCGACGACAGTGGCCTCGGTGTGCGCGAACACGACACCCAGCGTGGCGAGGAACCCCGCCTCGGGTGGCGCATCGGACCACAGCGCGAAGACGCCTCCGGGCCAGAGCAGGTCGCCGAGGCGACGCAAGCCGTCGGGCGTGTAGAAGTCGGCGTGGCTGGGGTGGAGGACCCACTCCGGGGAATGGTCGATGTCCAACAGGATGGCGTGCACCCGGTCGGGCACCGATGCACCAAACCCCGATCCCCCACGTACCAGGTCGAAGAAGTCGCCGTGGAGCAGGTGGCAACGAGCATCGCCGGTCAGCCCAGCGGCGGCCGGCAGCGACCCCTGGCGGTGCCAGGAGATGACGGGGTCGAGTGCCTCCACGACGTGCAGGCTCCGCACCCGATCGTCTGCCAGCGCGGCCTGCGCGGTGTAGCCCAGGCCGAGGCCGCCCACCACCACGTCGAGTTCGGTCCCGGCGACCGTGGCGAGTCCCAGGTCGGCGAGGGCGATCTCTGCCACGGTGAACAGTGACGACATCAGGAACTCGTCGTCGAGCTAGGCTTCGAAGATCTCGACGTTCAACGTCGGGTCCTGGCGCCGGCGGAGGCTGATCTGGCCCATCGGCGTGGTCTGGTGATCGAGCTCTTCGAACCGTGACCCCATCGTTCAGCAGCCTCCGGCCACTGGTCGGTCGGGCCGGTGGCGGGTCTCGGCGCTGGTCGACTCGGCGGGCATGGGCTCACACTACGGTCGTGTGCCGGTGGGGCGAGCCCCAGCTCGTGCTCGGTTCACCCGCGCTGTCGGCCGGGGTTCAGCGCTGCGTCGACCAGTCCGCTACAGGCAGACGTCGACTCCAGATTCGAACGGGACCCGCGCTAGAATCGTCGTTCTCGCCGGGCGCACCCGGCAGCCACGTCGGAGTGGCGGAATTGGCAGACGCGCCAGCTTGAGGGGCTGGTGCCCGTTAAGGGCGTGGGGGTTCAAGTCCCCCCTCCGACACCAGGACCGGCCGGGGCTCTGAGCCTCGGCCGACTCTCGTCGCTCGCCAATCCTGACCGTCACGAACGGACTTGCCGTGGCAGACTCTGGGGATCGCTGTGGGCAGGGCCGAGCGTCGGGAAGAGCGTCGGGAAGAGCGTCGCGAACGCGTCGTCCAATTGTTCGGGGAAAAGCGATCAGATAGAGCACTTGATCTGCTGGAAATCCTGGAGCTCGCCTGGCACGACTGCTACGGAGACATCACACCACCGGACGGAGTCATCGCCGACATCCTGACGTTGAGCCGTGGCGATCTCGGACGATTGATCACCGCCGCCCGACTCGCGTTGACGGATTGGCGTGACGCAAGGCTCGCAGCGGACGAACTGCGCACTTGAGCCAGCCGTTCGAACACGCCTGGCGCGTGTTCACATCGAGGATCGGCCTCCCCGGCGCGAATGGCATGGCTGTAGTTTGGGGAAGACATGCCCGGCGAGTGGACTCCAGAGCCGTTCGAAGCCGATGACGGGACGATCCCCTTCGAGCGTTTCATCGACGGCCTCACGGACTTCAAGTTCGTCGCGCTCGACACCGCCATCGAACGGGTGCTGTCAACGCGAGGACTCGACCTGGTCCGGACCGAGTGGCTCAAGGCTCTCGGCGAGGGGCTCCACGAGTTTCGGGTACGCCACAATGCCGACGAAGTGGCCCGCATGTTCGGAGGCGACGGAGCTTGTCAAGTTGATTGTGTAAGCGGGGTGGCTCATGGTGGTTAGAGGTGTTGGTTGA
>CAZQSU010000068.1:0-2739 GCA_964595905.1 uncultured Iamiaceae bacterium
CGCACGGCATCGCGATCATGGACTTCTGCAAGGAGTACAACGCCGCGACCGAGTCGCAGCGGGGCACGGTCGTGCCGGTCGAGATCACCGTGTTCGAGGACCGGTCGTTCTCGTTCATCCTCAAGACGCCGCCCACTCCGGTGCTGCTGCGCCAGGCCGCGCGCATCCAGAAGGCCGCCCACGCGCCGGGCCGTGAAGAGGCCGGTTCGGTCACCGAGGCGCAGGTCGCCGAGATCGCGACGACCAAACTGCCCGACCTGAACACCGGCGACCTCGAATCGGCCAAGCAGCAGGTCAGGGGCACCGCCCGTTCGATGGGCATCAAGGTCGTCTGAATCAACCACCGACTCGTGACCGGGACGACCTCGCCCGGCACGACCACCAGAAAGAGGGAGCCGTCATGGCGCAAGGCAAGAACTATTCGAACGCGATCAAGCGGTACGACCGGGAGCGGCTGCATCCGGGCCCCGAAGCCGTCGGTCTGGTCAAGAGCCTGGCGAGCGCGTCGTTCGACGAGACCGTCGACCTGGCGGTGCGGCTCGGTGTCGATCCGCGCAAAGCCGACCAGATGGTGCGTGGCACCGTCGCCCTGCCGTCGGGGACCGGCAAGGACGTGCGCATCGCCGTGTTCGCCGCCGGAGGCGCTGCGGACGACGCCCGGGCCGCTGGTGCCGACGTCGTCGGCGCCGACGACTTGCTGGCCGAGGTCGAAGGTGGGCGCCTCGACTTCGACCTGGTCATCGCGACGCCGGACCTGATGGCCCAGGTCGGTCGCCTCGGTCGGGTGCTGGGTCCGCGTGGACTCATGCCGAACCCCAAGTCGGGCACCGTCACCCCCGAGCCGGCCAAGGCCGTCGCCGAGTTCAAGGGCGGCCGGGTGGAGTACCGCACCGACCGCTACGGCAACGTGCACGTGCCGATCGGCAAGGTGTCGTTCACCGAGGAGGCCCTGGTCGCGAACCTCGCCGCCGTCGTCGACGAACTGAACCGGGTGCGTCCCTCTTCGGCGAAGGGTCGATACCTGAGACGGCTCACGGTGTCGTCCACGATGGGTCCGGGCATCAAGGTCGACCCCTCACACCTGGAGCCCGCCGACGCCGTCGCGGGCTGACCAGCGTCACCCCGATCCGGATTCGTGCAATCCGAATCGGCGTGTCTAACATCTGCCTTCGACAACCACATCGCTCGCCAGAGACCTCCGGTGCCGTTCATCGGCTCAAACGGATCCTCCTCACCGGGGATCCGGCCCGACGAGGCGGACGCTTCACCACCACGAAGTGTTCTCGTCATCGGATTCTCGGTGTTGCGACACGCTCCGACGTGAGTGGTAGCGCCCGTTTCCTGCTCTGACCGACAATGCCCTGACCGGCAGTGATCTGACCGACAAGGTGAGTGATGGACAATCCAAGACCTGACAAGGTCGCCAAGGTCGCCGAACTCGAGCGGCACTTCGAGGACGCCTCGGCCGTGCTGTTGACCGAGTACCGCGGTCTCGACGTGCCCGCGATGGCCGAGCTCCGCAACGAGCTCCGCACCGCCGGCGCCGACTACAAGATCTACAAGAACACCCTCGTGCGCATCGCTGCCCGCCAGGCCGGGCTCGACCTGGATGCGTTGCTGACCGGCCCGACCGCGATCGCGTTCGTCGGCCAGCGCGAAGACGGTTCCGCCGGCGACGCCGCCGCAGCCGCCAAGGCGCTGCGGGATTTCGTCAAGAAGAACGACGCGCTGGTGCTCAAGGGAGGCGTGGTCGACGGCACGGCCATGTCGGTCGACCAACTCAAGGTGCTGGCCGACCTGCCGTCGCGTGACGTGTTGCTCGCCCAACTCGCCGGTGCGCTCGCCGCGCCGCTGCAACAGTTCGCCGGTCTGCTCCAGGCGATGCCACGCAACCTCGCGTACGGCATGAAGGCGCTGATCGACACGATGCCAGCCGAAGCGCCTGCCGCCGAAGCGCCGACCGCCGAAGCAGACGGGGTCGATGAGCCGACCGCGGAAGCCCCCGCGGAGACGAGCGCGGAAGCGCCCGCGGACGACAGCGCCGCCACCGCCGAAGCAGACGGGGTCGACGAGCCGACCGCGGAAGCCCCCGCGGAGACGAGCGCGGAAGCGCCCGCGGACGACAGCGCCGCCACCGCCGAAGCACCCGAAGCCACCGACGAAACCGAATCCCCGGCCGCCGAGGCCACCACCGACGAAACCCCGGCCGATGCCGGATCCGAACAGGAGTAACACCAACATGGCAACCACCGAACAGATTCTCGACGACATCGCGAGCCTCACCGTGCTCGAGCTCTCCGAGCTGCTGAGCGCCTTCGAAGAGCGCTTCGGCGTGACCGCCGCGGCGCCCGTCGCTGCCGTCGCTGCCGCGCCCGCAGCCGGGGGCGGCGACGCCGCTGCGGAAGACGAGCAGGACGAGTTCGACGTCGTCCTGACCGCCGCCGGCGACAAGAAGATCGGCGTGATCAAGGCCGTCCGTGCCCTCACCAGTCTCGGGCTGAAGGAAGCCAAGGACCTCGTCGACAACGCCCCGAAGCCGGTGCTCGAGAAGGTCTCCAAGGACGACGCCAACGCCGCGAAGGCCGCCATCGAAGAGGCCGGCGGCTCCGTCGAACTCAAGTAGTACCGCATTCGAAACAGGGCCGGTCCGTCTGCGGACCGATCGACGCTTGCGGGCGGGTGTCGACCGACACCCGCCCGTTGCGCGTCCCAGCCGGCGTCCGCCCCGCCCACCCCACC
>CAZQSU010000068.1:2839-17012 GCA_964595905.1 uncultured Iamiaceae bacterium
CTGATCGAACTCTGGGAGGTTCCCGGCGTTGTTCGTGGGTTTCCTCCCAGAGTTCGCTCGTCGCGTGCGCACCTGCCCCGCCCTGATCGAACTCTGGGAGGTTTCCGGCGTTGTTCGTGGGTTTCCTCCCAGAGTTCGCTCGTCGCGTGCGTCCCGGCCCGCCCTGATCGAACTCTGGGAGGTTCCCGGCGTTGTTCGTGGGTTTCCTCCCAGAGTTCCGGTGGTGGTCGGGGGCGCGTCATCCCACTTCCAGCCCGGCCTCGGACTCGGGAACTGGTGTGCGCGATTCCCTCTTCGCCAGTCGCGCGGAATCTGCCGGGGTTCGGTCGGGTCTCTACGATCGTGACGTTCGAAACGGCCAGAGGGGAAGCCAGCCATGCAGATCCGACCCGGAGTCGAAACGCTCACCGTCACGGGCGCCACGGCCGGGGCGCGTCTGCGACTGGAAGGGACAGACGGCGTACCGGTCGTCACCCAGGTCGCCGACGACGCGGGCAACGTCCACTTCGCGTACCTGCCGCCCGAGCACCGGGTCGTGAACGGCGTCGACGACCTCGTCGAGGTGGTCCGGGAAGGTCGGACGCTCGACCCCGGTGACTATGTGCTGGTCGACGATGCGACCGGAGAACGTCATGGGCCGGTCACCGTGCTCGCCGTCGACGACCATCCCGACGCGGCGTTCTACGACCAGACCCTCGACTCCGGGTTCGGCTATCTCACCGTGCGCGACGGCGTGCAGTTGTCGGTGAACGTCATGTTCCCCGACGAGAACCTCTACGGTCCCGCGCCCTGGCCGACCGTCATCGAGTACTCGGGCTATGGACCGTCGAACCCAGACGCTCCCCAACCGGGATCGCTCATCGCGAACCTCATGGGGTTCGCGGTGGTCGGCGTGAACATCCGCGGTACCGGCTGTTCGGGTGGCATCTACGACGTGTTCTCCGCGGCGCAGTCCGCCGACGGCTACGACATCGTCGAGATCGTGGCCCGCCAGGACTGGGTTCTGCACAACCGGCCCGGCATGGTCGGGCTGAGCTATCCGGGCAACACCCAACTGTTCGTCGCCGCGACGCAGCCGCCGAGTCTCGCGGCGATCACGCCGCTGTCGGTGCTGGACGACCTGTGGCGCCAGCAGTGGCCCGGGGGCATCTACAACTCCGGGTTCACCCGCGTATGGATCGAGATGCGCGACGCCGAGACCAAGATGGGTGGGCAGGCGTGGGACGCGCAGAGGATCGCGAACGGCGACGAGGTCGCCGCGGCGAACCAGCAGGTGCGCACGATCGACCTCGACTTCGCCCGGTTCGGTCACGCCCTGGACACGTACCGTGACGCGATGCGCGAGCGTCGTGCCGCCGATCTGGTCGGCCGGATCGACGTGCCGGTGTACCTGACCGGCTCGTGGCAGGACGAACAGACCGGCAGCCGCGCCGCGCTCATGCTCGACGGGTTCACGTCGTCGCCGCACACGGTGTTCACCTTCGTCAACGGCCACCATCCCGACGGGTATTCGCCGATGCTGATCAACCGGTGGTTCGAGTTCCTGACCTTCCACGTTGCCCGCCGCGTGCCCCGGGTCAATCCCATGATGCGTGAGTTGGCGCCGACGGTCTTCGCCGAGCACTTCGGCTACACGCCCGTGCTCGAAGCCGACCGGTTCACCGGGTTCGGCGACGACTACGACGCCGCGCTCGCCGCGTACCAGGCCGAACCACCGGTGCGTCTGCTGTTCGAGAGCGGCGCCGCGAACGACGTGGCCGGCTCGCCGGGCGCGCGCTTCGAGACGGTCGCCGATGCCTGGCCGATCCCCGAGACGCAGGCGATGCGGTTGTGGCTGGGCCCCGGGCACGCGCTCGTCTCCGAGGCGCCCGAGGCCGAAGAGACGGTGCCGTACCGAGACGATCCCGACGCGGGCGCGGAGAGCTACGCGCTGACCGACGACTTCGACGCGTTCATCCAGCCGACGATCGCGTACGAGTGGACCCGGTTCCCCGACGGCGCCCAGGCCGTGTGGGAGACGGTCGTGGGCGAGACGTTCACCATCGCCGGGCAGCCCCACCTCGATCTGTGGCTGCGGCCAGGCACGACCGACACCGCGGTGCAGGTGACCCTCACCGAGGTGCGGCCCGACGGCGCCGAGGTACGGGTCCAGACCGGGTATCACCGCCCCGTCCACCGCGTCGAGGAGCGACCCGGCGACGCGCTGTCTGTCGACTACACGTTTGCCCGCGAGGACCGCGCCGAGCTGGCACCGGGGGAGTGGGTCCACACCCGGGTGCCCCTGCTGCCGGTGGCGCATCTGTTCCGCAAGGGCGTGACGTTGCGGGTCGCCGTGTCGACACCCGGACGGGACCACCCGTTCTGGCGGTTCGAGAACCCGACCGTCGAGGGCGCGACGCACGAAGTGGGGATCGGGGGAGCCCACGCGACATCGCTGGTGTTGCCGGTGATCCCGACGCCGGACCATCCGGCCGACCTGCCGGCTGCCGACGCGATCCGTGGCCAGGTGAATCGCCCCGCCCTGCCTGTCTGACCGGCCCGACCGCGGCGCGGATCAGCGCCGGCGCACCGGCCACATTCGGTTCTTTGGAGAGTTCTCGTCCGTATCCGACGTCGACGCTCCAAAGAACCCTCGTCACCGCGTTTCACGGCGCTCGGACCGTCGGAAGAGCTCGTGGTCGGCGAGTGCCCGAGCCTCGGCTCGATGCGGTGTGGCGATCCACAGCCACGACTCGTACGGCACGAGCATGGCGCCGTCGAAGCGGCGCCGGAAGATGGTGTCGAGTTCGTCGAGCAGGTCGCGACGGGCGGTCGGGGCGAGGGCGGCGACGTAGCTGTAGCTCGCCACTTCGGTCATGAACTGGTCGACCGACATGGTCCGGTCCCAGCCGATGGTCACCCGCGTGCCGACATCGAATCGCCCATCGCCGGCCATCGTGGTGCCCCAGTCGGTGTCGCGCTGATCCTGGCTCACGCCGGTGCACGCACGGGAGACGGCCGTCCAGTAGGCGTCGAACCACTCCGCACCGTCGGCCCGGGCGTGCGACCACCACGCCGCGAAGCGCCCGTGAGGGCGCAGGACACGGTGCACCTCCGAAGCGCCCGCGACCGCGTCGAGCCAGTGTCACGCCTGCGCGCAACACACCAGATCGACCGACGCGGTAGGGTTCGGCAGTGCGTGCCCGTCCGCGACCACGGCAGGCAGATCGGGTGACCTGATCGCCGCGCGCCGGAGCATCTCGTGGGCGTGGTCGATCGCGACGACCGAAGCGGCCCGGTCGAGGAGTTCGCGGGTCGCGATACCCGCACCGGCGCCGACGTCGAGCACGGTCAGGCCGGCAAGCGGTTCGAGCGCATCGAAAACGCCAGGCGGGTACGAAGGCCGGGCGGCGTCGTATTCGCGGGCGACACCTTCGAACAGCGGCACGCGCTGGAGCGTAGCGACGCTGACCGCGAGGGTGCTCACCACTTCCGGACGGGCTGACGTCGACCTGGCAGATCGGGTTCAGTCAGTGGCCGAGCAGGATGGCGATGACGTCGTGGACCGCGAAGGACTGGGCCGCGGCGACCGACCCGAGTCGGTGGACCAGGCGGCGTCGGCTCACCGAGCGGATGAGCTCACACTGCACGAAACTCACCGTATCCAACCCGTTCGTGGCGTCCGGCTCGATGTCGACGTGAACCGGCAGGTCGCGATGGGTGCTCGTCAGTGGGCAGACGATGACGAACGGGAGCTGGGTGCCGAACTCGGGAGCGGGCCCGACCACCAGTGCGGGTCGGTGGTGCGCCGGCTCGGCCGGGAACGGCTCACCGAAGTCGACGATCCAGATCTCATCGACCGATGCCATCGCCCACCGAGGTCGACGCCGCTTCGGACTCATAGTCCCGCCACGCGTGTTCGTCGTCGCGGAGGCGGGCATAGGCGTCGACCGTCCGCCGGGCGAATCGGGCCCGCCTGAGTGCTTCGGCGGCGTCGCGCACCGTTTCACCCAGAGAGGCGTTCCGTTCGCGAGCAAGCGCGGCGAGGGTGTCGCGGGTGGTCACATCGACCCGGATCGTGGTGCTGGTCATCCGTCCAACCTACCCGCGTGTAGACGGATCGTCTACGACTTGCATTCTGGAGTATGGAGCGACCGAGTCGGGAGGATGCCTGGCTGCAGGTCGCGGTCCCTCAGCTCGGGACCAGCAGCACTTCGCTGCACACGGGAACGAAGCCGGCTGCGAGCAAGGTACGAAGCGACGCCGCATTGGGTGGCGCGACCTGGGCCCAGACGATCTCATCAACCGGCGTCAGGCAGCGGGCCGCGTGAGTCAGTCGTCGCTCCAGTCCTCGGCAACGGTGGGCCACGGCGACCTCGAAGGCCATCTCGCGGCGTCCCACCAATCCTCGCCCAAGCACCAAGACACCGTCGGGCGCGGAACCACAGGCGAATGCCTCACAAGCCGTCCGGTGGCGGGTCGCCTCGGCGATGCGTGGGTGCTGAAGCGTTCCCGCCTCGACCGGTCCGATCCTCGGATCTCGCCCGAGTCCAGAAGCCGCGAGCACGACATCGGTCGCTTCCATGACGCGATCCGACGACCGGGCCAGCCAATCCAGTGCGGGAGACGCGCTCCAGCAGTCGAGGTCGCCGTCTCGAAAGTGCTGTCTGACCGAGCGTCCATCGAGCGAGGTCGACACGGCCAGGTGGCCGGTGAAGTTGACCACGGCGTCGACTGCGCCAGTGCTGGGGAAGACGTCGACGCATCCGTCGGCCTCAGGCGGTCTGCCCCGCGCGGTTCGGTCGAGCAACTCGGCGAGTGGAGCAACGGCGGCACCACGTTCTTTGGAGACATTCCGTCTGTATGCGACGTCAACCCCCCAAAGAACGAGTCGCGATCAGCAAACTTGGTCGCCGACGACATCGAACCGCCCATCGCCGTGGAGCTGGATCTGAACGTGGCCGAATGCTCGCGCTCGAACTGCAATTTGAGGGTTGCAGGAGACCGCACGATGTGCAATGATGAAGTTGCACATCAAACCCGTTCACACTGGAGCCGACCATGTCCACCACCGATACCTCCGAGATCGACCCGCTCGACCGGATCGACAAGTCCATCGACATCGACGCCAGCGCCGAAGCGGTGTTCGCGCTCGTCTCGCGCCCCGGCTGGTGGATCAACGATGGCACCATCGACCCCGATCCAGAGCTGCGTGCCGACGGGGAGTTCACGGTCGTGGTCCACCCCGAGTACGGCGAGTTCCGGTTCGAGACCGTGACCAGCGAGCCCCCGCGAAACGTGGCGTTCCGCTGGCACCATGCGCTCCCCGACGACGGCATCGCCCGGTCCACGCTCGTGGAGTTCACGATCGACGACCGCGCCGCCGGCGGGGTGACCTTGCGGGTCGTCGAATCCGGATTCTCGGGACTGCACAAGCCGCGCAGTGAATGGCTGCAGGACCGGTCCAACAACGACGCCGGCTGGGACACCGAACTCGCCGCGGCGCGCGCCTTCGTCGAGAAGTGACCACGCCCAGCCCCGTCCCGGTGTTCATGGCCCTCGCGGATGCAACCCGTTGGGACATCCTCGGCCGTCTCGGCGAACAACCCTCGTCTGCGTCGGCCCTGGCTCGCGAACTGCCGATCAGCCGTCAGGCGATCGTCAAGCACCTCGAGGTGCTGCGAGCAGTCGGGCTCGTCGAGTCACACCGTCGCGGTCGGGAAGTCGTCTACGAACCCCTCGGACACCGGCTCGACGAGATCGCCCGTGAACTCGAGCGCATCGGGGCGGAATGGACCCGACAACTCGACCTGGTCAAGCGCTTCGCCGAAGGGTCACCCTGACCGATCCGGTCCGACTGAACGGCGTGCCCGCGGGCAGCACGTCGATCAGTCGGTTCGCTCAGCCGTCGAGAAAGCGGAGCACGTCGGCGGCTTCCTCGTCGAGCGCGGCCGAAACCTCCTCGGGCAAAGGAGCGAACGGTTCGATCGTGACCGTTCCCTTCGCCAGTCGCCAGAGCCCGGCGGCGCGGCCCTCCACGAGCGCGAACGGACGGAACAGCCCGTTGGTGGTGACGATCCCGGTGTGCTCACCGGTGACCGGGGTGCGATCGGCCCAACCGTGCAACAGCGGGTCGAACGGGCCGAGCAGCATCGGACCGGGCAGACGGCCATCGCCGTGCAGTGCATGTTCGGCGAGCGACACGGTGCCGTCGGGCAGCTCGACCAGATCGCCGCCGATCCGTCGCAGACCGGTACGGGCGAGCGTGAGCGTCACCCCGGCCCACTTGGCGAGGTCACGGGCCGTCGCCGGGCCGTGACCGATCAGGAACCGTCGGGCCAGCTCGCCCGACGCGGCTTCGACGTCGACGTCACCACGCGGGCCGACCCAGGCGTCCCAGCGCACGAACGTCTGACTCGTCCCGCGCAACGGTCCGCGCACCACCTCGCCGCGCGCGCTCGCCTGGAACAGCACCTGGTACAGCGCGGCCGCCGCAGCGGGCAGATCGGCGGACTCGAGCGCGCCGCGCAGGTCGTCGCGACCGGTCGGCCCGTCCGCGCCGAGTGTGCGCACCACGACGTCGACGGCACGATCGGCATCGTCTGCATCGACACCCAACTGGGCGAGTCGGCGCGTACTCTGCGCCGCGAGACGCCTGGTGGTGAGCACATGCAGCCAGTCCAGGTCCTCGGTGGCCACCAGGTGCACGGTGCCGCGATTCAGCCACGTCACCACGACCGACCGGTCGTCGCTGATCGCCCGGTCGACGTCGCTCACGGCCAGCCCGTGGGTCCGGGCGCGGACGGCCAGCTTCGCGCCGCGCAGGTCCTGGGCCTGGATGGCGAGGAGTCGCCGGGCCACGTCGACCGGATCATCGGGCTGGTCACCGACGAGGAGCTGGGACCCGAATCGCCGCGCAACCGTTTCGGGCGCGGGCGACGGCACCCAGGTCGTGTGGTCGTCAGGCCGAGGCATGGCGCAAGCCTGGCAGGTGGCCCAGGTCGGCAGCCGACCGTACGCCCCGGTCGGCCACGTGCGTGCCGCTGCTACCGTCTCCGAAACCCTCGTCCCGTTGCCGCGGAGGACCGTGTCCGGAGTTGCAGCACCCGAATGGCGCGTCGAGCGCGACCGACGGTTCGGTCGGCCTCGAGGGTTTCGGGCGATGGCGGTGCTCATTGCGGTCGCCACCTTGGCGTCGTGTTCGACGGGACCGACCGGGGCAGACCGGGCGGACGGCTCGACCACGGCAGCGCCCTCGGCGACGACACCGGCGGGCCCGCCGACCACGCGCAGTACCTCGGTGCCGGGAACCTCCTGGGACCGGGTCGCACCCGCAACGGTCGGACTCGATGGCGCGGCGCTGCGGCGCAGCGCCGACACCGCGGAGAAGGGAAAGTCCAAGTGCCTCGTCGTGGTGCGCGACGGAGCCATCGCGGGGGAGTGGAACTTCGACGGCTCGACCCCGACGACCACCCAGAACGTGTTCTCGGTGACCAAGTCGATCACGAGCGTGCTCGTCGGGATCGCATTGGGCGACGGCGACCTGTCGATCGACGACAAGGCCGCGAAGTGGATCCCGGAATGGCGCGGCACCGCGGCCGACCAGGTCACCGTGCGCGACCTGCTCAGCATGGATTCGGGGCGGGAGTGGAGCATCGGGACCGACTACTCCGAGTTGATCAAGGCGGACGACCAGACCGCCTTCGCCGTGGGGTTGTCCCAGGAGCACGCGCCCGGCGAGCAGTGGGCCTACAACAACTCGGCGGTGCAGACCCTCGAGGCGGTGCTGTCATCGGCGACTCACATGTCGGTGGCCGAGTTCGCGAAAGAGCGGCTGTTCGAGCCACTCGGCATGACCCACACGCACATGAGCGTCGACCGCGCCGGCAACGCCGTGCTGTACCAGGGCACGGAGTCGACGTGTGAGGACCTCGCCCGGTTCGGGCTGCTGCTGTTGAACGGCGGACGTTGGGGGAGTGAGCAGATCGTCCCGGCCGACTACGTCGCGCAGGCGACGGGTCGATCGTCCACGAAGCTCAACGTCGGCTACGGCTTCCTGTTCTGGCTCAACCACGAGGGACCGATCGGGAACCCACTCGTCGCGACCGACCTCGCCGCGCTGTCGGATCCGGCGACCAAGGTCGGCCAACTCGCGCCGGGGGCGCCGCAGGATCTGTTCTGGGCGATCGGCCTGGGCAACCAGATCGTGCAGGTCGACCGTGGGTCGGGAACGGTCGTCGTCCGGCTCGGCGAAGGCGGGGTGCGGCCCAAGCCGCCGACGTTCGGACCCGTCGAGGCGTCGAAGGTCGTCACCGAAGCGGTGGTGCAGTGACGCGGCCGACGGCGCGACCGTTGCGGTACGCCCGGGCTCACCTGGATGCGTCGAGAACGGATCAGTCGTCGCTGCGGGTTGCGAGGATCTCACCGTGGGGGCGGGCGCCCGGATCGTGGCGCGTCCCTGAATGGGTCACGACGAACCCGGCTGCTTCGACTCGCGCCGCGAGCAGGTCGATTGGCCAGAAGTAGCCGGGTGTCACCGCATGGTCGAACGCCTCGATTCGGGGACCGGTGAAGAACCCCAACGCCAACCCTCCGCCCGGCACGGTGGCACGGGCGAATGCCGGCCGGAGACCTGGCTGTGCCTACCTCGATCGGTGGGCGCCGGAACTCGGCGTCGACGCAGCAATGGCCCGGGCTCGCGACGCTGTCGCCACCACATGACGGCGTGACACGTCGTGGCACCGACCGAGCGCGTCGCATCGAGCCCGTGGCGCACCGCTCGTCCATCGCCGACGGCTGATCGCCTCACCATTGCCTTGGACTCCGGTCGCACCGTCGAGCCGCCGAACGCGTCAGCGGAGGTGCCCGATCCAAGATGTCGGGGCGGCGAGCCCCCACGCACGCAGGTAGTGGCTCGCAAGGCGACGGCCGACCCAGCGGCCTGACGCCGCGACCGCAGCCACCGCGAAGGCTGCATTTGCGAGCCCGGGCACGGCAGTCCTCAGGGTGAAGTCGCTGTTGACCAGGAGCCAGGGGCCGAGCCACCACCACATGACGAGGCTGCAGCCCGCCAGTGCGCCGACCATGCCGATGGTTTCGAGCATGCTGCTGAACTTCTCGGGGTCACCCGGGGGGTCGTGCCGTCGGCGGATCCAGGCGGTGAGCACAGCGGCACCCGGGACCCCGATGATCGCGCCCGCAATGGCGCCGATCGGCACCGCGATCCAACAGCCGGCGACCGAGAACAGACCCAGGCAGAACAGCGCGCTCGTTGCACCCCCGACGGTGATCCACCACCACCCGGCCAGCGTCATCCGCCATTGCGTGGGCCAGGGAAGTCTGGTGTCGCCGATACCCAGGGGAGGCGGCAGAGCCGGTTCCTCCACTCGTGGTCGGATCTCGGCAGGCACCGGCGAGTCAGGGGTCATGGTCGACGCATCCACCGTGAGTCGGTACCGGTCCGACTGATCCTCGACGCATGGAGTCGGTTGAACCAGGATGGCGGCGGGGCGAGTTCCCAACAGTGGAGATAGGCGAGGGCGAGCCGCCGGCCGACCCAGCGGCCGCTCGACGCGACGCCCGTCAGGGCGTACGCCGCGTGGAAGGCCATGCTGATCGAGAGTTCGTCGCCCAACAGCACGATCGGCGCGACGTCCCACCACAAGAAGAGGAAGCATCCTCCGAGCGCGGCGATCGCACCGATCAGCTCCAGTCTCGACGTGACGTGTCGAGCGTCGATCGGACCTTGCGCGTACAGGCGGATCCACGAGGTCAGTGCCGCGGCGCCAGGGATGCCGACGACGGCGCCGACGATGGCACCGAACGGACTCACGAGAAGGACCGACGGCGTGAACAGCCCCGGTGCGAAGACGGCGCCCAGCGCACCCCCGACGGTGATCCACCCCCAGGCGGCCAGGCCCAGACGTCGCTGCAACGTCCAGTCGAGCGGTGTCCCGGGGATCTCCCGCGACGTGCTGCTCCGCTCCGAACTCACCACACGGGACTGTTTACTCTGTGAGTAAATGCTCACAGAGTAAATGTCTACACTGTTGGTGTGAGTGATGCAACCTCCGATTCCGACCAGATGACGATCGAGGAGTTGGCGCACGCCTCGGGCGTGGCGTTCACCACGATCCGCCTCTACCAGCACCGGGGGCTGTTGCCCCCGCCACAGAAGAAGGGGCGGGTCGGGTATTACGACGCCTCGCACCTCGCCCGGTTGCGATTGATCGGCGAGCTGCGCGAGCGCGGATTTTCGCTCGCCGCGATCAACGAACTGGTCGACGACTGGCAACGCGGTCGATCGCTCGGCGACGTCCTCGGCCTGGAGTCCGACATCGCCACATTGCTCACACCTCCGGCGGTGCTGCGACTGACGCCAGCGGAACTGGTCGAACGCCTCAGTGGCATCGAGCTGACCGGCGACGACATGCAGCGCGCCGCCACCCTCGGCCTGGTCACCTTCGACGGTGCCGAGGTGGTGGTCGACCCCACCTTCCTGGATGTCGGCTCGGCGCTGATCGAGATGGGCTTCCCCGTCGACGACGTGCTGGACGAATACGAACACCTCGCCGACGTCACGCGGGATCTCGCCGCCAGGTTCGCCACGCTGTTCGACCAGCATCTCTGGCAACCCTTCGTCGAGGCCGGCATGCCCGAGGAGCGATTCGCAGCGCTCTCGGAAGATCTCGGCCGCCTGGCGCCGCTCGCCGAGACGATCACGACCGTGCTGCTCCGGCGAGCCCTGGCCACCGAAGCGTCCCACTTTCTCGCGGAGAAAGCGCAGGGTTGGACGCCCACGCCCGAACCCGCGACCTCGGTCGATCGAGGGGATGCAACGTGACCGTCACCTTCGAGGTGCGCACCGACATCGATGCACCGATCGAGGTCGTGTTCGACCTGGCCCGCGACATCGGTGTGCACGTCGCTTCCCAGGCCGGCGCGCGGGAACGCGTGGTCGCCGGGGTGACCTCGGGTCCGATCGGACCGGATCAATCCGTCACCTTCCGCGCCCGTCACTTCGGCGTCTGGTTCTCGCTGACGAGCCGAATCGTCGTGTTCGAGCGCCCGCACCGGTTCGTGGACGAACAGATCCGGGGTCCGTTCCGGTCGATCCGACACGAACACCTTTTCGTCGAGTCCGACCATGCCGTCACGATGATCGATCGGGTCGCCTTCACCGCACCGGCCGGCCCGATCGGGCGGGTCGTCGAGCGACTGGTCCTGGCTCGACACCTGCACGACCTGATCACGCAACGAGGTGCATTCCTGAAAGTCGAGGCAGAGCGTGCGGCACGGTGGTGAGCGCAGTGGCGCGGGAGCCGTCTGCACACTGTGGTAGTACTCGGACTCGATGGCTCGGTCACCCCGGACGGGCCAGGTGAACCGGAGGGAACGATGAACGAGTCATCCGACTACCCACAAAGCGGCGTACGACGGGAAAGCCAGGCGGCGGCAACCGCGTCCGCTGGGTCGGTGATGAGAGCGGTGCGCCGTCGATCGATGCTCGGATTCGCCGTTCTGATGTCGGTCGTGCTCCTCGGAACGGCGTGCGGATCGACCAGCCCCGAGGGCACGCGGTCGACCACATCGGCGACGTCGACCGCCCCCACGAGTGACGCGACGACCACGACCGCGCCGACGAGTGGGACCCCCGCCCCGGCGTCGCTGATCGATGACCTCGCGTCGGTGCCGCTGCCGGCGATCGTCGCCGCCACCACGGCCGGCACACCGGTCAACCCCGTGAAGCCGATTCAAGACGGCACCCTCAGGAAGAAGGACGGCAAACCCGAAGTGCTCTACATCGGTGGCGAGTTCTGCCCGTACTGTGCGGGGGAGCGTTGGCCGTTGACCGTGGCGTTGTCGAAGTTCGGTACGTTCTCTGGCCTGCAGCTGATCCACTCCGCCGAATCGGAGGTGCCGACACTCACGTATGTGGGCTCCACCTACACCAGTCGGTACGTCACCTTCACGCCGGTCGAGATGAAGGGGAACGAGCGCGATGGCAACGGCTGGGCCGACCTGCAGGCGCCCACAGACGAACAGCGGAAGCTGCTCGAAGAGCGTGGCAAAGGGTCGTTTCCGTTCATCGACTTCGGCGGCATGGCCGTGCAATCGGGAGGGTCGGTCGACCTGTCGACACTGATCGGCAAGAGCCAGACCGACATCGCTTCGACGCTCGCCGCGTCGACGACGCACGACACCGATCAGTCGACCATGCAGGGCAACGTCAACCTGGTGGCCGGTGAGTTCGTCAGGGAGATCTGCACGTTGACCGGCAACCAACCGTCGGATGTGTGCTCGGCCTTTCCGGCCCACTGACCTCACGATCATCGTCGCGCCGCCGCGAATGGAGCGCGGCGTCATCCGTCATCTGATCGTCGCAACCGCACTCCCGCCGACGGCGGGGTCACCGGCGTCGCCGCGCCCTGACCCGGATCGCGTCTTTGCACGCTCGACCCGGCCAGAGCGGGTGAACCGTGCAAAGACGTACCGACGCCGATGGCTGGGGTGGTCGGCAGCGTCGGCGTTCAGGACTCACCGGTCGATCGCGGCCCTGATCGCAGACGCGCCGCCTGGCGCACCAAGTGGTCACGTTCGGCGATGTCGGTGGCCAGTCGGGCGGCGGTGGCGTACGCGGCGGCGGCAGCGGACGGATCACCAGCGAGCTCGAGCAGGTAGCCGAGCGCGGCGTGCCAGCGGTGGTGGTCGCCCATCACCGATTGCAGCCCGGTGACCTCGCGAATCCCGGCCGGGCCACCGTCGACGTGGCCGACGGCGACGGCACGGCCGAGCAGCGACGCCGGGTCCTGACGGATCGGATCGTCGGTGAGGGCGACGAGGGCGTCGTACCACTCGAGGATCTGGATCCAGTCGGTCTCGGCGGCGCTCGGCGCGTCGTCGTGCAGCGCCGCGATCGCCGCTTCGATCTGGTAGCGCCCCGGAGGACGTTCGTCGGTCTGTTCGGCAAGCGCGGAGTGAACCAGCGCGACCCCTTCGGTGATCTCGGCGGTGTTCCACACCTTTCGGTCCTGACGGTCGAGCGGGACGATGCGGCCCATCCCGTCGAGGCGCGCCGGCAGCCGGGCATGGTTCAACAGCATCATCGCGAGCAGGCCGCGCGCCTCGGGCTCGTCGGTGGCGAGGATGAGTTGGCGGGCCAGCCGGATCGCTTCGGCGGTGAGATCGACCCGGCCACGGTGGCCGGTCACATACACGAGTTCCAGCACCCGCAACACCACGGCGAGGTCACCTGGCTGGTTCAGGGGGCGTCCGCGCACCTGCCGCTTGGCCCGGCTGATCCGTTGGGCCATCGTCGCTTCGGGCACGGCGAAGGCTTCGGCGATCTCCCGCGTGGTCAGTCCCGCCACGGCCCGCAGGGTGAGTGCCATCTGGGACGCGGGGGAGAGATCCGGCGAGCAGCAACAGAACAACAACACCAGGGTGTCGTCGCCGGTCTCGGTCGGGCCCGGTGGCGCCTGGGTGGCCACCGCCTCCTCGCGGCGATCTCTGGCCGCCGCACTGCGCCGTGCGTCGACGATGCGCCTGATCGCGACGCTGGTCAGCCACGCCTCCGGGTTGCGCGGCGGACGCTCCGGCCAGACGCGCAGCGCGTCGACCAACGCCTCCTGGAGCGCATCTTCGGCCAAGTCGAAATCCTCGCCGCGGCGGAGCAACCCGGCGAGCACCCGGGGGATGAGCTCACGCAAGGCGCGCGCATCCCCCGGGAGCGTCCGATCCTCCGACCGGGTCGGCGGGGTCGATCGAATCGGACCTTCGGTCACGGTCCGGCTCAACCTCTCGACGTGCCGCCGTCCATCACCTGGCGCACGTCGATCCACTCGTGCAGCGGCTCACCGTCGGGCCCGGGTTCCGACGACACCCAGGCGGCGATCTCGAGGGCCCGCTCGCGGGAGTCGACGTCGACGAGATACCACCCGGCGATCAGGTCGCTGGTCTCGGGGTGTGGGCCGTCGGTGGTGACCGGCGCGGCGTCCGGGCCGCCGTAGCGGACCCAGGTGCGGTCCTGGGTGAGCGCCTGCACGCCGATCAGTTCGCCCCGTTCATCGAGGGTGTCGGTCACGTGGGCGAGGAAGGCCATGTGGGCTTCGACGGCGGCCGGCTCCCACTGGTCCAGAAAGGGATACGGCCGGACGGGTTCGGGTCCGCCCCGGTAGTGCTTGAGCAGCAGGAA
>CAZQSU010000069.1:0-16912 GCA_964595905.1 uncultured Iamiaceae bacterium
TCATCATGATCGACGCCGCGAAGCGCGCCTCGGCCAAGCGGATCACCGCGGTGTGTCCCTACTACGGCTACTCCCGTCAGGACCGCAAGGCCGAAGGACGTGAGCCGATCACCGCCAAGCTGGTCGCCGACATGTTGCAGTCCGCCGGCGCCGACCGGGTCGTCAGCGTCGACCTGCACACCGGGCAGATCCAGGGGTTCTTCGACATCCCCGTCGACCACCTCACCGCCATGCCGGTGCTCGAGGACTACATCTCGCGGAACGTACCGAACGACCCGGTCGTGGTCTCTCCCGACGCGGGCGGGGTGAAGGCGGCCAAGCGCTTCAGCGGGCACATCGGTGCGGGTCTGGCGTTCGTCAACAAGTTCCGTCCCAAGGGCAAGGCCAACGAGGTCGTCGCCGCCGACGTGATCGGTGAGGTCGACGGCCGCCACTGCATCCTGCTCGACGACATGATCGACACCGCCGGCACGATCTGCGCCGCGGCAGACATCCTCGTCGAGCACGGAGCGGCCGACGTCTGGGTGATGGCCACGCACGCGGTGCTGAGCCCGCCGGCGATCGACCGGCTCAAGAACGCCGACGCGATCTCCCGGGTCGTGGTGACCGACACGTTGCCCCTGGCGGACGACAAGCGGATCGACAAGCTCGAGGTGCTCTCGGTTGCCGGGTTGGTGGCGAGCGCGATCGACGCGGTGTTCGAGGACACGTCGGTCTCGGAGATCTTCGGCGGCGAAAACCAGAAGTGACCCCACCCCGCTTCCTCACCCCACGAAAACGAACTCCGGGGCGGATGGAGCGTCGACACCTGCTCATCGCGCTGCATTCAGCAGGCACCAGCCCGATCGGTCGAGAGGCGATAGGAAATCGCCGATAGGTCGGCGCCGCTCGACCCGGCTCGGTGAGCCGCCGATTGCGGTCGGATTCGTGGCGAAACCGGGACCTTCGTAGAATCGACGATCCGTTCCATCCGCTGCGCTCCGGCGCGACTTTCAGAAGTAGGAGTCACTCCATGGCTGAGGTCACCCTTTCCGTTGCCACGGGCCGCAAGCTCGGCTCCCGCCCATCCAACCGTCTGCGTGCCCAGGGGCAGATCCCCGGCGTCGTGTACGGACTGGGTACCGACCCGGTGCCCGTGGCGGTCGCCTGGCCCGACCTGCGTGCCGCACTGTCGACCGACGCCGGCATGAACGCGCTGCTCGACCTGCAGATGGACGGAGAGACCCGCCTCGCCATCGTCAAGGAGATCCAGCGGCACCCGGTGCGCCACACCGTGCACCACGTGGACTTCTCGTTGATCGACCGTGACACCGAGCTCAGCGTCGAGGTGCCGATCGTCGTCGAGGGTGAGGCGCTGTCGGTGACCCGCGAGAACGGCATCGTCGACCAGATCCTGTTCTCTCTGACCGTGTGGGCCCGTCCCGAGCACATCCCGAACGAGTTCACCGTCGACATCTCCGAGTTGACCCTCGGCGAGGCGATCCGGGTCGAAGACCTCGCGTTGCCCGAAGGCGTCACCACCGACATCGATCCCGAAGAGCCGGTCGTGGTCACCTCGATGACCCGCGTCGAGGCGGAAGAGGAACCCGAAGAGGGCGAAGAGGAAGAGGGCGAGGCCGGCGAAGCTGCCGAGGCCGCCGAATCGGGAGGCGACGACGAAGCGGAGTCCTGACCGTCGGGGAACCCCCGCGGACTGGCTCTTCGTCGGGCTGGGCAATCCGGGCGACCGGTACGCCCACACCCGCCACAACGTCGGCGCCGACGTGGTCGCACGGGTTGCGGCACGCCACGACGACAAGTTGCGGTCGTCGAAGCAGCAGGCCTTCGTGGCCGAGATCCGCATCGGCGACGCGCGGGTCGCCTTGGCGTTTCCCCAGACCTACATGAACGACTCGGGCCGATCGGTGCAGTTGCTGACCAAGCGCCACGGCGTCGACGATCCTGCCAGGCTGGTCGTCGTCCACGACGAACTCGACCTGCCCACGGGCCGGGTGAAGCTCAAACAGGGCGGTGGTCTGGCGGGCCACAACGGTCTCAAGTCGATCGAGGCCCACCTGGGCACCCGCGACTTCCGTCGGATCAGGATCGGGGTCGGCAAACCTCCCGGGCAGATGGCCGGCGCCGACTACGTGCTCCGTCGCCCCTCCAAGACCGACCAGACCGAACTCGACATCGCGATCGAAACCGCGGCCGACGCCGTCGAGTCCATCGTCAGCGACAGCTTCGACGCCACCATGAACCGCGTCAACACCCGCTGAGGAGTTCAGAGGTCAAACGATTGTCGGTGGGTGGCCCGAGTCGAGCGCAGCCGTCGGAGCAAAATCTCATCATTCACAACGGGCACTCCTGGCACAGTTGCGGTCATGGATGACCTCGACCCGGGCGTCAAGCTCCCGATCTTCTACGGCGGCAAGGATGAGTCAGGACGCCTGCTCGTCAAGGAAGGGCGCGTCGAATATCTCCGCACGCAGGAAATCCTGCGGCACGCGCTTGTGCCCGGCTCGCGGATTCTCGATGTGGGAGGAGCCGATGGTGTCCACGCATCCTGGCTTCAACAGGACGGTTTCGAGGTGGAGGTCGTCGACATCGTTCCGTTGCATGTCGAGCGTGCACGTAAGCGGGGTTTGCGAGCAACTCTCGGCGACGCGCGCGAGCTTGGCTACGACGACGCCAGCTTCGACGCCGTCCTGTTACTCGGCCCGCTCTACCACCTGATCGACGCGGTAGACCGATCCAGGGCACTGGCCGAAGCTCACCGGGTCGTGAAGCCGCACGGTGTGGTCGCGGCCGCGGCGATCACGAGAATCGCGGTGGCGCTCGACTATCTGAGGAGAGGACACCTCGTTGGCAGCGAAGCTCAGAAGGAGGCAGCTCGGATAGCCGCGACCGGCCATGACCATGCCGCGATGGGTGCGGAGATCTTCTATTTTCACACGGTCGCCGAGTTGCGGAACGAGATGGAGGCCGCTCGGTTCTCGGACGTCGAGATCCGGGGAGTCGAAGGCCCGGCTTGGCCACTGATCGATCGCGCCTGTCCACCCGATGATCCGATCATCGCCCAGGTCGTCGACATCGCGGCCATGGCAGACGGCGATGACTCCCTGACCGGTGCGAGCGCGCACCTGATCGGTATCGCCCGGGCATAGCAGCGCGGCCGTGGCAGGTCGTCAGTGTGTTTCCAATTGTCAACAGCGGCGCTACGGTGGATCGATGAGATGGCTCGTCGGCGCCATCGAAAGAAGGAGGTCGAAGACGCTTTGCAGTACGCCGAACGTCACGGCTGGAACGTGACCGGCACCAGCGCGGGTCACCGCTGGGGCGTGGCAACGTGCCCCGGAGATTGCACGCCGCCGACGTCGATCTGGTCGACGCCTCGAGTACCTGCCGATCATGCCCGCCGCATTCGGCGCAACGTCGACTGTTGTCCCCACACCGGAGGCGAATGATGGATCGCTACGGCTTCACGCTGATCATCGATGGTGACGCCGGCACCGACGAACGCATCAACGCCTTGTTCGACGCGGGATGTGACGACGCGACGTTTGCCCACGGCCCGACGATCTCCTATGGCGACTTCGACCGTGACGCCGAGAACCTTCTCGAGGCACTGCTGTCGGCAATCGACGCCGTGGAATCCGTGGAGGGGCTCGTCGTGCGGCGGGTCGACGAGGAGGACCTGGTCACGGTGACCGAGATGGCAGCACGTCTCGGCCGGAGCCGGCAGTCCATGAACCAGATCATCACCGGCGAACGTGGGGACGGGACCTTCCCCCAGCCACTCGGCCGGACCAGAGGACACGCTCGGGTGTGGTCGTGGCTCGACGTCGCCTCATGGGCAGGAGTGGAGGCCGACCTGGAAACCGGTACGACCCTGTCAGCGGTCAATGGTGCGCTGGCACTCCGTCGGGCACGACGAATGCTCGACGAAAAGGCGCTGCGGCGTCTGGTGGAGATGGCGACTGCGGCGTGAATCCTGGAGCCCTTTCGACCAGGCACTCGAGTGGCGTTTCCGTCGTGGCCGGTCATCATCCACGCCGAGCCGGACCTGCCAACCGGCCAGGTGAAGCGCAAGTCCGCGGGCGGCCTGGCCGGCCGCCATGACAAGTCATGATTTCGCAGACGACGCGATCCAGATTCGGGTCGCCGATCGGCGTGACACCTCGTTCCTTGCAGACAACGACGACCACGTCCGACCCGACGTGTTGGCCGACCTGCTCGACGCGGGTCGGGTGTCCGTCGCTCATGCCGGAGAACGTTCCGTCGGGTGGCTGCGCTGGAATCTGTTCTGGGACGAGATTCCCTTCATGAACCTGCTCTTCGTGCTGGCGGCCGATCGGCGGCGCGGCATCGGAACCCGGCTCGTGGCCGCTTGGGAGACTGCCGTTCGGGTCGACGGTCACCGCATGGTGATGACGTCGACCCGTGCGGATGAGGACGCCCAGCACTTCTACCGGAAGCACGGTTGGGTGGACTGCGGTTCGTTGCTGTTGCCCGGCGAACCCTCCGAGATCTTCCTCCGGAAGGACCTCGATGCAGCGATTCAGGAATGACGGACGTCAACCGGACCCTCGTGGAACGGCAGCCGATGGAGCGACATTCCGGTTGCTCGCGACCGGGAAGTTCAATAGAGTAGGTACGTACCTACCTGAGGAGGGCCGTGCGATGACGACCATGTCGGCCCGGGAATTCAATCGAGATGTCAGCGCGGCGAAGCGTGCCGCCAAGAAGGGCCCGGTGACGATCACCGACCGCGGCAGGCCGGCGTACGTCCTCCTTTCGATCGAGGACTACCGAGATCGGGACGTACGGGGGGCATCGCTGCTCGAAAGCCTGCAAATGGACGAGGACGTGGACTTCGAACCGATGATCCTGCGCGACCGTCCTCGCGCGGCCGAGTTTTGACGTACCTGCTCGACACCAACGTCGTCAGCGAGCTGCGGAAGACTCCGGGTCGGATCGACCCGAACGTTGCGGCGTGGGGAGCATCACTCGAGGTGACGCAACAGTTCCTGAGCGTGGTCACGTTGTTCGAACTCGAGCTCGGAATCCTCCTGATCGAGCGACGCGACGTCGACTCTGGACGCGTCCTGCGCCGGTGGTTCGACGAAACCGTGTTGGGCGTGTTCGCCCGTCGCACGTTCGACGTCGACGGAGAGATCGCACGTACCGCTGCGCACTTCCACGTTCCCGATCCGAGGCCCGACAGGGACGCGTTCATCGCTGCGACCGCCGTGGTCCACGGACTCACCGTCGCGACGCGCAACACCGCAGACTTCGAGCCCATGGGGGTACCGGTGTTCGATCCGTGGCACATTCGAAACCCGGATCGCTGACCGAGCGAGACACTCGACGGATCATGAGTCACAGGTGACAAGGGAGAACCGCGGAGTGGTCCCCCTCGTTTGATCGGACTGGAAAGCGCCCTCGGCAGGACTCGAACCTGCGCACACGGCTCCGGAGGCCGATGCTCTATCCGCTGAGCTACGAGGGCTGGGATTGCACAGCGTAGCAGCGGGACGGTTTTGGTCCTTTGCCCGGATTCGGTACTGCGACGCCAGGCGCGGTGAGGAATGGAGTCGTCGGGCTCCGGGGTGAACCGCGAAGATGGGACGCCCGTCGCGTGGTGCGGTCGGGAGTGAGGAGCTCTGCTGCCGTGATCCGTGACGTATTGGTCGACGCCGTGGCCACTGCACTGCGCGCATGTGGCATCGACGACCCGGATGCGACGATCGGCATGGAACGCCCGGCCCGTCGCGAGCACGGTGACTGGTCGTCGAACGCGGCCCTCGCCGTGGCCAAACGGGCAGGTCGGAACCCGCGTGAACTCGCCACCGAACTCGCCGCGCGGCTCGAAGCGTCGCCTCCACAGCACGTGGAACGGGTCGAGGTGGCCGGTCCCGGGTTCGTCAACTTCCACCTGGCCCCCACCTGGCTGCACGACGTGTTGACCGAAGCGGTCACGGCCGGCGCCGACGGCTACGCCCGGCCGCTCGCGGAGCACCCCGAAAAGGTCATGGTCGAGTTCGTCTCGGCGAACCCCACCGGCCCGATCCACGTGGGGAACGGCTGGTTCGCCAGCTACGGCGACGGGGTGGCGCGCCTGCTCGAGAGGTGCGGACACACCGTCAGCCGCGAGTACTACGTCAACGACACGGGTGGGCAGATCCGTCGCCTCGGGGCCAGCCTGCTCGCCCACGCGAAGGGTGAGCCGGTGCCCGAGGACGGCTACCCCGGGCAGTACGTCGCCGATCTGGCCGAGTCCTACGACGGCCCACTCGACGACGTGACCGCGGCGGGGTCCTGGGCGGCTGCCCACGTGCTCGAAGGCATCAGGGCCACCATGGAGTCGGTCAACATCCACTACGACGAGTGGTACAGCCAAGCGTCGATCGAAGAGAGCTCAGCGGTCGCCGAGGTGGTCGACGAGCTGCGGGCCAAGGGCGTCATCACCGACGAGGACGGCGCGCTCTGGTTCGAGTCGAAGGCCTTCGGCGACCCACGTGAGCGTCGGGTGTTGCGCAAGGCCAACGGTGACTACACCTATCTGGCCGGCGACATCGCGTACCACCGCAACAAGTTCCTGGTCCGCGACTTCGACCGGGTGATCAACGTGTGGGGCGCCGATCATCACGGCCAGGTCGCCAGCCTGCGTGCCGGGGTCGCGGCGCTGGGCATCGATCCCGAGCGGCTCGAGGTGCGTCTCGGACAGATGATCTCCCTCACGAGCGGACGGATGAGCAAGCGGGCCGGCAACGTGGTCGACCTCGACGACCTCGTGGCCGACCTCGGCGCGGACGCGACGCGGCTGCTGTCGCTGCTCACCTCGCTGGACCAACCCGTCACCATCGACCTCGACAAGGTGCGGTCGGCGAGCCGCGAATCCCCCGTGTACTACGTGCAGTACGCCCACACCCGGATCGCCTCCATCGGCCGGGTGGCGGCCGAGCGCGGGGTCGATCGTCAGCCCCTCGACAACGTCGACCTGTCGCTGTTGGTGCACGAACGGGAGCTGGAACTCCTGCGGTCGCTCGATGAACTTCCCGAGCTGGTGGAGATGGCCTGCATCGAACGAGCCCCGCACAAGGTCGCCACCTGGGTCCGTGAGTTGGCCGATCGGTTCCACGGCTTCTACCACGACTGCTACGTGCTCGGCGACGACGTTCCCGCCGAGTTGACCCAGGCGCGACTCTGGCTGGTCGAGGCCGCCCAGGTCGGATTCAAGATCGGCCTCGATCTGCTCGGGGTCTCCGCTCCGGAGTCGATGTGACGACCGACCCCGTCGAGCGGCGTCTGCTGCCCGACTCGGCGGGTGTCGACACGGATGGGGCCCTGGTGATCGGCGGGGTGTCGGTCGCGGAGCTGGCCGAGCGGTACGGCACGCCGTTGTTCGTCTACGACGAGGCGCACCTGCGCGCCCGCTGCCGCGAGGCCGTTGCCGCGTTCGGGCCGGCGGTGAGCTACGCATCCAAGGCGTTCTGGTGTCTGGCGATGGCCCGCCTGGTCGCCGACGAAGGCATGTCGGTCGATGTGTCGACCGGCGGCGAGCTGCACGTCGCCCTCGCCGCCGGGGTGCCCACCGAGCGGCTCACGCTGCACGGCAACAACAAGTCCGACGCGGAACTCACCCGGGCGCTCCAGGTCGGGGTGGGGCGGATCGTCGTCGACTCCTTCGACGAGATCGACCGCATCGAGCGGCTCGTCCCCGCTCTCGGCGTCGCGGCGCCCGCAGTGCTGCTGCGCATCACCCCGGGCATCGAGGCACACACGCACGCGTATGTCCGCACCGGCCAGGATGATTCGAAGTTCGGCTTCACGCTCTCGACCGGGCTCGCCGACCAGGCGGTGCGGCGCGCACAGGCGTCGGTCGCGATGGATCTGGTGGGCATCCACGCGCACATCGGCTCCCAGGTGTTCGTCGCGGATTTCTTCGCCGACGCGGTCTCGACCCTCGCCGAGTTCTTCAATCCGCTCGAGCTGCGCGAGCTGTCGATCGGCGGCGGGATCGGGGTCGCCTACGTCGCGGCCGAACACGCGCCGAGCATCACCGAATGGGCCGACGCCGTGCACACGGCCGCGGCCACCAGCGGCATCGACGCCGCCATCACCGCCGAGCCGGGACGATCGATCACCGCGGCCGCCGCGGTCACCGTGTACGAGGTCGGCACGATCAAGCACCTCGAGGGACTGCGCCCGTACGTGTCGGTCGACGGCGGCATGTCCGACAATCCGCGCCCGGTCCTCTACGGCAGCGGCTACGAGGCCTTTCTGGCCCGGGAGGTCGACGCTGCACGTCCCTTGGCGGCGCGGGTCGTCGGCAAACACTGCGAATCCGGTGACCTGGTCGTGGCCGAGGCGCAGCTTCCTTCCGACGTGGCGGTCGGCGACCTGTTGGTCACCCCGGTCACGGGCGCGTACGGCTACGCGATGGCGTCGAACTACAACAAGGTGCCCCGCCCCGCGGTCGTGTTCGTCGTCGACGGCGACGCCCGAGAGGTGATCAGGCGGGAGACCCTCGACGACCTGCTCCGCCTCGACGTGGGCTGAATCTCCCGCCGCCGGCCCCCTTCCTGCGAAATTCGGAGCGAAAAGGTCGGATGCCAACCTCTTCGCTCCAGATTTCGGGTGGGGGGTGGTCGCGGGGCGCGCCGGGGCCACGGGTCCGGAGCGTCGCGGCGAAGTCCTTTCCGGGGCCGTGCGGGCGACCACTACCGTTGCCCGTTGTGAACGAACGGGTCATCCACCTCGGCATCCTGGGCAACGGCAACATCGGCGAAGCGCTCGTGTCACGGATCGAGTCCCAGGCCGACACCGTCGCGAACCGCACCGGGATCCGTCTGGAGATCACCCGGGTCGCGGTGCGCACGATGGAGGAGCTGCGGTCGACCCACCTGTCGGACGACGTGGTGACCACCGACGCCCTGGCGATCTGCGCGGACCCCGCCATCGACGTGGTCGTCGAGCTCGTCGGAGGCATCGAACCGGCGGGCACGTTCGTGAAGGCCGCCCTGGCCGCGGGCAAGCCGGTAGTCACGGCCAACAAGGCACTCATCGCCGCCGCCGGCGTCGAGCTGTACGAGGCCGCGCATGCTGCGGGGGTGGACTTCCTCTTCGAAGCGGCCGTCGGTGGCGGCATCCCGATCATCCGCCCGCTGCGCGAGTCGCTCATCGGTGACCGCATCACCCGGGTGCTCGGGATCGTGAACGGCACGACCAACTACGTGCTCACCCGCATGACCGAAGACGGCTCCGACTTCGACGACGTACTCGCCGAGGCGCAACGGCTCGGATTCGCCGAGGCCGACCCGACCGCCGACATCGACGGCCACGACGCCGCATCGAAAGCGGCGATCCTGGCGACGATCGCGTTCGGCACCACCGTGGTCGCCGCCGACGTCCACACCGAGGGCATCCGGCAGATCACCGCGGATCTCATCGAGCGGGCGACGCGCCTCGGGTACGTGATCAAGTTGCTCGCGATCGTCGAGCGCGTCCCCGGCGCGGACGGCGGCGACCAGGTCGCCGTGCGGGTGCACCCGGCGATGGTGCCGGTCAGCCATCCGCTCGCGAACGTGCGGGACAGCTTCAACGCCGTGTTCGTCCAGGGCGAGGCGGTCGACGACCTGATGTTCTACGGCCGGGGCGCCGGTGGTGGTCCGACGGCGACGGCGGTGTTGGGCGACGTGGTCGACGCGGCCCAGAACCTCGTGCGTGACACCCACTCGGACATCGGCAATCTGGTGCCGGCGAAGATCCGGCCGATGGACGAGCTGCGTGGCTCCTACTACCTCGACATCGAGGTGCTCGATCGGCCAGGCGTGCTGCACGCCGTGGCCGGTGTGCTCGCCGACCACGAGGTGTCGGTGCGCCTGATGGAACAGATCGACGTGCCCGCGGGCGCGCGCCTGGTGTTCATCACCCACACCGTGGCCGAAGCCGCCGTGCAGGCGCTGCGCCACGACCTCGCGTCGCTCGAGGCCGTGGTCGACGTGGGCCGACTGGTGCGGGTGATCGACGGTGAGTGACGATCACCTCGCGTACGTCTCGACCCGCGGGACGGCCCCGACCCTGGGATTCACCGACGTGTTGTTGCGCGGCCTGGCCGACGACGGCGGCCTGTACGTGCCCGAACGGTGGCCCGCCCAGGACCTGACCGGCCTGCCCGACGACGCCGGCTACACCGAGGTCGCGGTCGCGGTCATGTGGCCGTACGTGGCGGGCACCATCGAGCGGCACGCCTTCGAAGCGATCGTCACCGAGGCGTATGCGACCTTTCGCGATCCGGCGGTCGTACCGCTCCGTGACCTGGGCGACGGGCACCGGCTGGCCGAGTTGTTCCACGGTCCGACCCTGGCGTTCAAGGACGTCGCGCTGCAGCTGGTGGGCCGGCTGTTCGACCACGAACTCACCCGCCGCTCCGAGCGGGCCACGATCGTCGTCGCCACCTCGGGAGACACCGGCTCGGCGGCGATCGAAGGTTGCCGGGGGCGGGAAGCGCTCGACATCGTCGTGTTGCACCCGCACGGCCGCGTGTCGGACGTGCAACGCCGTCAGATGACCACGGTCGACGAGCCGAACGTGCACAACGTCGCCGTGGAAGGGACCTTCGACGACTGCCAGGCGTTGGTGAAGGCGCTGTTCGCCGACCACGCGTTCAGAGACCAGGTCGGGCTCTCGGCGATGAACTCGATCAACTGGGCCCGGGTGATGGCCCAGATCGTCTACTACGTGACCACCCAGCGCACACTCGGTGGGCCGGTGGCGTTCTCGGTGCCCACGGGCAACTTCGGCAACATCCTGGCCGGCTGGGTCGCCCGGGCCACGGGCACGCCGATCGCCCAACTCGTGATGGGGTCGAACCGCAACGACATCCTCACCCGGTGGGCATCGAGCGGCGTCATGGAGACCACCGGGGTGCACCCCACGATCTCGCCGTCGATGGACATCCAGGTGTCGTCCAACGTCGAGCGGTTGCTGTTCGAGTTGTACGACCGCGACGGCCAGGCCGTGGCCGACGCGATGGCGACGTTCGCGGAATCAGGTCGTCTCGACGTCGGGATCGACCGGATGGCGCAGATGAGCGAAGTCTTCGACGCGGCGAGTTTCGACGACGAAGCCACGCTCGCCGAGATTCGCCGGACGTTCGAGTCGACGGGGGTGTCGATCGACCCGCACACCGCGGTGGGCCTGGCCGCGGCCCGGGCGAAGCGACGCGATCCTCGGCTCCCGACGGTGACCCTGGCAACGGCGCATCCCGCGAAATTCCCCGACGCGGTCGAACGGGCCACCGGGGTGCGACCCCCGCTGCCCGAGTTCCTGGGCGACCTGTTGGGGCGACGCGAACATTACGACGTGTTGGCGAACGACCTCGAAGCGGTGCGCGCCCACATCCTCGCCGTCACCGCCGCCTGACCGCCCGGCCCGGTCCGGCATTGCGTCCGGTCGTCTCCGCGCCGGCCTGACCGGCCGTCGACTCGTTCGCCCGGCCACCCGCCATCGCCGCGGTCCGACCGCTCGACGGTCTCGGTTGACCGGCCGCGGATCAGAACGAGGAACCCGCCCGTTGATGCTATGATGCTCACGTGCGGACCACCGTGACGCTCGATCCGGATGTCGCGCATCAGCTCCGCGAGCGGATGCGCGAGCGCGGCACGGGCTTCAAGGAGACGATCAACGAGGTGCTCCGCCGCGGGCTGCACGCCGACACGCCGACACCGGAGCGCTACGAGGTGGCCGTGTTCGATGCCGAGATCCGCCCCGGCGTCGACCTCGACAAGGCGTTGGCGCTGGCTGCAGCGATGGAGGACGACGAGCTGCTCCGCAAGCTGAGCCTCGGCAAGTGAAGCTCGTCGACGCCAATCTGTTGATCTACGGCACCAACGCGCGGGCACCCAAGCACGAGCGTGCCCGGGAGTGGCTGAACAGGACGTTGTCGGCGAGTGAGACGGTGGCGCTCCCCTGGGCGGTGCTCCTGGCGTTCGTGCGGATCACGACCAATCCCAAGATCATGGTTCCGCCGCTGGGTGCCGCCACCGCGTTGGACTACGTCGAGGAGTGGCTCGCCCTCGACTGTGTGACCGTCCCGGCACCCACGAAGCGCCACGTGACGCTGCTGGGGGAACTGCTCGATGCGACCGGGGTGGGCGGCAACCTCGTCACCGATGCCCACCTCGCTGCCCTGGCGATCGAGCACGGGGCCACCCTGTGTTCCTGTGACAGCGACTTCGCCCGCTTCCCCGGCCTGGAATGGATCGATCCGATCGCCTGAATGCCCTTGCGAAATGTGGAGCGGAATCCCGCTCACCGCGGCCCTTCGCTCCAGGTCCGGGCAATGCCTGCGGCGGTGCGCGGACAATGCGCAGCGCCGTCCATGCGGCGCCACTACCGTGACCGGAGTCACCGCCACCGTCGAACCCCGGAGGTCACCGTGAAGGTCGCGCTCACCGTCAACGACTTCATCGACCGGGCGGTCACGGTCTATCCCGACCGGATCGGCGTGGTGGACGAACCCGACCAACCGGCCGCATCGTGGGGGTCGCTCACCTATGCCCAGGTCGGCGAGCGGGCCCGGGCCCAGGCCGCCGCGCTCGACGCGCTCGGCGTGGCCCAGGGCGAACGGGTCGCGATGGTCTCGCACAACGCAGCCCGACTGCTGACCGCCTTCTACGGCGTGTCGGGCTTCGGGCGCATCCTCGTGCCGATCAACTTCCGGCTCTCGGCCGCCGAGGTGTCATACATCGTCGAGCACTCCGGAGCCTCGGTGCTGCTGGTCGACCCCGAACTCGAAGCGTCCCTCGCCGAGGTGCGATGCGCCAGGAAGTTCGTCATCGGAGCCGAATCCGACGAGGAGCTGTACCGCTTCGGCGTCGAGCCCGAGCCGTGGCGTGACCCCGACGAGGACCAGCCCGCCACCATCAACTACACGTCGGGCACCACCGCCCGTCCGAAGGGGGTGCAGCTCACCCACCGCAACTGCTGGGTGAACGCCACCACGTTCGGCTGGCAGGCGTCGGTGAGCGACCGTGACGTGTACCTGCACACCCTGCCGATGTTCCACTGCAACGGCTGGGGGATGCCCTATGCCACCACCGGCATGGGGGTGACCCAGGTCGTGATCCGCAAGATCGACGGCGCCGAGATCCTGCGTCGGGTCGACGAACACGGCGTCACGCTCCTGTGCGGCGCCCCCGCCGTGGTCAACATGGTGCTCGATGCCGCCACCACGTGGGACGGCCCCGTGCCCGGCAGTGGTCGCACCCGCATCGTGGTGGCCGGCGCCCCGCCGCCCAGCCAGACGATCGAACGGGTCGAGGCCGAGCTGGGTTGGGAGTTCATCCAGATCTACGGACTGACCGAGACCGCGCCGCTGCTCACGATGAGCCGCGCCCGCGCCGAGTGGGACGACCTGTCCGACGATGAGCGCGCCCGCAAGTTGGTACGGGCCGGTGCCCCGGCGATCGGCGTGAAGATGGACGTCGACGAACACGGCGAGGTGCTCGCCCGCTCGAACGTGGTGATGGGCGGCTACTGGGAGCAGCCCGACGCGACCGCAGACGTCATGCGCGACGGCTGGTTCCACACCGGCGACGGTGGCTTCATCGACGACGAGAACTACGTGGTGATCTCGGACCGTAAGAAGGACGTGATCATCTCCGGAGGCGAGAACGTGTCGTCGATCGAGGTCGAGGACGCCGTGTTCGCGCACCCGGCGGTCGCCGAGGTGGCGGTCATCGGCATCCCCGACGACACCTGGGGCGAACTGGTCACCGCGCTGGTGGTGCTCTCGCCCGGCGCGGAGGCGACCGAGGACGACATCATCGCCCACGCCAAGACCCGGCTCGCCGGGTACAAGTGCCCCAAGCGGGTCGAGTTCCGGACCGAGCTGGCCCGCACCGCCACCGGCAAGCTCCAGAAGTTCAAGTTGCGTGCCCCGTACTGGGAGGGGCGCGACCGCCAGGTGAGCTGACCCGCGCCCAACCCCGGGATCTTCTTCGTGCGGAACGCTCGAGACGTCCGGCAGTTCGTCTGGGCCGGGAATGGCGACAGACGGTGAGTCTCCTAGGCTGCACGGCCATGAAGTACGTGGTCTGTGTCCCTGACGGCTGTGCCGATGAACCGGTCGACGAACTCGGGGGTCGCACGCCACTCGAGGTCGCCGACATGCCGAACCTGCACCGGCTCGCGGCGACCGCCGAGGTCGGTCGGGCCGCGGTGATCCCCGACGGCATGGCACCGGGATCCGACGTGGGCAACATGTCGATCCTCGGCTACGACCCGGGGGAGTACCACACCGGTCGCGCTCCCATCGAAGCCGCGGCGCTCGGCATCACCCTCGCGGATGATCAGGCCGCGTTCCGCTGCAATCTGGTGCGCGTCGAAGACGGCGTCATGGCCGATTTCGCCGGAGGCCACCCCGCCAGCGAAGACGCCGCCAAGGTCGTCGCTCAGCTCCAGGGCGAGCTCGGAGGCCCCACGGCGGACGGCGACGTGGCATTCCACGCCGGTGTGCAGTACCGCCACATCACGGTCACCCCGCGGATCTGGGCCGACGCCGAGTGCACCCCGCCCCACGACCTGTCGGACAAGCCGATCGTGTTGCCCACGGGCACGGCCGCGCCACGACTCACCGACCTGATGGACCGGTCCCGTCCGATCGTCGACGCATCGCCGTTGGCGGCGAACCAGATCTGGCTCTGGGGCCAGGGCACCCGGCCGACGCTGCCGGCCTTCGGTGACACCCATCGCCTCGACGCGGGTCTGGTCACCGCGGTGGACCTGGTCAAGGGCCTGGGCGTGCTGGCCCGCATGGAGACGCTCGAAGCCGAAGGCGCGACCGGCTGGTTCGACACCAACTACGAGGCCAAGCGCGACGTCGCCCTGCACGCGCTCGAGGACTGGGCCGACCTGTTCGTGATCCACGTCGAGGCCACCGACGAGGCGGGCCATGCCGGCAACGTCGCCGAGAAGGTCACCGCGCTCGAGAACTGGGACCGTCGCATCCTCGCCGACCTGGTCGAAGGGCTCGACTCGATCGGTCCGTGGCGACTGTTGCTGCTGCCCGACCACGCCACGCCACTACGGCTCAAGACGCACACCTCCGATCCGGTGCCGTACCTGCTGTACGACCGCCAGACCGCCGCGGGGGGCGGCACCTACACCGAGGTCGGCGTCGCCGACCGTCCCGTCGTCGCCGGCCACGACCTCATGGGCCGCCTCACCGCGGTGCGCTGATCCGCGCCACCCGAATCGGCGCTCGCACGCCGTCCCGGCCAGCGGGGAACAGGCGATTCGCTCCAGACACCTGCTACGGTGATCGGAGCACCCGGGGACGTCTTGGCGGCGTTGTGCCGGTGGGAGACCCTGCGGTGATTGCCATGTCGAAACCTTCGGCGCGTCACGTCATGCGCCGCCGCGACCGGCTGCCCGACGCCACCTGCGCTCGAGTCACCGGGTGCGGAACCGAGTCGTGAGAGAACGAGGAACCATCCCATGAGCGACAGCTCGACAGACTTCGACCGATCGCAACTGGAGCGCAAGGACCGGGAGCAACTCGTGGTCATCGCCACGACGCTGGGCAAGAAGCCGCCGTCGCGGGCGCGCAAGGCCGAGATCGTGGACCTGATCCTCGAACTGGCCGGGGTGACCACCGGCGACGAGGCGCCCGACACCGGCGATCGACAGACCGCGACCGCCACCGCCGGATCGGCAGCGGAGCAGGGGCGCACGAACCGACGTGACGACCGCGCGTCGTCGGGCCCCGGTGGGTCGACGGGCGGGTCCGGGACGGCCGAGGGTTCCGCGAACGGGCGGGGCGGCGGGTCGTCCGGCCAGGGTGGCGACGGCGCGAAGACCGGCCGCAACGGCGCCGATGCGGCCAAGGGTCGCGCCGCCGACGGCAGTGACGACGACGCGAAGAAGTCGGGTACGAACGGCACAAACGACGACCGCGCGGCCCAGCAGGCCGGCGCCGCATCGTCGAACGGGAACCACGCATCCGACGGTGACGACGGGGCATCCAAGGGCGGTGGAGACGGTCAGGGCGAATCATCCGGACGTCGGCGTCGACGCCGGGGCCGCGGTTCTGGTGGCCAGAACGACAACCAGCCCGAGGCCGACCCGGTCGAGGTCGAGGGCATCCTCGACCTGCGCGACGACGGCTACGGCTTCCTGCGCCTCCGCGGCTACCTGGCCCACCGCGACGACTCGTACGTGTCGGTGAAGCAGGTCCGTCAGTTCGGGTTGCGCAAGGGCGACCGGATCAAGGGCCTGTCGCGCCCGCCGACCCGTTCGGAGAAGAACCCGGCGCTGCTCCGCATCGACGAGGTCAACGGGGCGGAGCCTTCCCTGGCACGCGAGCGTCCCCACTTCGCCGACGGGACGCCGGAGTACCCGAGCGAGCCGTTGCGCCTCGAACACCCCGACACGATCGTCGACATGACGCCGCGGATCATCGACCTGGTCGCGCCGATCGGCAAGGGTCAACGCGGCCTGATCGTCGCCCCGCCCAAGTCGGGCAAGACCACGATCCTGAAGACCATCGCCCGGGCGATCGAACAGAACCACCCCGAGACCCACCTGATGGTGCTGCTGGTCGACGAGCGGCCCGAGGAGGTCACCGATTTCGAGCGCTGGGTCGGCGACGGCGAGGTCGTGTCGTCCACGTTCGACCGGCCTTCCGACGAGCACACGATCGTGGCCGAGCTGGCGATCGAACGGGCCAAGCGCATCGCCGAGGCCGGCGGCGACGTGGTGATGCTGGTCGACGGCATCACCCGACTGACCCGCGCCTACAACCTGACCGTCAAGGAGAGTGGCCGACTCATGAGCGGCGGCATCGACGCCGCCGCGATCTGGCCCGCCAAGCGGTTCTTCGGTGCGGCCCGCAAGCTCGCCGAGGGCGGGTCGCTCACGATCC
>CAZQSU010000070.1:0-16515 GCA_964595905.1 uncultured Iamiaceae bacterium
CGGTGCCCGAGGTGCTGATCCTCGCCTGGGGCGGGACGGTGCCGATGATCGCCCGCGCCGTGGGCGTCGGGCTCGACTCGATCACCACGACCTGGGACACCTGGGTCACCGACCGCGCCATCGACTGCGCCGTCGGCACGTTCGAGGCGGGCACGGTCGCAGCGGTGCGCTTCACGATCAACGGTCATCTCGGCGGCGAGACGCGGATCACCCTCGAACACGTCAACCGGGTCGGCGAAGGAACCGCGCCCGACTGGCCGCGTGGGAACACCGACGACGTCTACCAGGTGATCATCGACGGCCAACCCTCGATCCACCAGGAGACCGCCTTCCGTTTCACCGACGGCTCGGGCCGGACTCCGGCCGTCGCCGGCTGTCTGGCGACCGGCATGCGTGCCCTCAACGCGCTCCCCGCGGTGAACGCCGCGGCCCCAGGCTTCGTCACGGCCCTGGACCTGCCCCTCCTCCCCGGAGTCGGCACGATCCGCTGACTCGAGCGCCGTGCGTGTCGCCCGTCGGTTCCGAGTCTCGACTACGGGTGGTGTCGTGCGTCGGACGCACGACACCTCCCGAAGTTCGCGAAGGGTGGGGGTCGATCGTTCAGTCGTCGGTCTGCTCGCAGACACCGGCGAGTAGCGTCACGGGCCGTGAAGTTCACCCTGTCACTGGCGATGACGCCGCCCGGGGAGATCCTCGAGCTGGCCAGGGAGGCCGAGGCGACCGGCTGGGACGCGATCGCACTCCCCGACTCGGTCTTCTACCCCGAACACGTCTCGGCCGACTACCCCTACACCGCGGACGGCAAACGCTTCTGGGAAGGCGACCTACCCTTCGTCGACCCCTTCGTCTCGATGCCCGCGATCGCTGCGGTCACCGAATCGATCCCGCTGTACACCAACGTCTACAAGGTGGTACTGCGCCAGCCGCTGCTGGTCGCCAAGATGCTCGGCTCGCTCGCGGCGATGTTCGAGGGGCGCATCGCCATCGGACTCGGGCTGAGCTGGATCCCCGAGGAGTTCGCGTGGCTGGGTGAACAGATGCGCACCCGAGGCAAACGGCTGGATGAGATCATCGACATCATCCGGGTCACGCTGCGGCCCGGCTGGGCCGAGTACCACGGCGACCAGTACGACTTCGACCGGCTCATGATGAGCCCCGCGCCGAAACAACCGGTGCCGATCTACGTGGGCGGCCACTCCGACGCGGCCCTGCGCCGCGCGGCCACCCGCGGCGACGGTTGGATCGGCGCGAACGTGGCGCCACCCGAGATCGACGATCTGGTGACCCGCCTGCGTGCCCAGCTCGACGCGGCCGATCGTGATCCCGGGGGCTTCGAGGTGAAGCTCACCCCACTGGTGCTCGCCACCGCCGAGGCGATGGGCGCGGTGTTCGACCAGGGTGTCACCGACGTGATCACCGTGCCCTGGCTCTACCACGGCCCCGGCCCCTACACGTTGGACGAGAAGGTGGCACACCTCCACCGGTTCGTCGACGAGGTCATCACCCCGCTGCGCGCCGCCTGACCCCGACCCGCCACGACGAGCGACCTGGCTTTCGGCGGACCCGAAGCCGTCCAGCAGAGTCGACGGCAACGGTGGCGGCGTCGATTTCCCGTTCGTCCCCCAATCGCCGCGTGATAATGTGACACTGGAACTCTCAAAAGATTGGGAGGTCCGGGGAGGGCACGGCAACGGAGGACGGAGACCATGACTTTCACCATCACCAACGACGTACACGCAGAAGAACTCGAGGGCGCATTCCTCGTCCTGCTTCCCGGACGACACGAAGCGGTCCATCTGGTCGGTGACCAAGCGGCCGCATTCGCGCTTGCCCGTGCCGGAGCACAGGACGTACCCGAGCACCTCCACCAGGCGATGGCCGCCCTGATCCAACTCGGCATCGTCGAAACCGACGCCTGGACCCGCCGACGTGTCCTGCAGCTCGGTGGGGCCGCCGCAGCGGCAGCCGTCGCGGTCGTCGCGCTCCCGGGCGTTGCCGCGGCCGCATCGCCGGGCACCACATTGCCCGGGTCCACGACCACGTCCAGCACCACGACTACCACGGCACCGTCAGGGCCCACCAGCCTCGACATCACCTATCTCGTCGTCGCCGGCGGGGGTGGCGGCCGTACCGGTGGTGGCGGCGCCGGAGGGGCGATCGAAGAGGAGGCCACCCTGGATCTGACCAATGGGGGCCTCACGATCCCGGTGACCGTCGGAATCGGCGGCCTCGCTCCGACCCTCGGCGTGACCGGACACGACGCCGGCGACTCGAGCTTCGGCACGTTTGCCACCGCGAAGGGCGGGGGCCACGGCGCCGCGACGTCCGGCAACGCCGGTGAGGACGGTGGATCAGGTGGCGGTGGCTCGGGCCAGTTGGGGCCGGGCGACGGGACGTCGGGCCAGGGAGGCGACGGCGGCAACGGCGCCGTCCGACCCGGCGCGTACTCGCTGGGCGGAGGTGGCGGCGGCGCCGGCTTCGGGATCACCGGACGCGGTGGCAACGCCGTGACCTCGACACCACCGGCCGGGGGAGCAGGCGGCGCCGGGACTCAGTTCTGGTCGGCCTACTGGGCTCAGATCGGGTCGCCGATCGGCTACGTGGCCGGCGGCGGCGGCGGTTCTGCCTGGGATCCGTCCGCCGTCGCGACCGGCGGCGCGGGCGGCACGGGCGGGGGCGGCAAGGGCGCGGACTCCTACCAGAACAACGGGACCGACGGAGTCGCCAACACCGGCAGTGGCGGGGGCGGCGGTGCGCAACACTCCCAAGGTGGTTCCGGGGTGGTGGTCGTCGTGTATCAGACCCTCCACGCCGATGGCCTGACCATCACCGGTGGCGACTCGCGGTTCACCGACACCAACTACACCTACATCATCTTCAGCGACGTGGGGACGTCGAACCTCGTCGTCTCCTGACCGACTCGACCGTGCTCGGGGAGGTTCCGCGCCGTCACCGCGCGGAACCTCCCGCTCCGCACGCCCGGCGCCCAGTGGGTGGTGGGTGGTGGGCCGAACGGACGATCCGGCCCACGAACGCACCGGGTGATCAGGTTTCGGGGACCATCGTGGAATGGTCGACGAAGGCACGCTGGCTGGTGATGCGCGCGGTGTCGTCGAAGGTCATCACGTCGATCGCCTGCAGCGTGAACATCGACCCGGCCAGGTTCACGCGGATCGTGAACGCGAACGACGCCTCGGTGCCGATGATGATCGCCGGCGCGTTCAGCTTCAGCTCGATCGAGTCGGGCGCGCCGTGGCTCTCGTCGAAGAACGCGCCGATCTCGTCGAGGCCGTGCCGCACCGGGCTGCCCACCGGGTCTTCCACGGTGGCGTCGTCGGCGAACAGCGCGAGCCAACCGACCCGATCGGCCGCCGAGAAGCGTTCGCAGTAGTTGTCGATCGTGGCGCGGATTTCATCGGACATCTCCGGCACACTAGTGGCGGACACCCTGCGAGAGACGAGGAGTCGACCGTGACCGACCAGACCACTGCTGCTCCCCCGTCGATCCCTCTCGCCGACAGCCGCGAAGCGATGGTCGGCCGCACCCCGGTGCGGCGCGCCCTGCCCCAACGCACCCGTCGGACCGTCGGGGCATGGTGCTTCGCGGATCACATCGGCCCCGTCGGCGTCAGCGATCCGGCCGACGCCGGCATCGGTCCGCATCCCCACATCGGCCTGCAGACCGTCACCTGGCTGCTCGACGGCGAGCTCCGCCACATCGACTCGGTCGGTTCGGATCAGGTGATCACGCCCGGCCAGCTGAACCTGATGACCGCCGGCAACGGCGTGACCCACGCCGAGGAATGGCGAGGTGGCAAAGGGCGCTACCACGGGATCCAGCTCTGGGTCGCTCAACCCGACGCGACCCGACATGCCGCCCCCGCGTTCGAACACCACGGGTCGCTCCCCCAGGTCGATCTCGGTCACGCGACCGCCACCGTGCTCGTCGGCGCGCTCGACGAGGGCAGCTCACCGGCACGCCGCGACACCGACCACTTCGGCGCCGAGTTGCGCTTCCGGCCCGGCACCACGACCATCGCCGTGGAATCCGTCCACGAGCATGCGCTGGTGGTGCTCGACGGCCGGGTGCACATCGAGGGCACCGAGCACGTCGCCGGCGCCACGGTCGAACCGGGCAAACTCGCCTACCTCGAACCGGGCTGCGACGAGATCACCCTGCGTGTCGACGACGAGGCCGTCGCGATGCTGCTCGGCGGGTCGCCGTTCGAGGCGCGGGTGTCGATGTGGTGGAACTTCGTGGGTCGCGACCACGACGAGATCACCGTCGCCCAACGCGACTGGAACGCTCGCGACCACGACCGCTTCGGCGAGGTCTCGTCGTCGCTGACCCGTATCGCCGCTCCCGAGGTGCCGTGGCGGACCTGATCCCGCCGCAGGTGCACCGGGCCGTGGTCGATCCACAGCAACGAGATCGTCCATCGCTCGTGTCTGCGGCCGCCAGGGGGTACCCTCGGGCATGGGAGACGAACCACCCAGCATGAAGCCGCAGCTACCCTCCGATCCGGACCGGCCCCCCGAGCACGCCTTCGGCAAGATCCACGAGATCACGGTGCCGCTGCAATGGGCGCCCACACCGAACAACCCGAGACGCAAGCCCCGCAAGTTCGTCGGCGCGACTACCAGGACCTGGTCGGTCAACGGCGTCGGCTTCGTCTCGACCAGCAATGCGGCGGTCACCGTCGGTGGGGTACTCACGATCAGGATCGGCCCCGTCGAAGGAGAGGTCGTCGTACGGTCCGTCACCGCCGGCGACGCCGACGACACCCGCCACTACGGAACCGAGTTGATCAGCGACGACCTGCAGTCGGTCGCCCGCGATCTGATCTCGATCCATCTGAAGCACCAGCCGGAGGTTCGTGCACCCGGCAGCTCGCCGCTGGACCTCGACGATCCCGCCCAGACGAACGTCCGCGACTGGACCTGACCGGATCGGCCGCAGACGAACCGCCGCAGACGAACCGACTCCGGCGGTTGCCGCGCCCTGCCGCACGACACCGGAGATGCCGAGTTCACGACGGCATCGGATCACCCGGCTGCGGATTGCGCGGCCAGGTCCTGCCTTCGGCGACGTCGTCGTCGAACACCCGCGGCGTAGCCGACGACTCTGTGACCGCGGCGCCCGCATCGATGCCGGACGCGGGTTCGGATGCATCGAGCCCCACGCTGACGAGCGGGAGCCGATCGGTGTCGGGAGGTCGGGCCAACTCCTCGCGGTGACGCTGCATCACCCAGGCACCCCATCCGGCCGTCGCCAACGCGACGACCGCGCCGAGCCCCACCGGTGCACGCGCGCCGAATCGGTCCGAGACCGCACCGAGGATCGGCCCCCCGATGGGATTGGTGCCGATCAACAGCACACTCTGCAACGCCAGGACCCGGCCGTGCATCGAGGGCCGGGCCCGCACCTGCACGATCGCGGTCGTCGTGGTCATGTAGATGATGCTGGCCACGCCGACCACCACGATGACCGGATACACCCACGTCAGACTCGGAACGAGCGCCAGACCGACCATCGTGACGCCCAACGCCGCGCAACCCGCGATGATGAGGCGGAGGTCCACGTCCGACCGGTGCGCGGCGGCCAACGCGCCGATGAGCGCGCCGACACTGAACAGGGCATAGGCGACGGTGTACGCGGTGTCGGAACCGCCCAGGCCCTGTTCGACGAACAGCGGCACCACCACGTTGAACTCGTAGCTGAACGTTCCCACCGCGGCGAGCATCACGAACGAGATCCACAACGTCGGCATCGACCGCACGTACCGGACACCTTCTCGCACCGCTCCCTCGACCCGCGGCGCGGGTGGGCGCCGGCGCAGTTCGGACCGCCGCATCATGGCGAGCGCAGTGATCACCGCCACGTACGACACGCTGTCGAAGGTGAACGCCCAGCCGTAGCCCAGCGTGACGACGAGGACCCCGGCGAGCGCGGGGCCGAAGATCCGCGAGGCGTTCACCAGGGTCGAATAGAGCATCACGGCATTGGGGATCAGCTCGCGGGGCACCATCTCGGGCACGAACGACCGCCGGATGGGATTGTCGAACGCCAACAGCACGCCGCCGACGACCGCCAGCACGAAGAACGCCCAGACCGGCGTGCCGGGGACGAACGCGAGCACGGCGAGCGCGGCACTCTGGGCCATCTCGCCGCCCTGGGTGATGAACAGCAACTTGTGCTTGTCGGCACGATCCGCGATGGATCCGGCCCACGCGCTGAGCACGAGGATCGGACCGAACTGACACGCGGTGAGCAGCCCCACGTAGAAGCCGCTGTGCGTGGCGTGCAACACCAACAGGGTGAGCGCGACGATCGTCAGCCAGTTGCCCGTGTTCGAGACGAGCTGGCCGATGAAGAAGAGCCGGAAGTTCCTGATGCCGAACGACTGGAACGTCCGAGCGAAGAAGCCGATCTCGTCGACCGGTTCGACCTGCTCGACCGGTGGACTCACCGTCGGTTCACCGGAGTCGCAGCGGGCATCGGTTCCCATGATGCCGCCACGTGCGCAGCGATCACGATCCGGTGGCAGCAGAACCGTCCCGCTCGGCGCCACCGCGTGGGTCAACCCGACGTCGGACCCCCCGGGGCGTCGACGACGGTGCGGTCGCGCCCACTGGCCTTGGCCACGTACAACGCGCTGTCCGCGCGGCTGATGAGCTCGTCGGTCGACTCGCTGCCGTCCCAGACGGCGATCCCGGCCGAGAACGTCACCGCGGACAGATCGTCGGCCACGCCGAACAAGCGGTGCAGCTCGGCGATGACCCGTTCGGCGCCGTCCGCGTCGGTGTCGGGCAGCACCACCAGGAACTCTTCCCCGCCGTAGCGCGCGACGAAGTCCGCCGACCGCAGGCGTGCACGCAGATGGGTCGCGTAGCTGCGCAGCAGATCGTCGCCTGCCAGGTGCCCGAACGAGTCGTTGAAGGCTTTGAAGTTGTCGAGGTCGATCATCACCACCGAGAGCTGTTCGCCACGGCGGCGCGCCACGAGATGCGCCTGTTCGAGGTGAACCTCCAACGCCCGACGGTTGGGGAGCCCGGTGAGTCCGTCGGTGCGTCCCAGGTCCTCGAGGCGGGCGATGTAACGAATACGGTTCACGAGCACGCCGACCTGGGACACCATGCGTTGCAGATTGAACTGGGTCATGAGCCGGTCGTACGCGGGTTGGTCGAGATCCTCGAGCACGATCGCCAGCGCCTCACCGTCGCCGGAATCGGCGACCAGCAGCGCTCCCTGCGACGTGAACGCCACGCCCCGATCGGCGTGAGCAGCGGCGAGTTCGACCACCGTCGGTGCCTGCACCGCAGCGCCGGCCGGCCAGAGGGACAACAGCTCGAGGTTGCACCACGCGTCGTCCTCGAACACGGTCCGGTACGCACCGGCTCGCCCGGCCTTTGCCCACTCGGCCATCACGGGAAGAAGACTCTCGGTGCCCTCGGTGAGACTGCTCGCTCGCGCGGCGATGCCGGCGACCTCGGCGAGACCGGCGACCTGCTGGTCGGAGTGGAGCGCCGACAGCGCGAGCAGGTGGACCATGATCGCGGCGACGCCCCAGACCACGCCGTAGGAGACGACGAACGCGGCCACCCCGTTCTCGATCACGCCCGATGCGACGGCCGCAGCGGCGACCGACACGGTCGCGGTCAACCACGTGACCACGATCATCCACCGGTCACCGACCATCGAGATCAGCAGGAGTGGGACGAACACGAGCGGGCGGTAGGTGCCGGTGACGCCGCCGATCGCGTACGACAGCACCGCGGCGGCGATCGTCGCGGCCACGACCTCGAAGAGCACCAACATCGCCGGAGGGGACCGGTATCCGCCCGATCGGATCATCCGGACGAACGAGACCAGGTTCACCCCGACGATGGCGAACCCGACGATGCTCGCGACGACCACGTAGGACCATCGGGTGGGAGCGTCCCGCGGAAGGAACGCCCCGAGGATCGGCAGGATCAGCGCGAGGTGCGCCAGGCCGACGATCTTCCAACCGAACGTCGACAGCGCCGGGTCGATGCTGGTGACGTAGTCGAAGACCGGGCGCGGCGACGTCGCCGCGCCCTGCTCCTCTCCTGCTCCGACCCTCTCCGAACCCTGGGGCACGCCGCCATCGTCGCATGAACCGCGACGGCGGGACCACACCGGAACGCTCCGGGACGCGGGTAGCATCGATCGCCGACGGCGATGGAGCTCGCCGACAACCGTCCGCGGCGCGGGCTGATGGCTCCTGACACAGCGCGACTGACACAGCGCGACGAACTGTGAGGAGCCCCCATGCGCCACGACGACGACCTGCCGATCGACCCGGATCTGGACCCGGACGACCCGGCCGAACCGAAGACCGGGCCGGTTGCCCAGAGCACGGCACACGGCCGGACGCGGCGCGCCCGGCCCGACGTGCTGGTGAGCATCGCGCTCGGCGGTGCGATCGGCACGACCCTGCGTGCCGCGCTCGGGGTGTGGTTCGCGCGGCCATCGCCGCAGTTCCCCTCGACGACGCTGGGCATCAACCTCGTCGGGTCGTTCGCACTCGGGGTGATCCTCGTCGTGTTCCTGGAACGCTTCGGGCCTGCGCCCCGTCTCCGACCGTTTCTGACCACCGGCATCCTCGGCGGATTCACGACGTTCTCGACCTTCATGGTCGAATCGGTCCAGCTCGCTCGCCACGGCCGGATCCCTCTGGCGGTCGCGTACGTGGCGGTGTCGACGGTCGGTGGTGTCGCCGCCGCGCTCGCCGGCATCGCCGTCGGTCGCCTCGGTGTCGACCGATGGTCGCTCGACGGTCGCATCCGTGAACCGGCGGAAGACACGGGAGGAGCGCGGTGACCCCGCTGGTCTGGCTCGAGGTCGCGGTCGCCGGTTCGATCGGCGCGCCGGCGCGCTATCTGTTGGACGGCTTCGTGCAGGACCGGGTGACCGGCGATCTGCCCTGGGGCACGTTCATGGTGAACATCGTCGGTTCGTTCCTGCTGGGGCTGCTCACCGGCCTCGGGTTGCACGCGCAGCTCTCCGACGCGGCGACCGAGGCGCTCGGTACCGGGTTCTGTGGCGCGTTCACCACGTTCTCCACCTTCAGCTTCGAATCGAGCCGTCTGCTCGAGGTCGGCGACTGGCGGGGGGCGACGATCAACGTGATCGGTTCGCTCGCCGTCGGTCTCACCGCAGCCGGCGTCGGCCTGGCAGTCGGCCTGGCAGTCGGTCTGGGAGTCGGCTGAATCGGCAGGTCCGGGCCCTCCCCCCGCATTCAGGATTTCGCGGGCCTATGGTGACAGGTGATGTCTCCTTCACCGAGTACCGTCACCGAGGCGGTGAACCTCCTCGCTGCCGACGGCTACACCGCCGACCTGGGCCTCTACGAAGACTCGCCGCACACCGAGCACGATCCGAACCGCTTCATGATCGAGCGGGTCTTCCGATTCGAGGGCGAGTCCGACCCGGCCGACGAGGCGATCGTGATCGGGGTGTTCTGCCCCGAGTGCGATGCCCGTGGCACCGTCGTGTCAGCCTACGGGCACGGCGCGGATCCCGCGCTCCTGGCCCGTCTCAGCCGCCATCCGATCATCTGACCCACCACTCGTCTGGCCGCTCAGCTTCCCGGTCCGCGGTGACGACGTTCCTCGAGACGGACCGCCATCGTGGCCGCCTCGGTCCGACTGTGCAGGCCGAGTTTGGCGAGCATGTTCGACACGTAGTTCTTGACGGTCTTCTCGGCCAGTTGCAACTCGTCGGCGATCTGCCGGTTCGTGCGGCCTTGCGCGATCAGATCGAGCACCTTGCGTTCCTGGCCGGTCAACACCTGCAACGGGTCGTCGGGAGGAGTGCGGAGACGGGCGAGGGTCGCGTCCACCACGTCGGGGGGGAGCAGTGAGACCCCGGAGGCCACACTGCGGATCGAATCGACCAGTTCCGAGCCGCGGATCTGCTTGAGCAGGTACCCCGACGCGCCGGCGAGAACCGCGGCGGCGAACGCCTCGTCGTCGTCGTAGCTGGTGAGGATCAGACAGGCGACCTCGGGATGGGCCGAGCGGACCTCACGGCACACCTCGATCCCGGACCGTTCCCCTTCGCCCAGACGGATGTCGAGGACGGCGACGTCGGGTTGCACGGCGGGGATGCGTCGGATGGCCTCGTCACCGTTGGCGGCCTCACCGACCACGACGATGTCGTCGGTGGCCTCCAACAGTTCGGTGATTCCGCGCCGCACCACCTCGTGGTCGTCGACGAGAAAGGCTCTGATGGTCACCCGTCCAGTCTGGCCCAGCCGCTCGTGATCGGAGCAGAACGGGGCAGTTGACGGGCCCGAACATCTGTTCGATACTGGGACGGATGTCCGGTTCCACCCGTTCCACCGTCATGCCCTCGGCACTCCCCTCGGCCGTGGTCCATCGGATGCGTCCGGTCAGCGCCGCCGAACAACGGACCCTCCCCGTCCTCGAACCGTTCGCTCCCGTGCTGCCCACCGGTCTTCCCCGCGGGGTGGCCGTGACGACCGCCGGGGCCGCGGCGCGTTCTCTCGCCTTCGCCCTCGCCGCCGAGGCCACCCGGGCCGGCTCGTGGCTCGCCGTGCTGGGGCTGGAAGGACCGGGATGGCGAGCGGTCGCCGAGCTGGGTGTGGCGACGAGTCGGATCGTGCACGTCGAGATGGACGACGCGGCCACACGCGCCGCCGAGGCCATCGCGGCCGCATCGGACGGATTCGACCTGGTGCTCGTGGGACCCCGGATCCGCCTGGCCCCGTCGGTCGAACGACGCCTCCACGCCCGGGCCCGTGAGCGGGGGGCGGTCCTCATCGGCGTGCACGAAGACTTCTCAGCCGCCCGCGGGCGGGCCCGCGGCGCTCCCTTCACCACCGTCGCCGATCTCCGGGGGGCCACCCGGGTCGAGGGTTGGCAGGGGCTCGACGCGGGCACCGGTCACCTCATCAGGCGCCGGGTCGAGATCGTCATGGAGGGCAAGCGACTCCCCGGACGCCGACGCAGCACCAGTTTGTGGATCCCCGGGCCCGACGGCACGGTCGCTCCGGTCACCGGAGCAACGGTCACCCCGGCCCGTCCGGTGCGGCCACCGGCCGGGGTGACCGATGACCCGTCCACCACACCGATCGAGCGAACGGCATGACCCGCACCCTGGTGGTGTGCTGTGCCGACTGGCCGATCCGTGCCGCCGATGAGGCCGACCACGACCGGCCCGTCGCGGTGTGGTCCCACCGGGGCATCGTCGCGACGAACCCCGCCGCCCGGGCCGTCGGCGTCCGGGTGGGGCTGCGTCGCCGCGAGGCTCAGGGTCGTTGCCCCGAGTTGGAGTTGATCCCCGAAGACCCGGCCCGCGACGCCCGTCGTTTCGACCCGGTCGTCGCCGCCCTGGGCGCGTTCACGCCCCAGGTCGAGATCGTGGAGCCGGGGGTGGCGACACTGGCAACCCGAGGCCCGTCACGGTATTTCGGTGGTGACGACGCCCTCGCCGATCGGGTCCACCGTGCCGTCGCCGAGACGATCGGCGACCCCGACCGTTCCACGGTGCGGGTCGGGGTGGCCGACGGACCACTCATCGCCCATCTGGCGGCACGGGTGGCGACCTGTCGAACCCCGAAGATCGTGCCTCCGGGCACGGCGCCGTCGTTCGTCGCCCCGCTCCCGTTGCGTGCCCTCGACGGGCTCGTCGCCGCCCCCGACATCCTCGCCACCTGGACCCAGCTGGGGCTGCGCACTCTGGGCGACGTCGCGGCACTTCCGGCCGCCGCGGTCCTCGGGCGTTTCGGCACCGACGGCGTCCGACTCCACCAACTCGCCGGCGGCGTGGACCCGACGACCTCCTCGCCCACGCCGATCCCGGCCGAGGTCGATGTCGTCGTCGACTTCGACCCTCCCGAGACCCGGGCCGACGCCGTGGCGTTCACCGCTCGCGGATCCGCCGACTCCTTCGTCCACCGTCTCGGGAACCGGGGGCTGTCGTGCGCGCAGGTCGTCATCACCCTGTCGACCGACCACGCCGAGGAACTCCAGCGACGGTGGCGCCTGGACGGGCCAGCCCGTTCGGCCGAACGGAACCGTTCGCCGGCGGTCCTCATCGCCGAACGGGTGCGTTGGCAGACCGACGGTTGGCTGACCGGGTCGCACCTCACCCGCCCCTCCGCCGGGATCACCCGGGTGACTCTCGCGCCCGGCGAGGTGCGCCCGGCCCGGGGCACCCAACCGGGATTCTGGGGTGGGGCGTCGGCGGCCGAGAGGCGGGCCGCCCATGCGGTGGCCCGCCTCGAAGCACTCGCCGGCCCCGACGCGGTGTGCGTGATCGAACCCCGGGGTGGCCGTCATCCGGGAAGCGAAGCGGCACTCGTGCCCACCGCGACGGTCGAGCTCGGCGCCCTCCGTCCTCTGGGCCCGGCGGACGGACCCGACCGTGGGCAGCCGCCCTGGCCGGGTCGACTCCCGGCTCCCTCTCCGACGCTCGTGCCGGCAGATCCCACACCGGTGGAGGTGGTGGACGACGCCGGCGCGAGCGTCGAGGTGAGCGGCCGGGGCGAACTGCTCGGCACGCCCCACACGGTCCGTCTCACCGACGACGCACATCGGGGGTCCGGGCGGTCGGCGACCATCACGGCATGGGCAGGACCCTGGCCCGTGGATGAACGGTGGTGGGATCCCGAGCGGCACCGGCGTCAGGCCCGGCTGCAACTCCTCACCGCACAGGGGACCGCGCTCCTGGTGACCCGGCAGCACCGACGCTGGTGGCTCACCGCCGTCTACGGCTGACCGTCGCTGCGTTCAGAAACGGCCGTGGTACTCGAGTGAACCGAACAGCGCCGACACCAGCGAGGCATTCGACCGGGTGATCCAGAATGCGATCTCCGGGGCGCCCGGCACCCGATGGACCAAACCGAAATAGGTGATCAGCACGTCGGTGCGCGCCTTGTTCGCCCGCACGTACTCGGTCGACTCGGAGAACCCGACCATGACCTCGCCACGGTTCCTCGCCCCACTGTCGAGCTGATGCAGCCAGTAGGCGCGACCGCCGGCGTCCGGCGTCCGGCCGAGCACGTTCCGGTACACCAGATCGACGTACTGGCCGTTGTCCAGTGAGCCGTACCGGTCGACGAACTCCTGTGAACCCGAGAAGAAGTCGGCGATCCGCCACAGGTTCCAGTTGCCGTTGACCTGTCGCCACCAGTAGTCCATGCCCGACGAATCGGGGTCGCGGAGGAAGAACGCCCGGTACAGCCGGACCACCCCGCCCACACGGGCCTGGTAGGTGGCGCCTTGGATCTGCTGGCCGAGCCAGGCCGTCGGGCTCGTCGAGTTCTGCGCCGCGACGCTGAGGAACAGGTCGGTGTTCGACGGGGCACGGTCGTGGAGATCACGCCACGACGCACGCACGAAGTCGGTCGCGTTGCTGTGCGGCCCGAAGCGGATCTGGGCCTGGAGCCAGCCGGACTGGGCGGCGACCCGTGCGTAGACGCCGGGGTAGCCGTCGGCACACCCCTCGCCCCAGCTCGTGATTCCCACCTGCACCCACCGCCCGTTCCGGGCGACGACCAGTGGGCCGCCGCTGTCACCCTGGCACGAGTCGTACTGCTGGTACGGCGACCGACCGGCGCAGATCATCCGGGCGGTGATCGCCCCCGGGTACGACGAGGAACACGAGCTGTTCGAGATGATCGGCACCGTCACCTGTTGCAGGTCGTAGGGGAAGCTGCTGCCGCTGGAGCTCATGTTCCCCCAGCCCGTGGCGATCGCCGACGTGCCGACCCCGGCGCCCGACCCCTGGGCAGCGATCGTCTGGAGGGGCGCGTTCGTGGGGGTCCCGATACGGACGAGGGCGTAGTCGAAGTCCATGGAGGCCGCGTCGTAGTACGGGAATGCGCGAAGTTCGACCGCCCGGTGGCGCACGCCGCCGGACGACAGCGACTGGGTGTTGGTGAGCACGTCGACGGCGCCGGGGACCTCACCGTCGACACAGTGGGCCGCGGTCAGGATCCAGGAGGGATCGATCACCGTGCCGCCACAGAACTGTGCCTGGTAGTCGTTCGATTCATGGGACCACAGCAGACCGACCTGCGACGGCCAGGCGCCCGGTGCTGCGATGGTTCCGCCGACGATCCGGGTCGACGGGCCCGGCATGGTCGTGTCGCTCCCGGCGATCGGGTCCGCAGCCTGCACCGGCACCGTGGTCATCGCCATCATCGTGATCACGATCACCGATCCCACCGTGAACCGTCGGGTCGTCTTCATCTTCGTGCCCTCCCTCGAGCCACGGACCACCGGGACCGAACGACGTACATCGACGCCGGGACCCTACCGTCTGCCGGCACGGCGTCACGCGGTTTCGTCGTCGTCGGACGGTCGGATCTGCAGATCACCGTCGGGGGCACACGTCGAGGGGACGGCCCGGGTCGAAAAGTCTATCGAACACATGTTCGATAGACTGGGATGGTGGGATTCACCAATGCGTCCGTTCCCTGGGGAGAACTCGAGGCCCGCCTGTCGGGTCGTGCCCCACTGGCGCCCCGACGAGCGCACGCACCGGATGGTCCTCCCACACGTTCCGGGCGGAACCGAGCCCGTGTCGGCCCTCCGATCGTGCCCTATGCCGAGTTGCACTGCCACTCGCACTTCAGCTTTCTCGACGGGGCTTCAGCCCCCGCCGAGCTCGCGGCCGAAGCCGACCGGCTGGGACTGGAGGCCCTCGCCCTGTGTGACCACGACGGCTTCTACGGGGTGGTGCGCTTCGCCGAGGCCGCCCGCGAGGTCGGTCTGCCCACGGTCTTCGGCGCCGAGGTGACCCTCGACCTGCCCGCACGCCCCGACCTCGACGCGCCCGATCCACCAGGTGGGCATCTCGTGCTGCTGGCCGACGGGCCCGACGGCTACCGCTCGTTGAGCCGCGCCCTGAGCCTCGCCCAACTGGCCGGTGCCAAGGGCGCGCCCCGACAGTCGCTCACCGACCTCACCGGCCTCGGCGGCGACGTGGTCGTGCTCACCGGGTGCCGCAAGGGAACCGTGGCGTCAGCGCTCGAAGCGCACGGCCCGGCCGCGGCCGCCCGGGAGCTGGCCCGGCTCGTCGAGGTGTTCGGTCGGGACCACGTGGCAGTGGAGTTGTGGGACCACGGCCATCCCCTCGATCAGCACCGCAACGACGCGCTGGCCGAATTGGCGGTGCGCGCGAGGGTCCGGGTGGTCGCCACCAACAACGTGCACTACGCCACCCCGCGCCAACAACCCCTGGCCACCGCGCTGGCTGCGGTGCGCGCCAGGCGCAGCCTCGACGACCTCGACGGGTGGCTGCCCGCGTCCGCGGGTGCACACCTGCGTTCGGGGGTCGAACAGCAGCGCCGTTTCGCCCGGTACCCCGGAGCGGTGGAGACGACCGTCGAGGTGGCCCGACGTTGCGCGTTCGACCTGGCTCTGGTGGCACCGGCCCTGCCGCCGTTCCCGTGCCCGGCCGGCATGGACGAGATGAGCTACCTGCGTCACCTGGTCGCCGAAGGCGCCACCCGCCGCTACGGCCCCCGCCCCGACAACGCTGCGCAGCCGCGAGGCGAAGCGACTCGAAAGCCCCATGGCAACGCTGCGCAGTCCGCCAGGCGGAGCAGCCCTCATGACGACACCCCGATGGCGAAGCCCGAGTCGCGAGGCGAAGCCGAAGCGACTCGAAAGCCCCATGGCAACGCTGCGCAGTCCGCCAGGCGGAGCAGCCCTCATGACGACACCCCGATGGCGAAGCCCGAGTCGCGAGGCGAAGCCGAAGCGACTCGAAAGCAAGCATGGCACCAGATCGACCACGAGCTCGCCGTCATCGAGCAGCTCGGGTTCCCCGGCTACTTCCTCGTCGTGTGGGACATCGTGCGGTTCTGCGCCGAAGCCGACATCTTCTGTCAGGGGCGCGGCTCGGCGGCGAACTCGGCGGTGTGTTTCTCGCTCGGGATCACCCGGGCCGACGCGGTGCGCCTGGGACTGCTCTTCGAACGGTTCCTCTCCCCCGCCCGTGACGGTCCACCCGACATCGACCTCGACATCGAGTCGGGCCGTCGCGAAGAGGTCATCCAGTACGTCTACGACCGCTACGGCCGACACCACGCCGCTCAGGTCGCCAACGTGATCACCTACCGGGGTCGCTCCGCGGTGCGCGACATGGCCCGGGCGCTCGGCTACGCACCGGGTCAGCAGGACGCCTGGGCCAAACAGGTCGACCGCTGGGGTTCCCTCGCCGAGACGCCCTCGGACGAACCGGTGCGCGCGACCACATCCGCCTCCGAGAACACCGCGTCTCGTAGCGCGTGGCGGGGCGAGACGCTGCATCCCGGCGAGCATTCGATCCCGCCCGCGGTGTTGGACCTCGCCCGACAGACCCAGGGCGCGCCCCGGCACCTGGGCATCCACTCGGGCGGCATGGTGATCTGTGACCGGCCGGTCATCGAGGTGTGTCCGGTGGAGCACGCCCGCATGGAGGGGCGCACCGTGTTGCAATGGGACAAGGACGACTGCGCCGCGGTCGGCCTGGTC
>CAZQSU010000071.1:0-15162 GCA_964595905.1 uncultured Iamiaceae bacterium
TGTCGGTGCTCGGCGTGCCCATGTTGCTGGGACCCATCGCCGGGCCGATCCTGGGCGGCTGGCTCATCGACATCGCGAGCTGGCACTGGGTGTTCCTGATCAACGTGCCCATCGGCATCCTCGCCGTGATCTATGCCGCGATCGTGCTGCCCACCGACGTGCCCAGCCCCGGTGAGACCTTCGACTTCGTCGGCATGCTGCTGCTCTCGCCCGGTCTGGCCCTGCTGCTGTACGGCATCTCGGTGATCCCCGAGAAGGGCACCGTCACCGACCCGCAGGTGTACGCGACCGCACTCGCCGGGATCGTGCTGATCGCCCTGTTCGTGCGGCACGCCTTCAAACCGAAGCATCCCCTGCTCGACCTCCGACTGTTCGAGAACCGGCAACTCACCGTGTCGGTCATCGCCACGTTCCTGTTCGCGATGGCGTTCTTCGGCGCCAACCTGCTGCTGCCCAGCTACTTCCAGCAGGTCCGCGGTGAAGACACCCTGCACGCCGGGTTCCTCGTGGCCCCCCAGGGCATCGGGGCGATGATCACCATGCCGATCGCCGGCAAACTCGCCGACCGCATGCCGATCTCCAAGGTGGTCGTGCCCGGCGTGATCACGATCTGTGTGGGCATGCTCGTGCTCACCCAGATCAGCGCCACCATGCCCTACCCGTTGCTGCTGGGCGCCCTGTTCGTGACTGGGCTCGGCATGGGCGCGGTGATGATGCCGCTGTTCACCGCCGGTCTGCAGACGCTCACCGGCCCGACCATCGCCCGAGGATCGACCCTGTTGAACATCGTGCAGCGGGTCGCCAGCGCCGCCGGCGCGGCGATCATGACCGTGGTGCTCACCAACCAGACCGAGCACGTCACGTCGCCGTCGGCGGTCGCCGACGGCTTCGGGGTGACCTTCACGGTCGCCCTGGTGATCCTCGCGGTCACGGTGATCCCGGCCTGGCTGCTACCCCACGAGGTCGACGACGCCGAACCGCCCCGGCCGGACGGCGAACCCGCCCCTGCCCTGTTGCACTGAAATCAGGGCATCGCCTCGGGGACCGGTCGCTCCGACCCCACCGCATTTCGAAATTTGCAGGGAAAAGCTGCCGGCAGCGGCAGATCACTCCAAATTTCAGGAGATGACGGGACGCGGTCGCCGTCGGCGCGACGGGTCAGCCTGACGAGGCGGTCAGGGTCGTCAGGATCCTGGCGATCTCGGCGTCGACACCGTCCTTGGTCACACCCAACCCACTGAGCGGACCCGACCCGTTCTCGTGCTCGACGAGCGCCAACAGCAGGTGCTCGGTGCCGACGTAGTTGTGGCCGAGCCGCAACGCCTCGCGCACGGTCAACTCGAGCACCTTGCGCGCCGCCAGGTCATAGGGCACCAGGTTCGGCGGCTCGTCGACGGCGTCGGGCAGCTCGGCTTCGGCGGCTTCACGCACCTTCGGCGCGGTCGCCCCGAGCGTGGCGAGCACGGTGCAGGCGACCGACGTGTGGTCGTCGAGCAGGCCGAGAAGGAGGTGCGCGGGGACGATCTCGGCGACCCCGGCGTCGCCGGCCAGGTTGTGCGCCGCGACGATCACGTTGCGGGCCCGTGGCGTGAAGCGCTCGAAGCCACCCTCCGCGTTCCAACTCGACGACGGGTCCGCAGGGAGGAAACGCTTGCGCGCGGCCTGCTTGGTGACGCCCATGCTGCGGCCGATCTCGGTCCACGAGGCGCCCGAACGCCGGGCCTGGTCGACGAAATGGCCGATGAGGTGATCGGCGACCTCGCCGAGATGCTCCCCGGCAAGCACGGCATCGACGAGTTGGTCGAGCGGATCATCGTGCACCTTGGTGATGGCGGCGATGAGGTCGTCGAGCCGGAGTTCGCCGACGATCGGGGAGGGTTCTTGATCGGCCATGTCGACAACCTTAGGTTGTCGAGCGGCCCAAGACAACCCAGAGTTGTCGATTCGGTCAGGAAAGATTCAACTGCCAGGTGACCCCGAAAGGGTCGCCGACCCAACCGAAGCGGGTGCTGAACCCGTAGTCGCCGAGCGGCATGAAGACGTTGCCGCCGACCGACAGGTCACCGAAGAGCTGTTCCAGCTCGGCCTCGTCGGACGCCTCGACCCACAACGACACGGCCGGGGTGAAGCCCCATTCGTGGTCGATCGGCGAGTCCGCACAGCTCACCTCGGAGCCCGCGACCCTGAAGGTGGCGACCATGATCGTGCCCTCGGCCCCCGGGCCCTCGGGTCCGTACCGCTGATCGTCGACCACCTCGAAGTCGGCGAACACCTCGGCATAGAACTCGAGCGCGGCCGCACCGACGCCTCCCTGGAAGGTGAAGAACGGTCGCAGTGCCTCGGCCATCCGGGAAGACTAGCCACTCGTGGTCGCTGTGAAATCTGGAGGAATTCGCCGCTCACAGCGGCAGATCTCTTCAAATTTCGGAGGGGGTCGGGTCGACGTGTCGCTGGCTGGTGGCACACGCTCGCACCGGGCCCGACCGGCGCGGCTACCAGAGCTGGTCGGTGTAGGTGTCGGTGCCCGGGATCGTCGCCCGGAACGGTGCCACCAGGGTCAACTCCCCCAGCCCCGCCGCGGCGAAGGCATCACCGAGCGGGGCGAACCGATCGCCCCAGACGTCGGCGAGCTCGTCATCGACGAACCAGAGCTGACAGAAATGATCGGCTTCGGACTTGGCCTGCACGCCCTTGGCCACGTCCTTCGGCAACGGCAGCGGTGTGAGCTCCGCGCCGACGGCGCCGGGCAGCGCCCGCCCCGAGAACCAGTCGTCGATCTCATCGAGTGAGGTGCCATCGGCGGGTCGACCGATCACCAGCACGACGTACGGCGAACGGTGGTCCAGCGCCAACTCCACGGGCACCCCGTCGGGCTGTTCGTACTCGGTGCGGAACTTGTACATGAGGGTGTGGACGTGGTCCCGCATCTCGAACATGCGGTCGTTGTCGTGCAGCCATTTCACCTGCGCGGTCGCCCACTGCATCCACTCGCCGAACTTGCCCGCCAGCACCCAGTACACCGACAGGTAACTCCCGGCCTCGGGGTCACCGATGATCGGCGAGTCGGCCGGGTAGCGCAGCGCCTTGAGGTCGCGGGTGGCCACGAAGCGGGCGCCGGAGATGTTCCAGTTGCCGATCATGCACCCCGCATAGAAATGGTCGCGTTCGTACCAGCGGTTGTAGGCCACCTCGTGGCCACGGTGCGGGTCGACGATCGTGACCAGCGCACCACCCAGGCGAACCGGCCGCTCGTCAGATCGGCCGCTGCCGACGTCCTGGGTCATCGCGGGCTCCTCGCATCGTGGGGGGAGAGGTCGGTCATGCCATGACCTCCTCGGCGAAACGTTCGACCTGTTCGACGTACTCGGCCACGCTCCGGCTGCGGAAGCGGACCTGGACGATGTCGACACCGACCGCTTCGTAGTCGGCGATCTCGGCGCGCAGCCGCTCCGCGTCACCGGCGAGGGTGGCCCGACCCAGCTCCCAGTCGGTGCCCGGGTCACCCAGGAACATCGGCCGGGCGATCGCGCCGATCGTGAACGGCCCGGTCCGTCCCGCCGCAGCGCGCTGATCGGCGATCCGGGCGATCGCGTCGGCCATGTCCGATTTGACCGTGCCCTGGGGCAACCAACCGTCGCCGCGCAGTGCCGCCCGGCGCAGCGCGGCCGGCGAGGACCCACCGATCCAGATCGGTGGACCGCCGGGTTGCACGGGCCGGGGACGTTGCCCGAACGCACCGAGGTCGTCGTCCACCCAACCGAACTCATCGGCCCACGCGGCGCGAACCCCGTCGACGGCGGCGTCGGTGAGGCGACCCCGTTCGGCGAAGTCCACCCCGAGGAGGGCGAACTCGTCGGCGACGTGCCCCGCGCCGACCCCGAGCACGACCCGGCCACCGCTGAGCTCATCGAGCGTCGCGAACGCCTTCGCCGTCGCGAGTGGGTGACGCAGCGCGGGCACGTACACATGGCTGAGCAGCCGCACCCGACCGGTGACGCCCGCCAGCCAACCCAGCGTCGCGATCGTGTCGAACCAGGCGGTGCCCATCGCATCGGCCTTGGCAGCCGGGATCGCCACGTGGTCGCACACTCCGACGTAGTCGAAGCCGGCCCGGTCACACGCGACGGCGATCGCGGCCAGTTCGTCACGGCCGGCGTCGGCCTCCCAGGCTTCAGCGAAGATCGTCGACTGGGCCTGCACCGGCAACTGCATTCCGAACCGCACGCACAACCCCTTCGTCGCTATGACGGACCGTCAGATACGTGATCGTAGATCAGTCGCCCCGAAGACGCGGTCGCCCCGAACGAGCGGTTCAGTCCAGGTCCAAGTCCACGCGGCAGTCCGCCTCGACGAAATCCTCGATCCGCTCCCCCGCCCGACCGAGCGCACCCGAGTCGAAGTCCGGGGCAACCTCGATGAGCTCATCGGCCGAACTGGCCGATTTCGCGTCGGCAGCGAACTCGTGCACTGCGCCGGTCAACGTGTGCAGGTCGTCACGCAGGGGTTCGGGTGACCGACCGGCCAGCTGTTGCAGCAGAACGTCGAGTCGGGCGACGCCGCTCCTGAAGTCGTCGAAGCGCCCGGGATGATCGCGCAGGTCGTCGACCTCCAATGCGTCGCCTCCCACCTCGGCGACGATGCGACGAGCCGTGTCACAGAACGCTTCCGTCCCCGCGGCGGCGGTGGTCGATGCAGCGTCGTCGGGCGCGGTGCTTCCGGGGTCGGTCGAGTCGACCGACGAGGTCGGAGCGGCCATGGTCGTCGGCGGCGAGGTGTCATCGGAAGACGACCCGCAGCCGACCGCGGCGACCACGAGCAGCACCGGCACCACCGGGATGAGCCAACGGGTCGAAGCGGTACGCATCATGGTTCTCCAGTTCATTGCCGTCGCGTTCGATGCTCACCGAAAACGCGGTCACGAAACGTCCATGCTCCGGCCGACACGGTCAGTCCGGACGGACGCCGGATCGGCACACGGGGTCACCCTGCCGCGCCCGCGGCCGCGGCAACTTTCCGTCGGACGGGTGCGAGCGGAGGCAGCTCCTGCGCCAGACCGATCAAGGGGCGCAGCGGGTCGCCGACCCGGGCCAGCCGGTCGCCCACGGTGCGGATCGTCCACCGGTCAGGGCGCAACTCGGGGTCGTCCAACTCGTCCCACTCCAGGGGCACCGACACGGGCGCGCCCGGCGCCGGACGCGCGCTGAAGGGCGCGACCAACGTGTGGCTGGAGGAGTTCTGGGTGTAGTCGAGCCGGGCGAGCCCGCCGCGATCCTCCACCCGCCACGCCCAGCTCACCAGCTCGGGCACGACCGCCCCCACCGCCCGCGACAGGGCCTCGACCCAGTCGCGGGTCTCCTCGAACGAGTAGCGCTGCGCGATCGGGATCCAGATCTGGACGCCCCGTTTGCCGGTCACCTTCGGGCGGGCCTCGAGGTCGAGCTGCTCGAGAGCCACCCGGTGCAGCCGGGCGAGCACGAGCACGTCGCCGAAGCTGCTGGCCGTACCCGGGTCGATGTCGCACAACGCCCAGGTGGGCCTTCCCACGTCCTCGACCCGCGCCGTCCAGGGGTGCAGCTCGATGGCCGCCTCGTTCGCGAGCCAGGCGAGTGTGGCGACGCGGTCCGCGACGACGTACGCCGACGTGCGCCCCGCCTTCGCCGCCGGGTCGTGCCAGCGGGTCAGCCAACTCGGGGCGTTCGCGGGCGCGGCCTTGGCCCAGAAACCGGGTTCAGCGGCGCCGTCGGGGAAGCGGTGCCGGTTCACCGGGCGACCACTCAGGTACGGCAGCAGGTGCGGGCCGATCGTCGTCAGGTAGCGCACGAAGTCACGTTTGGTGATCGGCGCGTCGCCGTCCCGACCTGCAAACAGCACCTTGTCGAGGTTGCTCAACCCCACGGCGTCGCCACCGACCCGCCAGGTGCCGCCAGCGCCGAGGTCGTCGAGCGTGGCGAGTTCCGCGTCACTCGGCGGCAGCCAGGCCTCGTCGGGGTTGGCGGCGACCTCGTCGTTGGTGCGCCCCGAACGAACCGACGCCGGGTGCTCCTCGGGGTCCCAACCCTCCACCGCGGCATCGTCGTGCTTGTGCACCAGGATCCACTGGTCGCCCTCACCGCGGCGGTGCAACACGAAGCGCCCCCGCAGCTTGGTGCCTTCCAGGTCGAAGTGCAGCTCACCAGCGTCGACCGCACCGACCGGTTCGGTGTCGGACGGATGCGGCTGCCAGGTGCCCCAGTCCCACACGATCACGTCGCCCGCGCCGTACAGGCCCCGGTCGATGACCCCCTCGAAGTCGAAGTACTCGAGCGGGTGGTCCTCGACGTGCACCGCCAGTCGCCGCACCGAGGCGTCGAGCGTCGGCCCCTTGGGCACCGCCCAGCTCGCCAACACGCCGCCCATCTCGAGACGCAGGTCATAGTGCAGCCGCGACGCCCGGTGCCGTTGCACCACGAAGCGTCGCCCGCCTTCGGGGTCGGGCGCCGCCGAGGCGCCGCGGGGTTCGCGGGTCGCGGCGAAATCGCGCTTGGCCCGGTACGACGCGAGCCGGTCGCTCTCCCCGGCCGTGGTCACGACGACTTCCGGGCGCGGGACTCCGACGACCCCGATGACGCGGCCTTCCTCTTCGTGGCGCTGGACGACTTGCCGGACGACTTCTTCTTCGCGGCGGCACGCTTCTTGGCCGCCCCGCGCTTCGACGAGCGTTCCCCGCCGGACTTGGCGCGTTCCACGCTCGCCTCCAACGCCGCCATCAGGTCGACCACCTCGGCGCCGCCCGTCTCGGCCGGGGCTTCGGACGGGAACACGTCGACCGCACCCGACGCCTTCGACTCGATCAGCTCGCGCACCTCGTCGGAGTACGAGTCCCTGAACGCGGCGTGGTCGAAGGTCGCCGCCATCGAGTCGATGAGCTGTTCGGCGACCTTCAGCTCACGCTCGTCGACCTCGGCGTCGGCGACCTCCTGGAGTTCCTCGAAGTTGCCGGCGTCGCGGAGCTCGTCCGCGTAGTGCATCGTCGACAGGGTCAGATAGCCGCCGACGGGCCGGATCGCGGCCAGGTGCTGCACGGTCCGCATCACGAACTGGGCGATCGCCACGCGGTCGGTGTCTGCCAGTGCCCGGCACAACAACGCGTAGGGCTTGACCACCGATTTGTCGGGCACGACCTGGTAGGCGGCGTCGTACGCGAGCGGGTCGATCTCGCTCAACGCCACGAACTGTTCGATCTCGATCGTCTTCGACCGTTTCGGGCTCAACGCCGCCAATTCGTCCTTCTCCAGCACCACGAGTTCGCCCGAACTCGCCTGATACGCCGACCCGATCGCCTCGTTCGGGACCGGCTCGTCGTCGGCGTCGGACACCTTGCGCATACGGATGCGCGCCCCGGTGCGCGTGTCGATGCGGTGGTAGTGCACGCCGGTGTCGACGGTCGCGCCGTACAACTTCACGGGGATGGTGACCAGACCGAAGCTGATCGTCCCCGACCAAGCGGCGCTCGGCATGGCAGCAGTCCTTTCGTCCGTTCTCACCTGAGACTTCCCCAGCGCGGCGGCGACAAACCTCCAGGCCAGCGTGGCTCGGGGGTCCGACGCGGTTTGCTCGACCGTCGCCTGAGAAGTGTCGAAGGCATGACCTCCGTTCCGCGCGCGTCGTCGCAACCGGTCGCGAGCACCCTGGGACGGGTCGTCGCGCCGATGTTGGCGGTGCGGGGACGCGGGGCCGTGAGCGGCGACGCGTGGGCGTACGAAGGCAAATGGGACGGCGTGCGCGCGATCGGCCACCTCGACGGCGACCGACTCCGGTTGACGAGCCGCAACGGCAACGACATCGGTGTCGCCTACCCCGAGATCGCCCCGCTCGCCGCGGCGAGTGGCGTGGCCCAGGCCGTCGTCGACGGGGAACTCATCGCCACCGCGCACGGCCGCCCGAGCTTCGAGGCCCTGCAACCCCGGATGCACCAGCGCGACCCCGCCGTGATCGCCCGACTCGTCCACGCCGTGCCCGTCACCTACGTGCTCTTCGACCTGCTGGAGCTCGACGGCACCCCCCTGGTCGGGCTCGCCTACGACGAGCGGCGCCGCGTCCTCGAAGCGCTGGAATTCGAAGGCGCCGCGTGGCACACCCCGCCGGCGTGGCGCGACACGACCCTCGAGGCAATGTTGGACGCCACCCGCGCCAGTGGCCTCGAAGGTGTCGTCGCCAAGCGGCGCGACGCGCCCTACCGGCCCGGTGTGCGTTCCGACGCCTGGCGCAAGTTCAAGCACGGCTCCGCGCAGGAGTTCGTGGTCGGAGGTTGGACCGCCGGCCAGGGGGCACGCCACGGCGAACTCGGCGCGCTGCTCGTCGGCTACCATGACGCCGACGGGCTGCGTTACGCGGGCAAGGTGGGCACCGGCTTCGACCGCGGCGAACGCGCCCGCCTCGTGGCGCGCCTCGTCGAAGCGTCACGGGCGAGTTCACCTTTCGCCGACGACGTGCCCGGCAACGACGAGATCCACTGGGTCGACCCCGACGTCGTGGTCGAGGTCGCCTTCGGTGAGTGGACCGCGACGGGGCACCTGCGTCACCCCGTCTACCGCGGCCTGCGCGACGACAAGGCCGCTGCCGACGTCGTCCGGGAGTGATCGACCCACGGCGCCGCCGCATCGGGACCCGGCCATCGACGCGCCCGTGCGCGTCGAGGACCATGGCGACGACCCCCTCGTCACTCCCGTCCCGGTCACCGCGCTCGGCCCGAGTCGCTGGGTCGTTGCAACTCGTCGACCCCCCTACCGGCGCTTCCGCGTCTCGCCGCGACCCGGCGGCGGGATCACCCGGGCCGAAGCCCACCACGACTCACCCTCCGGCCGCCTCGCGGTGCACTGGAGTCTCGACGGCTCCACGATGACCTGCACCGTCGACGTGCCCGCGGGCACCACGGCGACCGCCCACCTTCCGGGTGCGGCCGAGTCGACGCTCGGAGCCGGCCACCACATCGTGGCCGCCTGCGACACATCGGCGAGAGACGACGCCCGCGCCGCTACGGGGTCGGTTCTCGGCACTGCGGCGTGTCGGGCGGCGTCGTCCCGGGCGAGTCGACGAATCCGAGCGTGCCATCGCCGGCGAAGGCGAGCCTGGCCACCATCGGCCGTCGCTTCCCACCGGGCTTCGTGTCGACCTTCACGTGGAAGAACGCGAGCGGTTCGCCGTCCTGACCACCGACGAGTCCGTTGTGGCCCGGAGCGTAGAACGACTTCGCCGCGTTCGTCGCCAGGATCGGATTCTTCTTCGCCCGGGTGAACGGGCCGAGCGGATGCCTCGCGGTCGCCACCCCGATCGCATAGCACTCGTTCGACCACGCGTTGCCCGAGTACATCAGGTAGATCATGCCGTCGTGGGTGAGCACCGCCGGACCTTCGCGGACGAAGCCCTCCCAGGTGTGCGTGTGCCCGGCTGCCGCCACCACCACCGTGGGCTTCGTCTTCGCCGGGGTCGTGCGGTTCTCCATCGGGACCACCCGCAGCTCGCTGTAGGGCGTCATCGCGGCGAAGTACAGGTACGGCGATCCGTCGTCCGCCGTGAAGAACCATGCGTCCCAGGCCCGGTCATCCCAGTTCGCGAGGTGGGAGTCCTCCGGGTCGGTGAGCTTTCCGTCGCCGACGCCGCCGTAGCCATTGCCGATGAGGGGATGGTCGAGCTGGTCGATGAACGGACCCTTCGGCGATGTCGCCTTCGCCACACCGATCCGCACGTCGGCCGAGTAGTACATCCAGATGTCGCCGCCGTCCCCGATCTCGACATTGGGTGCCCAGTAGTCACCGTGGTCGTTCCAGGAACCCTTCGTCGGCCGCCACACGACGCCGCCGTAGGTCCAATGCTCCAGGTCGTCCGACGACCACATCTCGAAGCCGTGGGCGTCGGTCGTGCCGTACAGGTAGTAGGTGTCGTCCATACGGATCACCTCCGGGTCGGCCAGGCCCACCTCCTCGGGCGATCCCGGACGGGTCAGGTGCAGCATCTCGTAGGGGTGCAGGGTCACCTCCCCGCCACCCGAGCAACCCCCCAGCGCGAGTACCAGCGACGCGACGATCGACACGAGAATCCGACGGTGGCTGTCGGCCCGCCGGCCGGGAGCCGCCGTCGAGAAATCGGTGATGTCAGACCCCGATCGTGGACGCCGGTTGGGAGACCGTGACCGGCGCGGCCTCGCGGATCTGGCGCAACCGGGCCGACGCGGCCGCCGCGGCCGCATCGTCGAGCCCGGGAAGCGACAGATCGGTGTACAGCACCCGGCGGGGACGGTCGACCGGCGGTTGGGCCATGTGCAGCGTGCACGACAGGTGCACCGTGCAGTCGCCGGTGTTCGTCGCCAACGGCACCACGGGCAGGCCGATGCCGGGCTGCACCTCGGGGGCCGGCCACACCAGGCCCCGGTGCGACCCGGCCACGACGGCGAGCTGCCCGGAGGTCGCATCCGCGCCGGTCACCGAGATGCCCACGGTCATCCGAGAGCACATGTAGCTGTGACGGCCCAGCGAGCAGTCCTTGTGCCAGGGGATATCCGAGATCCCCTCGGCGACGCCGATGGGTTTGAACAGCGCCTCGACCCCGGTGGGAGGTTCGTGGCCGTCGCCGGTGAGCCGACCCAGACCCGTCAGGCGCTCATCGGCGATGAGCGCCGCGGCCGCGCGTGACTCGTCCTCGAAGCGCTGCATCCGCACGAGCGCGTCGGTGCCGTCGTGCAGGCGCGCCCACCACGACCGCCCGTCGCCCTGGGAGTAGCCGGGCGCGGCCCGGTCCATGTCGGCCGAGATCGTCGCCATCTCGTCGGGGGTGAACACCCCGGCCAGGTGCAGGTACCCGGCGGCGTGGAGGAACTGCGCCATCTCGTCAGGATCGTCCTCGATCCGGAAGCTGCGCTGCAGGTCGAGCGGCTCGCCGTCAGCGTCGACCAGGTCGACGTCGCCGGCCACGTACGGCGTGGTGCCGTCCAGCGCAGCGCGGATCACCAGCCACCAGTCGAGCAGGTCACCGAAGCGGGCGCCTTCGAGTCGCAACGCGCCGCTCGCCATCCACCCGATCGGGGTGACCTGGTCGGCGACCAGATCATCCAGTTCTCCGCCGGTCAGCTGCAGCACCGCGGCGTCGCCGCCACGTCCGGGGCGCACGACCACCCGGTCGGCGTCGACGGTGAGGGTCACCGCATCGGTGTCGTCGACCACGATGCTCAGTGACCGCAGGTCGTGCCCGCGCACCCATCGAGCGAGTCGATCGGCCGCCGCGTCGAAGGCCGTGGGCAGCGAATCGGTGAGAAAGGCATGCGGATCGACCGTGGTCACGGTGCCGTCCCGCCGGGTTCGGATGTCGACGCTCATGCGCGCCAACTAAGCAGGTGACCATGAACCCGTCAAGGACCACGGCCACATCGCCGGATCATCCCCGTCCCGACCGGCGTCGCGACCGGTGGGTCGACCTGAACGGCACGTGGGAGTTCTCCTACGATGAACCGACCTTCGGCGCGACGATCGAGGTGCCCTTCGTCCACCAGTCGGCTGCCAGTGGCATCGGTGACGCCACCCACCACGAGGTGCTCTTCTACCACCGCCGGTTCACCCCACCTGCCCACGCCCCCGGCGAGCGGGTGCTGGTGCACTTCGGCGCGGTCGACTTCGCCGCCACCGTCTGGGTGGACGGCACCGAGGTCGGCAGTCACCGCGGCGGGCACACCCCGTTCACCTGCGACGTGACCGACGCGCTCGAGCCGGGCAGCGCCGACCACGAGCTGCGGGTGCAGGTGGTCGACGAATACCGCGCCGATCAGCTCCGCGGCAAACAAACCAAGACCTTCCCGTTCTTCATCCACTACACCGCGTCGAGCGGGATCTGGCAGTCGGTGTGGTGTGAAGTGACCGGTTCGAGTCGGGTCGACGAGTACCGCGTGGTCGCGGACGCGGACGGCACCATTGCCGTGTCTGTCGATGTGGTCGGCGACACGGCCACGTCGCTACGCGTGACCGTCGGCGACGACGACCTCACCCTCGCCGGGCCGGTGGGCAGCGACCTGCGCGGTCGCCTCGATGGGGTGCGGCCCTGGTCGCCGGCCGACCCCGTGCTCGAGGACCTGCGCGTCGAGGTGCTCGACGCCGACGGTGCAGTGCTCGACACCGTCCACGGCCACGTCGGGTTCCGCACCGTCACCGTCGAAGGGGACCGGTGGTTGCTGAACGGTGAACCGTTGTACCAACGGCTGCTGCTCGACCAGGGCTACTGGCCCGAGTCGTTGCTCACCCCACCGTCGGACGACGCGCTCGTCGCCGATCTCACCTTCGTGCGCGACGCCGGGTTCAACGGCGTGCGCAAGCACCAGAAGATCGAAGACCCACGGTTTCTCTGGCACGCCGACCGCCTGGGTCTGCTGGTGTGGGAGGAGCTGCCGTCGCCGTTCTGGCTCGCCCACATCGAAGGCGACCTCGAGGCCGACGCCACCGCTGAATGGGCCGAGGCGATCGTCCGTGACCGCAACCATCCCAGTGTCATCGCGTGGGTGCCCTTCAACGAGTCGTGGGGCGTGCAGGATCTGCACCGGGTCGACGAACGCCGCGACACCGTCCGCCGTCTCGTCGCCCACACCCGCACGATCGACCCCACCCGTCCGGTCGTCGACAACTCCGGCTGGGGACACGTCGACACCGACGTCGTCGACGTGCACGACTACGACCAGGACCCCGAACGCCTCACCGCTCGCTGGAGTGGGATCGAAGCCCGCGGCTGGGACCGCGGCCCGGCCATCGACGACGGCGGCTCGGACGGCGCCGATGACGTCGACGCGGCTCTGGCACGCTGGCGCGCCTTCGTCGACCCGCCCGAGGCCGACCTGGTGGATGACCGCTGGATGCTCGAAGCGATCCCCGACCCGGCCGTCTGGGCGCCCGGGTGTGTACCCGAACCCGGCGCCGCCGGCCCACTCGTGCTCTCGGAGATCGGCGGGGTCGGCCTCGCCGTCGACCAGCCGCCCGCCGACGTGTTCGAGTACTCCAAGGCCCGCGACGCCGACGATCTGCTGGCACGGTTCGTCGCGATCGTCGGCGCGGTGGAACAGATCCCCGAAGCCGTCGGGTGGTGCTGGACCGAGCTCGCCGACGTCGAACAGGAGATCAACGGCCTGTTGACCGCGGACCGCCGCGCCAAGATCGACCCGGCCCGGCTCCGCGCCGCGCTTCGTCAGTTGCCCTGGTCGACGCGCGGCCTGATCTGACCTGCCGCGGTCGTCGCCCGCTCCGGTCACCGGGTCGGACACGCGCCACCTAGATTCTCGGCGACGCCCCCGCCGTGAGGAGACCCCATGCTCGCAGTTCGGACCACCGCCACCCGTGAGCGGCAGCGCCTCGACGGGCTGTGGCGGTTCCGACTCGACCCCGACGGGGCGGGGCGCAGCGAAAGCTGGGAACACGGCCTCGGTGGCGATGCCATCGACATGCCCGTGCCGGCCAGCTACAACGACGTCGTCCCCGACGCGGCCTACCGCGACCACGTCGGCGAAGCCTGGTACGAGACGACCGTGCGCATCCCCCGATCGTGGGCGGGGCGACGGATCGTGCTGCGCTTCGGCTCGGTGACCCATGCCGCGGAGGTGTTCCTCGACGGCGCCCCGGTCGCCACCCACGAGGGCGGCTACACGCCCTTCGAAGCCGGCGTCACCGATCTGGTCACCCCCGGCGAGGTCGCCCGGGTCACGGTCGCGGTCGACAACGTGCTCACCTGGCACACGATCCCGCCGGGTTTCGTGCGCGACACGCCCGAAGGCAAGGTGCAGAAGTACTTCCACGACTTCTTCAACTACGCCGGCATCCACCGCTCGGTCTGGCTGGTCGCGACCGCGCCGACCCACATCGACGACGTCACCGTGGTCACCGGTCTCGACGGCGCGACCGGCACCGTGGACTACTCGGTGGTCGTCGCCGGTCCCGACGCTGCGGCCCACACGGTGACCGCCACCCTGCGTGACGCCACGGGCACGACCGTCGGCCACGCAGAGGGTGCGACCGGCACGATCACCGTCGCCGACGTGCACCCGTGGCGACCCGGCGAGGGCTACTGCTACGACCTCGACGTCACCGTGCACGACCGCGATGGCGAGCTGGTCGACGACCATCCGGTCACCGTCGGGGTGCGCACCGTCGAGGTGCGGGGTACCCGGTTCCTGATCAACGGCGAGCCGTTCTCCTTTCAGGGTTTCGGCATGCACGAGGACCACCCCGTGCGCGGCAAGGGCCACGACGACGTGGCGATGGTGCACGACTTCGCGCTCCTGGACTGGATCGGCGCGAACTCGCTGCGCACCTCGCACTACCCCTACGCCGAGGAGATCTACGACTACGCGGATCGCCACGGCATCGTCGTCATCGACGAGACGCCTGCGGTCGGGCTGAACCTCGGCCTTTCCGGGGGCATCTTCGGCGCGCAGGGGAAGGCGACCTTTTCCGACGACACGGTCGACGCCACCACCCGGGAGGCGCACCGGCGCGTGCTCGCCGAGTTGATCGCCCGAGACAAGAACCATCCCTGCGTGGTGCTGTGGAGTCTCGCGAACGAACCCGAATCCGACACCGAAGCGTCGCGTGAGTACTTCGCGCCGCTCGCCGCCGAGGCCCGGCGGCTCGACCCGTCCCGACCGATCGGGTTCGTCAACGTGATGCTTGCGCCGGCCGGCAAGGACGTCATCACCGACCTGTTCGACGTGGTGATGCTGAACCGCTACTACGGCTGGTACGTCGACACCGGCGACCTCGCTGCCGCGGAGCGGCACCTCGAGAAGGAACTGCGCGCCTGGCAGGACCTGCACGACAAGCCGATCATCATGACCGAGTACGGCGCCGACACGCTCGCCGGTCACCACGGAGTGCTGGCCACCCCGTGGAACGAGGAGTACCAGACCGAACTGCTCGCCATGACCCACGCCGTGTTCGACCGGATCGACGCCGTCGTCGGCGAGCACATCTGGAACTTCGCCGACTTCGCCACCTCGTCGGGCATCATGCGGGTGGGCGGCAACCGCAAGGGCGTGTTCACCCGCGACCGACAACCCAAGGCCGCCACGGCGCATCTGCGTGCCCGTTGGCGCGGCGAATCCTGACCCCCTGCCCCGCCCCCCCCCCCCCCCCCCCCCCCCCCCCCCCCCCCCCCCCAAAA
>CAZQSU010000071.1:15172-16063 GCA_964595905.1 uncultured Iamiaceae bacterium
GCCAGCCCCCAGCCCCCAACCAAACTCTGGGAGGAAACCCACGATCAACGTGGGAACCCTCCCAATTTTCGGATCGGATCGCCGGCCATCGTGCGCGAGTCGGTCCGAACCCGACGCCCGAATCGCCGAGCCGACCCGCCGGGCAGTGCGACCGTACCGCAGCCGTTCGGCCTACGGTGGCGAGGATCGTGACCGATCCCACCGCCCTTCCCGACCAGACCGCCACCCACCACAACGTGCGGGTGAGTGTGCTCACCGACCGTCTGGTGCGCATCGAGTACGCGGACGACGCCGCCTTCGAGGACCGACCCACGCTCGACGTGGTGAACCGTCGCTTCGAACCGGCCCGGTTCACCGCCCGCACCGAGGGCATGGCGCTCGTCGTCGACACCGGCGCGGTGCGCGTGACGTGCGCCGACTGCACCCGGCCCTTCACCTCCCGCTCGCTGTCCGCTGTCATCGCCACCCGCGACGGCACCGTCACCTGGCGCCACGGGAAACGAGACCGGGGCAACCTGGGCGGCACCGTCCGCACCCTCGACGGATGGAAGGGCAACACGACCCCGCGCTTCGTCGACTTCGATCCCGCCACGGGCGTCGTCAACGCCTGGGACGAACAGCCGCTGGAGCCGGGGTTGGTGTCGCGTGACGGTTGGGTCGTGGTCGACGACTCCACGGGGGTGCTCGTGGAGTCCCGACCGGGCCGCAGCGCCGCCGCCCGACCACGCGCCGTACCCCGCGCCACCGGCGAGCGACGGGACCTGTACCTATTCGCGTACGGCAACGACCACAAGGCCGCGCTTTCGGCCGGAGCGCAGCTGTTCGGACCCCAGCCCCTGCCGCCGCGCTACGCGTTCGGCTACTGGTACAGCCGCTACTACCCCTACACCG
>CAZQSU010000072.1:0-16019 GCA_964595905.1 uncultured Iamiaceae bacterium
GGGTGGCGATCGACAGCAGGGGCCGCGCGATCGACCGGGCGATCACCAGCGCCAGCGCGATCGACAGCGCGGTGGCGAGCAGGAACACCGCCAGGTACAGGTTGCGGCTGTTCTTCGCCGCGGACACGAGGTGGTCGCCACGCGCGGTCAGACTCGCCGTCGCCGCGTTGGTGGCGTCGTTGGTGTCCGGGCGCGACTGATCGCTGGCGTAACCGATCACCGTCGGGATCGCCCCGTCGCCTCCACGGACCTCGCCGTGCAGACCGAAGTACTCGACTTCGTCGGCGAACTTCTTCATCGACGGTTGGGCCGTGAACTCGGCGACGACCTTCTGCTGTCGGGGGCTGTGCGCGAGATCCGCGACCGCCCGGCTCTGGGCGATCTCGTGACTTCGCAGATCCTTGAGGGCATCGACCCTCCACTGCTCCTGCTCTGCGGCCGACGCCGTTCCGCCGATGAGGGGGAGGGCGATGTTCCTGGACAACCGTGAACTCAGATCCGAACCGAGCGATACCTGGGCGATGGCGTCGGCGCTCGAGTGCAGCATCGCGTCGTCGATCGTCGCGACCGCTTCGGCACTCGCGTCGTGGAAGCTGGTGATGAGCTCGGTGTAGGCCTGGTACACGTCGTTGGCCCGCTTCGCCGCGTCCTGGTTGCCCATGGAACGCTGGCCGCGGGGGAAGCTGTCCACCGACTTGCGGACATCGCCGAGCCGCTTGGTCGCATGTTCGAACGTCTTCTCGTACAACGCCTCGGCATCATCTCCGGCTTCGTCGAGTTGGTCGTGGAACCCGACCTCGGTCTCGTCGGTGACCGACCGCGACTGCGGGACACTCTTGGTGTTGCCCAGATCGATCGCGCCGGCGAGTCCGATCAGCTCCAGTGCCGAGATGTTCCGCTCGTTCATCAGCGCGGTGACGTACGCCGACGGTCCACCCGCGATGAGGGCGACCGCCACGTCCCGCTTGGTCTGATCGAGCTGTTTCCGCGCATGGTTCGCCTGGAAGCCGGTGATGACCGCGACGACGAGGACCGGAACAGCGAGCGCGACCAGCAACTTGGTGCGGATCGAGGTACGTCGCTGCGGCTGCGTGTCATCGGTGTTCATGACTCCCCTTGTCGTCTGGTTTACCGTCGGCGGACGAGTGTTGCAGGTCGGCAGGTCGTCGGGGGAATGGAGCAGTCGACTCGTCGTGGTCGGTCGACTCGGCGCGGCCCGGTCGACCACACGAGGCGAGCAGGTGCTCGAGTGCGCGACGCTCCGCCCGCGTCACCCCGAGTCGGTACGCCGCATGGACGACGACCGTGTCGATGGCATAGACGCAGTGGATGCGCTCGTTCTCCGGAAGCCACCGGTCGGCCAGCCGATCGCCCTTTTCCTGATTCGACGGGCCGTCGACGGCGACCAGATTGCGTGGATCGTTGGCGAACGCGAGCCGCCGAGCGGGCGGCCACCGCCAGGCGCCGAGAATCCACGCAGCGTGCAGCGGGACGACGTGGTCGATCTGGACGGCGCTCGCGTCGGACTTGGAGAACGACAACGTCTCACCGGTGTAGGGGTCGACGAGCGAGCCGGCGACCACGACGCAGCCGCCGGTACCCGGGCGGGTGCGGATCGCGCGCAGGTCGCGCCGCAGGATGTCGTCGCGGGTGTCGCAGCCGTTGTGGTCCACGTCGGCCCACGCCGTCGAGAAGTCCCGGACGCGGTCGTACGCGACCTCCCAGGCCGGTTCCACCGTGGCGAGCCGCGCGAGGCGGGCGCGCGCCGTCGCCGGCGTGACCAGCGCCGCCCAGCGGGGTCGCACCGCGACGTCGCCGTCGGGCCCGGATCCGGGGCCGGAGACCACGAGCGTCGTCACGATCGTGACCAGGACGACACAGAAGACCACGGCCCACGCGCGGGGGACGGTCGGGTCGATCGGTTTCGGCGTCACGGCGAACCTCCGGGTATTCGATACCGTTGGGTTCCGCGTCGGGAACGATCACACCCTCCCGTGATCTCGGACGACCCGAGAAGGAGCAGCGCCATGGCAAGTATGCCCTACAACCGCATGGGTCACACCGGGCTGAAGTTGAGTGCCCTGTCGTTCGGCTCGTGGGTCACCTTCGGTACGCAGGTCGACACCGGCCTCGCCGTGGAGTGCCTCGCCGCGGCGAAAGGGGGCGGGGTGAACTTCTTCGACAACGCCGAGGCCTACGGCGGTGGCGAGTCCGAACGCATCATGGGTGCCGCCATCGCCGAGTTGGGCTGGCCGCGCCACAGCTACGTGGTCTCCACCAAGCTGTACTGGGGCCTGCACGACGACCCGAACATGCGCAACACCCTGAACCGCAAGTACCTGATGCAGGCGATCGACGGCTCACTGGAGCGCCTCGGACTCGACTTCGTCGATCTGTGCTACTGCCACCGGCCCGACCCGGAGACGCCGATCGTCGAGACCGTGTGGGCGTTCTCCGACATGATCGCCGCGGGCAAGGTCCACTACTGGGGCACGTCCGAGTGGTCCGGAGCGGAGATCGCGGAGGCGATCGCGGTCGCCGAGCGTCACCATCTGCACCCTCCGGTGGTCGAACAGCCCCAGTACAACCTGTTCGAGCGGCGCAAGGTCGAGACCGACTACGCACGCATCTACGACTCGGCGAACGGGCTCGGCCTGACGACCTGGAGCCCCCTCGCCTCGGGGTTGCTCAGTGGCAAGTACGTCGACGGAATCCCCGAAGGCAGTCGCGCGACCCTGCCGGGTTACGAGTGGCTCGCCAAGCTGTTGACCAACGAGAAGCGCAACGCGACGGTCCGCGAGTTGGCCCGGATCGCCGAGCGGCTCGAGGTCACCACCGCCCAACTGGCGATCGCCTGGTGCGCGTCGAACCCGCGGGTCACCTCGGTGATCCTGGGCGCCAGTCGGGTCGACCAGGTCACCGAGAACCTGGGAGCGCTCGAGGCGCTCGACCGGCTCACCCCCGACGTACGCGACGAGATCGAACTGCTCTTCCTGAAGTGACCGGGCCCCGGTGACGCACGGCCGGTAGCCTCGGGCGTGTGGCTTCCGGGGACGATCTGTTCGCCGCGGCGCGCGACGACGCACTGGCCCGACGGGCGCCGTTGGCCGAACGGCTGCGGCCCGTCCGCCTCGACGACGTCGTCGGTCAGGATGACCTGCTCGGCGCCGAAGGGGTCCTGCGCAACCTGATCGAATCGGACCGGTTGACCTCGGTGATCCTGTGGGGTCCCGCGGGCACGGGAAAGACGACGATCGCCCGCCTCATCGCGCGTTCGACCGCGAAGGCGTTCGAGTCACTGTCCGCGGTGTCGGCGAGCGTCGCGGACGTGCGCGCCGTGCTCGCCCGGGCGGGTGAACGCCTCGGTGAACGCTCCCAGGGCACGATCCTGTTCCTCGACGAGGTGCACCGGTTCACCAAATCCCAGCAGGACGCCCTGTTGCCCGCGGTGGAATCGGGGCTGATCGTGTTGATCGGTGCGACGACCGAGAACCCGCACTTCGAGGTCAATCCACCGCTGATGAGTCGGTCGACCCTGTTCCGGCTCGAACCGCTCGACGATGCCGCACTCGCCGAGCTCCTCGATCGGGGCGCGGTCGCCGAAGGAGTCACCGTCGTCGACGAGGCGGCGAAGCACCTGGTGACCCTCGCCGCGGGAGACGGGCGGCACCTGCTCACCTCGCTCGAGGTCGCGGCCGCCGTCGCGAGCCGGCGCGCGGCGCGTGAGGGCGGCCCGGCCGAGGTGACCCTCGCCGATGCCGAGGCCGCGCTCGGCGCCCGGGCGGTGCGCTACGGACGGGACGACCACTACGACGTCATCAGCGCGTTCATCAAGTCGATCCGGGGCAGCGACCCCGACGCGGGGGTGTACTGGTTGGCGACGATGCTCGAAGCCGGCGAGGATCCCCGCTTCATCGCACGACGGTTGGTGATCCTCGCGTCCGAGGACATCGGGCTGGCCGACCCGATGAGCCTGGTCGTCGCCACCGCGGCCGCCCGGGCGCTCGAGTTCGTGGGGCTTCCCGAAGCGCAGCTCAACCTCGCCCAGGCCGTCATCCACCTGGCCTGCGCGCCCAAGTCGAATGCCACGACCGTCGCGATGCTGCGTGCCCGGGCCGACGTGCGCCGCGGCGTGACCGGCGAGGTGCCCGTGCACCTGCGCGACGCGCACTACGCGGGTGCCGCCTCCCTCGGGCACGGGGCAGGCTACGAGTATCCTCACGATGACCCCCGCGGCTGGTCCGACCAGCAGTACGTGCCCGATGCCGTGGTGGGTCGCATCTATTACGAACCGTCGACCCACGGCGCCGAACCAGGAGTGGCCGAGCAGTTGTCCAGACGCAGGAACCCCCCGGCATGATCGTCGCCGAGTTGTCCGCACAGGACGTCGCCGTCCTCGTCGCCGTCGGCGTGAGTCTCGCCGCCGCGGTGGCGATCTCGTTGGTGACGGCCTCGCTGGTGCGTACCGTGCGCGTGCTGCGCGACGAGTTGGCCGAGTTCCGCGTACGCTCAGACGAGGTACTCGCCGAGTTGCACGAGACCGTCGACGTCGCCCGGGCCGACCTGGAGCGGGTCGACGACCTGGTCGGATCCGCCGAGGCCCTGGCCGCGACCGTCGACGGCGTCGCCAAGGTGGGTTACTTCACCGTCGGGAAGCCGGTGATCAAGACGGTCGCGCTCGCCAAGGGAACGTCGCGGGCGGCCCGTCGCATGCGCGGCACGAAGGCCGGTTGAGTGAGGCGAACGTGTTCAAACGGGTGATCTGGTTCGCAGCCGGAGCGGCCGCCGGTGTGGCGGGTCTGCGACGCATCGAACGGGAGGTCGCCGAGCGGCGGGCCCGACTCGAACCCGATGCGCTCGCTCACACGGCGGTCGAAGCGGCGGGTCGCGGAGCCGACCGCGTCCGGTCGGCGGTCGCCGACGGGCGTCGGGAGATGCAACGGGTGGCACGCGAACTCGAAGCATCCCACGACCCTTCCCGGCGCCCGGCCCGGACGGGGGAGGCGCGCACCTCCGGAATCGGATCAACGGCGCCGACCTCGACTCGGTAGGCTCGCGCGACGCCATGTGGGACGTGACGCCATGACCACCGTTTCGAACGCGAACGAGTTGCGACGCGCCTTCGTCGAGCATTTCCGCGCGCACGCGCACACCGAGGTGCCCTCGGCCGGGTTGATCCCGCTGCACCCGTCCGCCCCGATGTTCACGAACTCGGGCATGATGCCGTTCGTCCCGTATTTTCTCGGTGAGGAGGCCGTCCCGTGGACGCCGCCGAGAGCGGTGTCGGTCCAGAAGTGCGTACGCGCGGGAGGCAAGCACAACGACCTCGACGCGGTCGGACGTTCGCCGCGCCATCTGAGTTTCTTCGAGATGCTCGGCAACTTCGCGTTCGGCGACTACTTCAAGGAGGACGCGATCCGGTGGGCGTGGGAGTTCCTCACCGGCACGCTCGGTCTCGACGGAGACCGCATGTGGGTGACGGTGCACGTCAGCGACGACGCCGCCGAGGCGATCTGGCGCGACACGGTGGGTTTTCCGGGGGAGCGGATCCAACGGCTCGACGCCGACAACTTCTGGGAGATGGGGGAGACCGGCCCGTGCGGGCCGTCGTCGGAGATCTTCTGGGACTACGGACCGGACCTCGGCCCTGACGGCGGCCCGGCGAACCCCGAAGCCGAGGACCGCTATCCCGAGTTGTGGAACCTGGTGTTCCAGCAGCACTTCCGTCACCCCGACGGGTCGCTCAGCGACCTCGCCACGAAGAACATCGACACGGGCGCCGGGCTCGAGCGGATCCTGGCCGTGCTCCAGGGCAGCCCGTGGCTCTATTCGGCCGACACGCTGTCCGAGCTGGTCGTGTCCGCGGAGCACCTGACCGGACGGAAGCTGGGCGACGACCGGGACGCCGACGTGGCGCTCCGCCTGCTGGCCGATCACGCACGCACCATGACGTTCCTCGTCGCGGACGGGGTCATCCCCTCCAACGAGGAGCGCGGCTACGTGTTGCGCCGCATCATCCGTCGGGCGATCCGCTTCGCGTACCTGCTCGGGGTCGAGGGCCAGATCGCCGCGCCGCTCGCGCGTCGGGTCGCCGAGGTCATGGGATCGGCCTATCCCGAGGTCGTGGCCAACCTCGAGGTGATCGTGGGCGTGCTCGGACGCGAAGAGGACCAGTTCCGGCGCACCCTGACGACCGGCATGGGCATCCTCGACGCCGAGTTGGGCCGCCTGCCCGACGCGGCGGTGGTGCCCGGGCACGTGGCGTTCCAGCTGCACGACACCTACGGGTTTCCCCTCGAGGTCACGAGCGAGATCGCAGGCGAGCGTGGCCACGGGGTCGACCTCGAGGGCTTCGCGGCCGAGATGGCCGAACAGCGCCGTCGCGCGAAGGCCGCGGCGAAGTCCAGTGGCGTCGCCACGGGCGCGTCGGCCGAGGCGTTCGCCGACGTGTTGGCCGAACACGGCACCACCGAGTTCACCGGACGGGCCGAGGACGTCTCGAAGGCGAAGGTGCTCGCGGTCGTGCCTGCCGAGGGCCGGGGCGACGACGTCGAGATCGTGCTCGACCGCACTCCCTTCTATGCCGAAGCGGGCGGCCAGGTCGGTGACACCGGCACGATCACGACCGACACGGGTCGAGCCGACGTCCTCGACACCACCTATGCGCTTCCCGGTCTGCACCGGCACCTCGCTCGGATCACGACGGGCAGCATCACCCCCGGCCAGGACGCGGTCGCGTCGATCGACGGGGCGCGGCGCGACGCGATCCGTCGCAACCACACCGCGACGCACCTGTTGCACTGGGCGCTCCGGGAGGTGCTCGGCGACCACGTGAAGCAGCAGGGCTCGCTCGTGGCGCCCGACCGGCTGCGCTTCGATTTCAGTCACTTCGAGGCGATGACCGACGACGAGATCCGCGCCGTCGAAGACCTCGCGAACGCCGAGGTCCTCGACAACGCACCGGCCCGTCACTTCGAGACCACGAAGGAACACGCGCTGGCGATGGGAGCGATCGCGTTCTTCGGAGAGAAGTACGGCGACGTCGTCCGCGTGCTCGAAGCGGGTCGTCACTCGGTCGAGCTGTGCGGCGGGACGCACGTGGGGGCGCTCGGCGACATCGGGCTCGTCAAGATCGTCTCCGAGACGTCGATCGGCTCGAATCTGCGACGCATCGAGGCGACCACGGGCCTCGGATCGCTGGCCCTGGTGCGCGACGACGAGCGACTGCTCGCCACGGCGGCCGAGAAACTCGGCGTGCCCGCGCGCGACCTGGTCTCGGGCATCGACAAGCGTCACGACGAACTCGAGGCCGCTCGCGCGGAGCTCGCGGCGCTGCACCGTGAGCTCGCCGTCGCGCGGGCACGCGACCTTGCCGGCGACGCCGTCGACGGCATCGTGGTCGCCAGGGTCGACGGGTTGACCCGTGACGATCTCAAGGCGGTCGCGGTCGCGGTCCGCGACGTCCCCGGCGTCGTCGGTGTCGTCCTCGGCGGCGCGACCGACACCGGTGGAGCGGCGCTCGTCGTCGCCACCGAAGAGGAGTCGGGGCGCCACGCCGGCGAACTCGTCGGCGAGTTGTCGTCGACGCTCGGCGGGGGCGGCAACACCAAGAACGCCCGATTGGCCATGGCAGGGGGGCGCGATGTCGGCCGTGTCGACGCCACCCTGGACGCCGCTCGGACGCGACTGCTGGGGACGTCCTGACGACCCCGTCGTTCCATGTCGTGGGCATCGATCCGGGGACGAAGCGGGTCGGTGTGGCGATCGGTCACACCACCACCGGCGTGGCGACGCCGTACGAGGTGTGGCCACGCCGTGAGGGCCCGGCCCTCGAGGTGCGGCTCCGCGCCTGTGTCGCCGAATGGGACGCCGAGCTGATCGTCATGGGGCTGCCGCGGGGGCTGGACGGCGCCGACGGGCCCGCGGCGCAGGCCGCGCGTGCCCTGGCCGCCGAACTCGAACGCGCCGTCGGCGTTCCCGTCGAACTGCACGACGAGCGTTTCTCGACGGTGACCGCCCAGGCGGCGTTGCACCGGGGCGGGCTCGACACACGCCGCAGCCGCAAGGTCGTCGACGCCGTCGCCGCCTCGGTCATCCTGCAGAGTTGGCTCGACGCGCGTCAGGGCCGCGGCGCATGAGCGCCCACGGTCGACGGGCACGTCGTCGCCGTCGCATCGTCGCCGGCCTCGGCACCACGTTCGTGATCCTGGTGGTCGGCGCCGTCGCGTCCTTCGGCTGGTACCGCACCCAACTCGGGGTCGGGAGCGGTTCGCACCGAATGGTCGAGGTGCAGATCCCGGCCGGGTCGAGCACCGCCGACATCGCGAACCTGCTCGCCGACGCGGGGGTGATCCGCAATGCCACCGCGTTCACCTGGCACGCCCGGTTCACCGGCGCCGGCCCCTTCGAGGCGGGTCGCTACCGGTTCGCACGCAATTCGTCCGCCGACTCGGCGCTCGCGACCCTCGACGAAGGCGCCCTCGGGCCACGGATCACCAAGTTCGTCGTTCCCGAGGGGTTCCGGCTGCGTCAGATCTCCCATCGGATCCACGAGGCGATCCCGAGGTTCTCGGTCGCGGACGTCCACCGGGCGCTCGACGAGGGTGACGTGCGCTCATCGCTGTTGCCGGAGGGCAGCCACGATTTCGAGGGACTGCTGTTTCCCGCGACGTACTCGGTCACCGCGGACGACTCGGTCACCGACGTGCTCCAGCAGATGGCCGATGCGATGACCCAACGGGTGCAGAAGCTCGACGTCGACGCCGACGTGGCCGGACTCGGCCTGAGCGACTACCAGATCGTGACCGTCGCGTCGCTGGTGCAGGCCGAGGCGGGCAACCCCGACGAGGCGCCCAAGATCGCCCGCGTGATCTACAACCGGCTCGCGGCCGGTGAGCCGCTCGGCATCGACGCGACCAGCCGGTACGAGTCGATCGAGACCGGCGACCCGGTCGACTTCGAGTCGACATCGGACTACAACACCCGTCGGCGGCCGGGCCTGCCACCCACGCCGATCGGTGCGCCGGGTCAGTTCGCGCTCGACGCGGCGGCCCACCCGGCCACCGGTGACTGGATGTGGTACGTGCGGTCGGTCGAGAACGACTCGCAGGGCCGTCCGCAGCACGTCTTCACGGCTTCGCCCGAGGTGTTCGCCCGGGCGAAGCAGGCGTGTCACGACGCCGGACTCGGGTGCGGCGCCCCGTGACCGTGGTCGGTACCCTTCCGAGCGCCACCACCAGAGTTGCCGCGGTGATCGGCGACCCGGTACGGCACTCGCTGTCGCCCGCGTTGTTGAACACGGCGTTCCAGCACACCGGCGCCGACTGGGTCTTCGCCGCGTTCGAGGTGCCCGAGGGCGCCGTCGGCGGCGCGATCCGGGCGATGCGGGACCTCCCGTTGTGGGGCCTGAGCGTCACGATGCCGCACAAGGCGGCGGTCACCGGCCACCTCGACGCGCTGTCGGCGGTGGCCGAACGCCTCGGCGCGGTCAACTGCGTGGTCAGAGACGGGTCGCGACTGGTCGGCCACTCGACCGACGGTGACGGCTTGATCGACACGTTGCGACTCGATGAGCGATGCGAACCCGAGGGCGCCCGGTGCGTCGTCGTCGGCGCCGGGGGAGCGGCGCGGGCCGCGATCGTCGCGCTGGCCGATGCCGGCGCTCACGAGGTGGTCGTGGTGAACCGGACGGTCGAACGGGCCGAGGCGGCGGTGGCGCTGATCGGTGGCCGGGGCCGGGTCGGCACGGTCGCCGACGTCGCGGCCGCGGAGCTCGTCGTGAACGCCACACCGATGGGCATGGGGCTCGACGGCGCCCCGGAGATGCCCTTCGACCCCGGCCTCCTCGACCCCGGGCAGGTGCTCTTCGACATGGTCTACCTTCCCGCGGTCACGCCGGTGGTGGCCGCGGCGCGCGCACGCGGGGTGCATGCGGTCACGGGTCTGGGCATGCTCGTCCACCAGGCCGCGCACGCCTTCACCAGATGGACCGGAGAGGTCGCTCCGGTCGCCGCCATGGCCGCCGCTGCATCCGCGTCGCTGACCTACGATTCGACGATGCCCGCGCACGCCCGGACCCGAGAACGATGAAGCTCCGCCAGCGGATCGTCGAATCGATGCCGGGGCTGCGGTGGCGGTACTGGCGGGTGATCACCGCGGTGATGTTCCGGCCCACCTTCGCCGAGTTCGGGCCGCGCAGCGTGATCGTGTCGCCCCGCATGCTGCGCGGTGTCGACCGGATCCGCATCGGATCCGACTGCGCCATCTACGCAGACGTGTGGTTGCAGTGCGAGGAGGGCGGTTCGATCACGCTCGGCGACGGCGTCAACCTCACCCACGGGGTGCACATCCACTCGGTCGACCCGGTGCGGATCGGAGACCATTCGTTGTTCGGCGTCTGGACGACGATCACCTCCGCCGAGCACACCGGCGGCGACCGGAGCGGGTTCACCGGCTCAGGGCCGATCACGATCGGCGACAACGTGTTCGTGGGCGACCGCGTGACGATCGTCGGCGGCGTGACGATCGGCGACGGCGCCACGGTCGCCGCGGCCGCGGTGGTGACCCACGACGTCGAACCGGGAGTCGCGGTCGGCGGCATTCCGGCACGTCCACTCGGCAAGGGCGCGTCATGAGCCGGGTGCTGGTCACCGGAGGGGCCGGCTTCATCGGTTCCCACCTCGCCAGACGGCTCGACGCCGCGGGCTGGCAGGTCACCAACCTCGACAACCTCTCGCCACAGGTCCACCGGGACCCCGACGAGTCCCGTCGGCGCCTCGTCGGTGACCTGATCGAATCCGACATCCTCGCCGACGACGCCCTCGACGGACTCGACGACGTCGACGCGGTCGTCCACCTGGCCGCGGAGACCGGGGTGGGCCAGTCGATGTACGAGGCCGACCGCTACCGCCGGGTCAACGTCGAGGGCACCCGCAGGGTCGCGGCATGGTGCGCGCAGCGGCACGTCCCACTGGTCTTCTTCAGCTCAAGGGCGGTCTACGGCGAAGGCCGTTACGCGTGTGACGTGCACACGGACGTGGCCGACGGGACCTGTTGTGGCGCCGCGCACCCGGTCGCATCGCGGGAAGACGATCCCGCGGCGCCGGTCTCGGTGTACGGCGAGACGAAGGTCGCCGGTGAGCAGTTCGTGGCCGCAGTCGCCGGTGCCGGGACGCCGATGATGATCGTGCGACCCCAGAACGTGATCGGCTCGGGGCAGGCGCTCCACAATCCCTACACCGGCGTGCTCGCGGCATTCCTCGCGAGGCTCAAGGAAGGGCGGCCCGTCCAGGTGTACGGAAACGGCTCGGCCACCCGCGACTTCGTCGACGTCTCCGATGTCACCCGCGTCGTCGAGGCGCTGCTCGCCGATCCGCCGAGTGGCCCCGACCCGCTGGTCGTCAACTGCGGCTCCGGGGCGCGGACGACGCTCGTCGAACTGGCCGGGCACGCCATCGCCGGCGCGCCCGTCGACGGCACGATCGAACACGTCGACGTGCACCGTGCCGGCGACATCGAGCATGCGTGTGCCGACCTGACGCGTCTGCGTGCCCTCGGCCTTCCCGAACCGGCGGTGCCGGTCGCCGACGCGGTGGCGGCGTTCATCCGGGACGGCTGGGACGCGCCGGGGGCCGACTCGCGGGCGTGGGACGACGCACTCGACGCACTTGCCGAACGGGGACTCGCCACGTGAGTCCAGGGCGCCGTGTGCTGCTCGTCTCTCCGGTGTTCCACGATTACTGGCGGTCGATCGCCCGGGGTTTCGAGGCCAACGGTCACCGGGTGGTCGTGCACTGTTACGACGAACACTCGAGTCCGCTGGTGCGGGTCCGCAACAAGGTCGTGTACGAGGGCCTGGACCAGATCCGCGCCGGGACGGGTACCGCGCGCTTCGTGCGTACGGCCACCGAAGGCGCCCGCCGTGCGCTGCGTGCGTCGCGGCCCGAGGTCGTGGTCGTCGTGAAGGGCGACCTGCTCGCCGATGCGTTCTGGGACGACGTGGACCACGTCGGAGCGGCCCGGGTGATCTGGTTGTACGACGAGCTGCGACGGACCCGTCACGACGTGGCGCGACTGGGTGCCATCGGCCCGGTGGCCAGCTACTCGCCCGACGACGTCGCCGCGATGACCCGGGCCGGTCTCCGCGCCCGACACGTTCCGCTGGCGTTCGACCCGACGTTCGTCCACGCCCGCATTCCCTCCGGCGACGTCGTGTTCATCGGTGCGCGGTACCCGGTCCGCGCCGAACTGTTGGACGCGTTGCGACGGGCCGGTGTCCCGGTGCGTGCGGTGGGCAACGACTGGTCGCACCGCACCGTTGACCGGCTCCGCACCTGGAGCTGGCACCGCCCCGACGTCAGGTCGTCGCCGTCGGTGTCGCGGGGTGTCGGTGCAGGCATGATGGCCGGGGCGATCGCAGCGCTGAACGTCCACGGCGACCAGGACGGCTTCACCATGCGGACCTTCGAGGCGTGTGGGGTGGGTGCGTTGCAGTTCGTCGACCGCGCGGACGTGGCGATGCACTACGAACCGGGTACCGAGATCCTCCCGTTCGGTTCGGTCCCGGAGATCGCCCATCTGGTCGAACGGGCCCGCCGCGAACCCCTGTGGGCGTCACGGATCCGGGTCGCCGCCCGGGCGAGGACCCTCGCCGAGCACACGTTCACCCACCGTGCCCGTGATCTGGAGGAGCTGTGGGACTGATCCATCCGGTCGACCTCGACGCCTACCGACGAGACGAGGCGCGTCGCCAGTCCTTCAGCCGATTGCGACGGATCAGGGCGCGACTGCGCGGTGCCGACGGTCCCCCGGCGATGACGCTGCGGGTCTTCGGTGACGACCCCGACGTGCTGGTGGCCTTCGACTCGACGACGCTGTCGTGTCGGGCGGCGGTGCTCGGCATCGTCGACCACCTCGACATCGAGCGCATCGCCGTCCTGGCGCCGTTCGCGATCGACCGTTCAGACCCCGACCTCACCGACGGGTCCGTCCCCGACCGGTCCGTGGTGGCTCTCGAGGACCTGGCCGCCGCGGTTCCCGACGTCGCCGTGGTGCTCTCGGCTGGAGCCCACGGTCCGGCCGGCGCGTTCGTCCACGATTTCGCGCGCCGGAGGAGAGCATCCTCGATCGTCGTCCAACACGGCATGCTCCTACCTCAGGTCGCGCCGTTGCCGTCCGGCGTGACGCTCGCGGCCTGGTCGGACGTCGACGGCGCCTTCTGGCGCAGTGGGCGCGCCGATGTCGAGGTCCGCGTGGTCGGCAGCGAGCTGTTGCGCCGCGCGCTCGCCGACCCGCCTCCGCCGGTTCCCGTCGACGCCACACCGGTCTACTGCGGCGCACTGCACGGCACCGAGCTGCCCCGCTGGGAGATCGAACGGGTCGCCCGCACCTTCTGTCGGGCGACCGGCGCCCACTACCGGCCGCACCCGCGTGAGGTCGACTTCCAGTCGCGTCTCACCCATCTGGTGTGGAAGCAGCTCGGGATCGGCTTCGCCCCGACGGACCGGCCGTTGGTCGAGATCGGCGCGCCGGTGGTCAGCATGTGGTCGACGGCCGTCCTCGAGGCCGCCGCCGCGGGGTTGCCCGCCTGGGTGTACCACCCGGACCCGCCGGAATGGTTGACCGAGGTCTGGACCAGATACGGCCTCGCGGAATGGGGGGCGGAGCCGACCCCGAAGCCGGAGATCGCGCAGGGAGCACCCGCCGAACGGCTGGCCGAACTCGTGGAGGAATCGGCCCGATAGGTCGATGTTCCCATCGCGGATCCGGATCCTTGAAGGGCGCTGGACGGTGCCGATAGAGACCCGATCGTTCAGATTCGTCATCCGAGACTCGTCAGGGAGCACACCGTGGCACTGCAAGGAACACTCGACACCTTCGCCCTTCCAGACGTCCTCCGCCTGTTGGCGACGACGAAGAAGTCCGGCCAGCTGCTGGTCCAGGGCGACCAGGGCAACGGCAGCCTGTCGCTCATCGACGGGGCGGTCGTCGGTGGCGACACGACCCTGGCGGACACCGACGAATCCCACGAGGTGCTCTTCGAGCTCCTGCGTCTCGACGGCGGATCGTTCCTCTTCGATCAGGACACCGCGGCCACCGAGTCTTCTGCTCCCGTCGACGTCGAAGCCGTCATCACCGACGCCGAGTCCGCACATGCCGAATGGCAGGACCTGTCCACGGTCGTCCCGTCCCTCGACGTCGGGGTGACCCTCGTCGAGGACCTGCCCGACGACACCACGACGATCGACCGTGACCGGTGGAAGCTGATCGTCACGATCGGCAGCGGATCGACCGTGCGGGAACTCGGCGATCGTCTCGGCCTCAAGGAGCTGCCCGTGCTGAGGGCGACCAGGGGGCTGGTCGACGACGGACTCGCCGAGGTCGGCGATGCCACGGTCGCCACGGACCACGGCACGGCCGCGCCGGAGCTGCCGACCAGAGGCACCGGCGACTCCGCCGCATTGCCGTCGCTCGATGACGAAACCGACAGCGCCGACCTGTTCGACCCGGTCGACGGCACCGCCGCAGACCTCCCCGAGCCACTGCCCGGAGGCTCCGAGCGGCTCGCCGACGACGCGCTGGCGCCCGACGAAGCGGCCCGTCTCGAAGAGCAGATCGACGGCCTGCCGCCCGAACAGCGTGACCTGATCGAGCGAGCCGCGGATGTCGGCGATGCGACCGACGTCGATCAGCTCCTCGACGAACTGCCCGACGGGGCGATCGACCGCGACCTCCTGCGGCGGTTCCTCGGTTCGGTCCGTAGCTGACCGCTCCGGGCCCGCGTGGCCGTTCCTGAACGCTCCACCCCGTAACATCGCCGACCATGTCCGACGTCGCGCTCGTGCTCGGCTGCGGCGTCGCCGGGCTCTTCGTCGGTGTCTTCGTGAACGTGCTGATCGTGCGCGCGCCGGGCCGGCGATCGTTCGCCCCCCCGTGGACACGCTGCGTCACCTGTGAACGTGCCCCTTCGGCCGGGACCCTCCTCCCGGTCGCCGGTACGTTCGTGATGGACGGAACCTGCGGCCGCTGCGGGGCGCGCATCGGCTGGTGGCAGCCGCTCGTCGAGGTCGCGAACGCACTGCTGTGGATGATCGCCGCGGTCCGTTTCGGCACCTCGCTCGAGTTGGTGGTGATGCTCCCGTTCTTCTCGGGGCTGTTGGCACTGTCGGTGATCGACCTGCGCACGTTCCGGCTCCCCGACCGGGTCAACCTGCCCCTGTTGATCGGCTCGATCCCGCTGATCGTCGTCATCTCGTTGGTCCAGCACCGGCCCGAGGACCTCATGTGGGCCGCGATCGGGGGCGTGGGCTACTGGCTGCTGCTGGGGGCGATGTGGTTCGTGTATCCCCGTGGCATGGGTTACGGCGACGTGAAGCTGGCCCGCGTGCTCGGGCTGTACCTCGGCTGGCTGTCGCCCGTCCTGATCCTCTACGGGCTGATGTTCGCCGGAATCGGCGGATCGATCGTCGGCATCGGCACGCTGATCGTCACGCGCGACCGCAAACGAGGCTTCCCCTTCGGCCCGTGGCTGGCCGGGGGGTGTGTGCTGGCGATGCTCATGTCCGAACAGCTCACCCGGAATCTCTGATCGAACGGGGCGAACCGGTAGATTCTCCCGACGTGCTCCGCTTCCTCACCGCCGGCGAGTCCCATGGGCAGGCGCTCTGCGTCACCGTCGAAGGGCTGCCCGCGGGCCTCGAGGTCACCGTCGACGACTTCCAGACCGAGCTGGCACGCCGTCGACTCGGTTACGGACGGGGACCTCGTATGCGCTTCGAGGCCGATGAGGTCACGATCATCGGCGGCGTGCGACACGGTCGGACGCTCGGCTCGCCGGTCGCCGTGCAGATCGGCAACAGCGAGTGGAAGCGCTCCGACAAGTGGCACGCCGAGATGTCGACGGCGCCGGGGCACACCGAGAAGCCCCTGACCCAGGTGCGGCCCGGTCACGCTGATCTCGCCGGCATGCAGAAGTACGCCTTCACCGACGCCCGCGACGTGCTCGAACGGGCCTCGGCGCG
>CAZQSU010000073.1:0-15563 GCA_964595905.1 uncultured Iamiaceae bacterium
CAGAACGACATCCTCAAGGAGTTCATGGTCCGCAACACCTACATCTACCCGCCAGAACCCTCGATGCGGATCGTCGCCGACATCATCGGCTACACCGCCACGAACATGCCCCGGTTCAACTCGATCTCGATCTCGGGCTACCACATGCAGGAAGCCGGCGCGACCGCCGACCTGGAACTCGCGTTCACGATCGCGGACGGGCTCGAGTACGTCCGGGCAGCGCTGAGCAAAGGCCTCGACGTCGACGCGTTCGCCCCGCGGCTGAGCTTCTTCTTCGCGATCGGCATGAACCTGTTCACCGAGATCGCCAAACTGCGGGCCGCCCGGCTGCTGTGGTCCACACTCATGGCCCAGTTCGCACCGAGCAACCCCAAGTCGTCGATGCTGCGGACGCATTGCCAGACCTCGGGGGTGTCGCTCACCGAGGCCGACGCCCACAACAACATCATCCGCACCACGATCGAGGCGATGGCCGCGGTGCTGGGCGGCACCCAGAGCCTGCACACCAACTCCTTCGACGAAGCCCTCGGCCTGCCCACCGACCATTCCGCGCGCATCGCCCGCAACACCCAGTTGATCCTCGCCGAGGAGACCGGGATCCCCCACGTGGTCGACCCCCTCGGTGGCAGCTACTACGTCGAAGCGCTCACCCAGGCCCTCGCCGACCGGGCCATGGCGATCATCGACGAGGTCGAAGCCCTCGGCGGCATGACGTCAGCGGTCGCCTCGGGCATGCCCAAGCTGCGCATCGAGGAAGCCGCGGCCCGCCGTCAGGCCCGCGTCGACCGGGGCACCGACGTCGTCGTCGGCGTGAACAAGTACCAGCCTTCCGAACCCGAAGAAGTCGACGTGCTCGACATCGACAATGCCCAGGTGCGCGCGTCACAGATCGCCCGCCTCCAGCAGGTACGTGAAACCCGTGACGAGCAGGCATGCCAGGCCGCGCTCGAGGCGCTCACCAAGGGTGCCGAAGGCGACGCCAACCTGCTCGAGCTGTGCGTCGAAGCCGCCCGCGCCCGGGCCACCGTCGGCGAGATCTCCGACGCCATGGAGCAGGTGTTCGGTCGCCACCGTGCCGAGATCCGTAGCATCTCGGGGGTGTACGGTTCCGCATACGAAGGCGATGACGACTACCAGGCCGTCCAACGCGAGGTCGAAGCCTTCGCTGCCGACCACGGCCGCCGCCCCCGCATGCTCGTGGCCAAGATGGGTCAGGACGGCCACGACCGTGGCGCCAAGGTCATCGCCACCGCGTTCGCGGACCTCGGCTTCGACGTCGACGTCGGCTCGTTGTTCCAGACCCCCGCCGAGGTGGCCCGTGACGCGGTCGACAACGACGTGCACGTCATCGGCGTGTCGTCACAGGCGGCCGGTCACTCCACCCTGGTGCCGCAGTTGATCGACGAGCTGAACGGGCTGGGCGCCGGTGACATCCTCGTGGTGTGCGGCGGGGTCATCCCGCCCAAGGACTACGACGCACTGCAGGCCGCCGGCGTCGCGGCGACGTTCGGGCCCGGCACCAACGTGCTGCAAGCCGCGGCGAACGTCCTGCGGCTCATCCGAAGCGCGCGGGGCACCGCAGGCTGACACCCACGTGGCCACCGAGACGTCAGGAGGGGAGGCAACCGACGAGTTGGCCCGACTCGTCCTCGAGGGCGACCGTCGCGCGCTCGCGCGGGCGATCACCCTCGTCGAATCGACGCGGCCCGATCACCGCCTGTTCGCGGAGCAGCTCGTCGAGAAGGTGATGCCGGCGACCGGCAACGCGCTGCGGATCGGCATCAGTGGCGCTCCCGGCGCTGGCAAGTCGACGTTCATCGAAGCCTTCGGCATGCACCAGATCGACCGTGGCCGCCGCGTCGCCGTCCTCGCCGTCGATCCGAGTTCGCGACGCTCGGGCGGCTCGATCCTCGGCGACAAGACCCGTATGGAGCGGCTCGCCCGCGACGACGCGGCCTTCATCCGGCCCACGCCGGCCGGGACGACCCTCGGCGGTGTCGCCCGCCGGTCACGCGAGGCGTTGCTGTTGTGTGAGGCTGCCGGCTTCGACCTGCTCGTCGTGGAGACGGTCGGGGTCGGCCAGTCGGAGCTGGCCGTCGCCGACATGACCGATCTGTTCGTCCTGCTCGTCTCGCCGGGAACCGGCGATGAACTCCAGGGCATCAAACGGGGCATCATGGAACTCGCCGATCTCGTGGTGGTCACCAAGGTCGACGGCGAACTCGCCGGTGCCGCGCGCCATTCCGTCGCCGATCACAAGCGGGCACTGCATCTGCTGCGCCCACCGCACCCGGGCATCACCCCGACCGCCGTGGGCGTCTCATCGGTCGACGGAACCGGTATCGCGGATGTCGCCGAGCGGATCGACGCCGCCCACCGCACCTTGCAGGAATCCGGGGAACTCGCCCGGCAGCGTGCCGAGCAGCGGCGGTCGTGGTTGTGGACCGAGATCACCGAAGGCATCCGCTCCCGCATCAACACCGACGCCGAGCTCGCCGCCCGCCTCGCGGACGCCGAACACGCGGTGACGAAGGGAACCGTGTCGCCGGTCACCGCCGCGCGCCGACTCCTCGACGAGTTGCGGGGTCCCGCGGGTTCCGCCGGAGCGGAGGCACCCCGGTGATGCCCGACGCGGCGCGGGCCGGGGTCGATGAATCCGTTCGCCGGACCCCGTCCCCTTCCCCCGCGGACGAGGCTGTCGACGGCGCGGAGGAACCCGCCATCGACATTCCCCTCCCACAGAGCCTCCGTGCCCGGCGCCGCCGCCGATTCGACTTCCAGACGTTGCTCTGGTGCGGCGTCACCACCGTCATCAGCTTCTCGGTCGTCGGGTTGGTGCTTGCGATGTGCGGTTGGTTCCACCCGGTCACGGTGATCGTCGGAACGCTCGCCGTCGCGGTCGCCACGCTGAAGTGGCTGCTTCCGACGGTGGCAACCGACCCGCCACCGGTCCGGCCGCACTGGGCTCTCACCGTCGGCGTCCTGGCACTCGCGATCGCCGCCGGATGCTGGAACGGCGCACACCACGGTGAGCACCTGATCGCCGAACGCGACCCGGGGGTGTACGCCGCGACGGGACTCTGGCTCGGCAACCACGGCAACCTCCGGATCGGAACCCCGACCGGGCCCTTCGACGGCGCGCCCGGCGTCCGCGAGGCGGGGATCGGATTCACCGTGAACGACGCCGGCTCGTTGGACGCCCAGTTCGCGCACCTGAACGCGGTGTTCCTCGCGGTGGCGTCCTGGATCACCCCGTGGGCGCTGTTCGTCGTTCCCGCGTTGGTGATGTCGGCAGCGCTCGTACTGCTCTACGCGCTCGGGGTCCGACTCGGCAAACCGATCGGCGGGGCGGCGGGCGCGCTCGCGCTCGCCGTGTCGTACCCGTACGTGTTCGTCGCCAGAGACACCTACTCCGAGGCCGTCGCGCTGCTGTTGTTGCTGAGCGGCCTGTGGGCGCTCACGTTCGTCCGCCGCGGCGGCTGGCGCGTCGGTGCGGTCGCGGGCGCGCTCCTCGGCGCGACGTGCATGGCGCGAATCGACGGCTACATCCCGCTGATGCCGATCGCCGGCGTCGTCGCACTGGAGTTCCTGCTCGCGCGTCGCCGGCGACACGCGGCACGGTCAGCCGGGTACGTGGCCACCTACGTCGCGATGGTGGTGACCGCCGCGATCGGCGGGTTCGACGTCTGGGCATTTTCGCGGAACTACTTCGACTCGAACCTGGGTCCGCGGCTCCCTGCGATGATCGGGGGCATCGTCGCCGCATCGGTGGTCGGCCTCGCCGTCGGACGATTCGGATTCCGGGCCGAGGCCGACCGGGCAGCCCCGCGCGCAGCACTGCGTTGGGGGTTCGGCGCGCTCGCGGTCGCGGTCGTCGCCTTCCTGAGTTGGGCGCAGTACGTGCGACCCGACTTCGACGGGCTCCACCGCGCCATGAGCGACCACGTGCCGACCGTCGGTCTCCTGCCGTGGGCGAAGACCCTTTCGTATCTGTGGCTCACCTGGTACCTGGGACCCTTGCTCGTCGCGGGCGGATTCGCCGGCCTGGTGTGGATGACCGGCCGGGGCCTGTTCGATCGCGACCGGGCATGGCTCGCCACGGCGGGAGTCGGGTTCGCGACGACGATCCTGTATCTGATCGCCCCGACGATCACGCCCGATCAACCCTGGGCGATCCGCCGATTCGTCGCGGTCAGTATCCCCCTGCTGCTCCTCGCCGCGGGAATGGGTCTGGAGACGGTGGCCCGTCGGCGTCCACCGTGGACCGCTATCGGCGCCGGCGCAGTCGGGATCGTCATGCTCGTCGTTCCCGTCCAGGTGACCCGACGGCTGGCGGATTCTGCACCCGGCGCGTCGTTGGCCGGGCGCTTCGATCGGATCTGTGAGATCGCGCACCGCGAACCGACCGCGATTCTCGTGACGCCCGGTCAGGCCCTCTCCTACACGATCCCCACCGCGTTGCAGGCATGGTGCCACGTACCGGTCGCCGGCGCCGTCGACACGATCACCCCTGGCGAGATCAGGGAGCTCTCACTGCTCTGGCGCGCGGAAGGTCGGCGACTCATGATCCTGTCGACCTCGCCCGACGGGTTGGTCGGGGTCGGCGGCACCGCGGTCGACGTCCCCGGACCGGTGCTCATGGGCGCCGAGTACACCATCGACCGGGTCCCCCGCCGCCTGGTGCCCGACTCCCGTATCGCTCAGTCCGACGTCGGTGTGCTCCCGCTGTTCCTGGTCACGGTGTCCTGAAGCGGCGCGGCACGCGCCACCGTCGACGGCGGGTCGGGATCCGGGTCGAGGCGAGACGGTTCGATGTCGAGGCGGAGTTCGATGCGACGGATCCGTTCCAGGGCACGTTGGGTCACCGACCGGTGCGCCGCGATGAGATCGGCGATCACCCCGAGCGCGAACATCTGCACCGACGCGACCAACAGGACGCCACCGAGCACGACCGACTGCAGGTGGCCGTCGCGGTTGCCGTTGACGATCCAGTCCCACAGGAACGGCGACCACGCGAGCAGCGAACACACGAACAACACCAGCGCGAGCAGGCTGAACACGAACAGCGGCTCATAGCCGGTGTAGATGCGGAAGATCCCGACGGCGTTGGTGCGGACGTAGGAACTCATCGAACCGAACAGGCGCGATTCGCGCATCTTGGCGTTCGTGTGCACGGGCACACTGTCGATCGCCACCGACCCCTTGCCGGCCTGGATGATCGATTCGAGGGTGTAGGTGTAGCGCGACACCACGGTCAACCCGATCGCGGCTTCACGGTTGTAGGCACGGAAGCCCGACGTCGCGTCGGGGACGGTCGTGCCCGACGCCCGCCGCACGACCCCGCTGCCGAGGCGTTGGAGGAACTTCTTCACCGACGAGAAGTGCTCGATGTTGGCCGTGTCACGATCGCCGACCACCATGTCGGCGTCGCCCGCCAGGATCGGGGCGATCAGGTCGGGAATCGACCCGGCGGAGTACTGGTTGTCGGCGTCGGTGTTGACGATCAGGTCCGCGCCGAGCTTCAACGAGGCGTCCAGCCCGGCCTGGAAGGCATCGGCGAGCCCTCGGTTCCGAGGGAAGCGGACGACGTGATCGACGCCGTGCGCGCGGGCGACCTCGACGGTCCGGTCGGTGGATCCGTCGTCGACGATCAGCCACTCGACCACGTCGACCCCGGGAAGGCTCCTGGGAAGGGCGGCCAGTGTGGCCGGAAGCTGGTCCTGTTCGTTCAGGCACGGGATCTGGATGATGAGCTTCATCCGAGCATGCTCCCGACCGTCGGCACCGCGTCGACCACCACGGGTCCGTGCGCGGTCACCGGCTCCGCGGGTGGGTGGCTTCGGCGATCAACCATGGAAACGCGCGCACGATGCGCACCTGGGCGAACGACTGGGCCAGCAGCGCCTCCAGGCGTGCCGGGGTGAAGAACTGGACGTGCTCGGGATCGTTCCCGAACCGTCTGACGTTCTTGCCACGTCCGAGGTTTCCGAGGCGGAACCACGGCTCCCAGGGAACCGACACCACGCATCGCCCACGACAGATCCGCGCCAGTTCCGCAACGGCCGGCTCGTCGGTGACCAGATGCTCCAGAACCTCGATGCACGTCACCAGATCGGCCGCGTCGCTCGCCACGGGCACCATCCCCGCATCGGCGACCACCGGCGACAGCCCCTCGATCCGCGACGACGCGACCACGGCCTTGTCGTGGCGGTACTCGACACCGACCGCGGCATGCCCCGTGGGCAGGAAGCGCTCGAGACACAGCGCCTCACCGACCCCGACGTCGACGACCACGTCGCCGGCCGGGATCGGCCCGATCGTGGCCCGCAGGCGGCCGGTCCAGCGGTCGAGAAGACGACTGACGATCGGGTTCGTCGATGCGTACTTCTTGGCATCCTGACCGGCGGCCTCCTCGGGCGCACCGGGGGCCAGCCCGATGGGCGCGGCTGATGCAGACGTACCGGTGGTCACGATTCGGCCTCCGCGATCGTCGCGTCGAGATTTCGGCGTCTCCGCATGTTCACCACCAACTCCGCGATCAGGCCCAACGAGATCATCTGCACCGCCACGACCACCAGGAACACCCCGATGAGCAGTGCCGGCCGATTGCCGACCGGGTCACCGGCGACCTTGATGACCGCCATCCAGATCAACAGACCCGCTCCCACCAGCCCCATGATGATACCGGCGCCGCCGAACAGGTGGAACGGCCGCGAGGTGTAGGTGGTGAGGAACTTGACCGTGATCAGGTCGAGGAAACCCCGCCAGAACCGGGCCCGCCCGAACTTCGTCTCGCCGTGCCGACGCTCGTGGTGGGCGATCGGCTCCTCACCGACGGCGAAGCCGCTCCAGTGGGCCAGCACCGGAATGTACCGGTGCAGCTCGCCGTACATCTCGAGCGATGCGGCCAGCTCGTGGCGCATCACCTTCAGGCCACTGTTGAAGTCGCGCAGGTTCACGCCCGACACGAGTGCCGTGGTGCGGTTGTAGATCTTGGAGGTGTTGCGTTTGATGAACCGGTCGTGTCGGTTCTGCGCCCGTGACCCGGTGATCAGGTCGAGATCGCGTTCGTCCAACAGCTCCACCAGACGCGGCACCTCGGTCGGGTCGTCCTGGCCGTCCGCGTCCATCAACACCACGATGTCGCCCGACACCCGGGCGAGACCGGCGCTCAACGCGGCGGACTTGCCGGCGTTTCTCCGCAGTCGGACGTGGTGCACGCGCGGATCGTGGATCTGTCCCATGAACGCGGTGGTACCGTCGGTCGACCCGTCGTCGACGATCACCAACTCGGTCTGACCGGGGATCGAGTCCAGCATCGTCAGCGTCTCGGGGATCAACTCCTCGAGGTTGTCGCGCTCGTTGTAGGCCGGCATCAGTACCGACAGCGCCATACCCACTGGTCAACCTTCCTCGTCGGCCGCGATCGGGCTCGGTCCGGATGCGGGAGAGCCTACCGAATCGGCCGGACGCAATCTGCGCCCCGTGAACGGCGCGCCCGCGAGGGCACCGCCGACGTCGACGATCACGAAGATGATCCGGGCGGTGACCGCCACCGCGACCGCAGGCCCGCTCGCCAACCCGGACACGGCGACGAACACCGCTTCGCGCACGCCGGCACCGCCCGGAGACGGGGTCACGAAGCCGGCGGTCCATGACAGGACCGTCGCCAGTGACAGTCGGAGCAGCGGCGCGTCGACGTCGGGCAGGGCGAGCGCGACACACCAGGTCGCCAGGGCGATCCCGATCCATGCCGGCACGTAGCGGAGCACCAGCAACACCGAGGAACGCCAGGTCGGGATCCGGATCGGAATCGATCGCTTCGAGACCCGCTCGGCGAACTCGACGACCGTGCGGATCACCTTGGGATGCAGCCCGGCGAGGCCGAGGGGAACCAGCAGCAGCAGCGCCAACGCCGGGCCCGCGTCACGGGAGTGCGCGAGGTCGAAGGGAAGCAGCACGGCGGCGGAGAGGGCGGCCGCGAGGTACAGCCCGATCAGCGACAGGAACACGCTCGGGTAGGCCTGCGGCGCCGGCACACCCCGACGGCGGGCGATCTCCCCGCGCCCCACCATCGCCCAGATCGACCCGGGCAGGTACTTGGCGATCTCACCCACGTAGTACCAGGCCAACGCCTGACCACGACGCATGTGACCACCCATCACCGCCAACGCGTCGGCCCAGGTGACGGCGATGATCGACATGCCGATCGCCGCGCACGCCAGGGCGAGGGCCAGCCAGGCCCACGATGCGTTGCCCACCAGGTCCGAGACCTGGTCCCAGTCGTCCATCAGGACCCGGACGATGAAGGCCGCGCACGCGATCGTCAGGACGGCGCCCACTCCGAGGGGAAGCCATCGACGCAGACCGCGACCGGAACTCGTGGTGGTCGTGGTCACGATCGGGTCAGGTTACACGCCCGCCGGGCCGACCTCGCCGGTGCGCGCGGACCGGTCGCGCCGACTCCTCTGCGGAGCCGGGCCGTCAGAAACGCCGAAGCGGCCTCAGGCGGAAGGCGCTTCGAGAGGCTCCGGTTGGCACAGGCCGGTCATCTCGGCGATCTGGATCCGATCACGGTTCTCATAGGTGATCTCGTTCGACGGGTCGACCCGGATCTTGTATTCGCGGAAAGCTTCCTCGAGCGAGTCGTACTGCAGCATGCGGCCGATGAGCGGCTCGCCGATCCCGAGGATCAACTTGACCGTCTCGATGGCCTGGAGCACGCCGATGATGCCGGGGAGCACGCCGAGCACTCCGGCCTCCGAGCACGACGGGGCCAGCTCGGCAGGGGGCGGTTCGGGCACGAAGTCGCGGTAGGTGGGCCCCCGACGCGGGTCGAACACGGTGACCATGCCCTCGAAGCGGAAGATCGAACCGTGGACGACCGGGATACCGAGCTTCACCGAGGCGTCGTTGACGAGGTAGCGGGTGGGGAAGTTGTCGAGCCCGTCGACGACGATGTCGAAACCCGACAGGATGTCCATCACGTTGTCGGCGCCCAGACGCGTGTCGAAGGTGACGACGTCGACGTCGGGGTTGAGCGCGGTGATGGTCTTCTTGGCGGAGTCGACCTTGCGGTCACCGATCCGGTCGAGGTTGTGCAGGATCTGACGCTGCAGGTTCGACTCGTCGACGACGTCCATGTCGATGATGCCGATCGTGCCGACGCCGGCGGCGGCCAGGTAGTAGGCGGCCGGCGACCCCAGGCCTCCGGCGCCGAGGAGCAGGACCTTCGCGTCGAGCAGTTTCAGCTGACCCTCGACGTCGACCTCGGGCATCAGCAGGTGCCGCTGGTAGCGGTTCCGCTGTTCGGGGGTCAGGTTGCGCGGGGTGGTCCAGTCACGCCCCTCGTCCTTCCACTGGTTGAACCCGCCGGCGACCGATGCGACGTCGGTGTAGCCGAGATCGGCAAGCGTCTTGGCGGCGAACACCGAGCGCACTCCGCTGGCGCAGTTGACGAGGATCTTGGCCGAACGATCGGGGATCTTGCCTTCGATGGCACCCTCGAGCTGGCCGCGGGGAATGTGGATCGCGCCAGGGATCGCCCCCTGTTCGTATTCGGAAGGCTCGCGTACGTCGAGCACCACCGCATCCGGGTGCTTGCGCAACTCGTCGGTTTCTTCGGTGGTGACCTCGGTGACCTGGGCCTTGGTCGCTTGGAGCAGTTCTCGGAAACTGGCCATGGAGCCGCCTCGTTCTGTGAAGGCTTGCAGTTGACTTGTCGAGGGTCGGACCACTCGACGGCGGGTCGATGAACGCCCCGTCCCTCAAAACCCTATCGGTTTGGTCAGGAATCGACACAAGCGGGAGCGCCCGGCGGGCCACCGTCCGGCCTCGTCGACACGGGCCCGGCGGCACAGGTTTGACGGCCGCGCCGGACGGGTACAGGTCATCGCAGACCAGCCCACCACGAGGAGTCACCATGACCATCACCCCGACCCACCCCCGCTCCCGGCGCTTCGTCGCCGACGCGTCCAGCGGTGGCACCGCCGGCCGGACGCGGGCGCCGAAGGCGACGGCGACCCGCCCACCCACGCACCGCGGGCCGGGCCGCATCGATCTCTCCCGTCTCCCGGTACCCGTCGACGGTTCGATCCGGGTCACCGCCTGGGCCGACCCGTACCTCGCCGACTGCGGCCACGACGCACGCTCCAGTTACGTGGAGTTGTTCTGGCTCGGCATTCTGGGGCCTTCGAGCACGATGCTGCTCCGCCGCCTGGCGACCGGGTTGCAGCACGCCCCCGACGGATACCACCTGCCCGTGGTCGACACCGCCCGGTCGCTCGGGCTCGCCCCGCCGACGACCCGCAACTCGCCGTTCGTGCGGGCACTGCACCGTTGCGTGCTGTACCGCGTCGTGCGCTTCGTCGACGACGACCTCCAGGTGCGTCGGCGCCTTCCCACGCTGCACACGGCCCAGCTCCAGCGTCTGCCCGAGTCGCTGCGTGCGGCGCACGAACACCTCATGGCCGACCACCGCGCTGTCAGCATCACGGGTCGTGGCGGCGCCTCACGTGGCGCGACTCGCGAGTGACCCACCGGCCGCCGTCGCCTCCCGCCAACGGGCCAGCGTCCAGCACAGGTCCGAGAGCCGGTTCAGATACGGCACGATCTGGGTCGCCTCGGTCTCTTCCACGCTCAGCGCGTCACGTTCGGCCCGACGCACCACGCACCGTGCCACGTCGAGTTGCGCGGCCACGGCGTCCTCGCCGGGTACGACGAACTCGGTGGGCTGATCGAAGCGTGCGGTCACGTCGTCGATCCGCTCCTCGAGCCCGGTGACCATGTCGGGGGTAACGAGGTTCTTGCCGGCGGTGAGCTTGCGCCGGTTGCCCGGGGCGGTCGCCAACTCCGCCATCAACACCCACAGGTCGTGCTCGAGCCCGATCAGGATCTGATCGAGTTCGCCGCCACGTTCGCACCCGGCCCGGGCGACGCCGAGCGCCGCCTGGGCCTCGTCGACCGTGCCGTACGCGACGGGACGGACCGAGTCCTTGGGTACCCGACCGCCGTAGAGCAGGCCGGTCGTGCCGTCGTCACCTTTGCGTGTGTAGATCTTCATCGCCCCACCGTACGGGCCCCGGCGCCGACCACCCCGGTCAGGCCGTCGCTCACTGCGACGGACCCACCGCGAAGTGGACTCCGCAGCGGCCCAGCCGCGGATCATCAGCCAGGAGCCGTGGTGAGGTGACTTCCGGGAGCCGTTCGGTCAGTCCCTCCAGCATGCCGCGGTGCAGATCGCACACGATCCTCGGGTTCGCCTCCGCGGCCGACGCGAACGGGCAGTGACGCAGCACGAACTCGGTCTGGGGTCCGCCGCTCGTCACCTGGGGCGCGAACCCCTGCGCGGCCATCGCCGCCGACAACGCCGCGACCGGGTCGTCGGAGTCGGTGTCGAGATGCGCCCGCCGTCCCGCGGCGCGTCCGACCTCGCGTGCGGAGTCACTCGTCGTCGCCACTTCGAGGAGCAACATGCTGAGGCGCTCATAGGGCCCCTCGTCGTTCCAGTGGGCGGCGGCGTCGCTGCTCAGTCGGTAGAGCAGGCGCGGCCGCCCGGGGCCGCGGGGGGCATCGGGCACCGCTTCGACGAGATCGGCGCCGGCCAACTTCTTCAGGTGTTGTCGGACCGTGTTGTGGTTCAGCTCGAACGCGTCGGTCAACTCGGCAACCGAGACGGGCCGTTGCGCGCGGGCGATCCACTGGTAGATGCCGTGTCGGGTCGGGTCTCCCAGCGCCTTCGACCGCTCCTGGAATCGCGTGCCGGTCGCGGATGGTCGGGCGCTTTCGTTCACTTCGGGAGATTCGGTCACGTCGACGACCTCGAGTGTTGCCACATGCCTCGTCGGCAACGTAGTATTTCTGCCAGATGACAGAATAACAGGCGGGATGCCGTTCCGACATCCTGTCTCCCACCGTAGGGACCGAGGAAACGCGATGAGCGCCACCGAGTCAACCGTCATGGACGTCCGAGATGTCCCGCACGACGAACGCCACCCGAAGATCCACGCGGCGCTCGACGCCCTCGCCGCCGGGGAGACGCTCGTGCTCGTCACCGACCACCGGCCGCTGCACCTGTACACCGAGCTCGAGACCCTGCGTCCGGGCGAATCCACCTGGCAGAGCGCGGAGTTCGACGACGGAGCGTGGCAGACGACCTTCACGAAGCGGGCCCGCGTGCTCGACGTCCGCCCGATCATCGACGCGGGCGACGAACCCTTCGAGACGATCATGAACGCCGTCGGCGAACTCGTCGACGAGGACCTCGTGATCGTGGCGCCATTCGAGCCCACACCCCTGGAAGGCGTGCTGTCCTCGCAGGGGTTCAGCTTCGACGCCAACGAGGTCGAACCCGGCCACTGGCGGACCCGGTTCTCACTGGAAGCCTGAACGTGGCGGCGTCCGGAGCCCCGATCACGCGCACGTCACCCCCCTCGGGCGGCCCGCCGGTCTCACCGCTCGCGGTGCCCCCGGCGTGGCTGCCCCTGGCCTGGCTGGCCTGCGCGGTGACCGGCCTGATCGGCTTCGGCATCACGCTGGCCGTCACGGCGTCCACGGTCGTACACGCCCCGGGTGCACCCACGGCGGTCGCCACCGTGCACGTCGCGATGCTCGCCTTTCTCTCGACTGCGGTGTTGGGGGCATCGCACCAGTTCGGACCGGTGGTCGCCGGGCGACGGCTCCGCTCGGTGACCGCCGGTCTGATCACGTTGCTGCTGTGGGTGCCGGCGTCGTGGTTGCTGCCTTTCGCGTTCGCGACGAACCGACCCACACTGCTCGAAGTCGCCGGGGTGCTCGCATTCTCCGCGGTGTGCCTGGCCGCGTGGAACCTGTCTGGGCCGTTGCTGCGACGCGGACGCGGCACCCCGGTGTTGGGGCTTCGCATGGCGATCGTGTTCCTCGTGATCACCGCCGCCTTCGGTGCCACCTACGCGTTCGACCTGCACCACGGCTACTTCCTGTTGCTCCCCCGCCGGGTACTCGCCCACGCCCACCTCGGGCTGATCGGCTGGATCGGCCTCGCGTACGTGGCGGTCGCCGAGAAGCTCTGGCCGATGTTCCTGCTGGCGCACCGCCCGTCCACCGCGGCCGGCGACTGGGCCGTGCGCCTCGTCGCCGGTGGCGTGCCGGTGGTGGCCATCGGCATGCTCATCCCGTCGATTCCGCTCACGTCGATCGGCGCCGGCATCGTCGTCGCCGGGCTGACCGCCCACCTGGTCTCGCTCGCCGGGGTGATCCGTCACCGGCGCCGCCGCATGGAACTGCTCCACGCCTATGTGCTCACGTCCGCGGTGATGCTGATCGTGGCGGTGTGGGCCGCGGCGATCGCCGGCATGTTCGACGTGTCGACCGCCGTGCGCACCCGGGCGGTCCAGACCGAGATCTTCGCGTTGGCGATGTGGCTGGGCCTGGCCGTGATCGGGCACCTGCACAAGATCGTGCCCTTCATCTCGTGGAGCCGGATGCGCAAAGCCGGCCACACCAAGGCGCCGAACGGTCGGCCACTGCTGTTCGCGCACCTGGTGCACGCGCCCGCCGCACGAGCGGCGTACGTCACCGGGGTGATCGCGGCGGTGTCGGGTGTGACCGGGATGGCCGGCAGCCACGTGCTCGCGGTCGAGATCTGCGGGGTCGCCCTGGCGATCACCGGGCTCATCGTGCTCGTCAACCTGACGTCGGGTCCGCTCCGGATCATCGCGCACGACCGAAGCACCGCCGCAGCGGCCGGGACCGGGCCCGACCCTGCCACCACCACCGATACCCCGACTCCGGTCGCCGTATCCTAGAGACACGAGGAGAGCGATCATGGGCGCACCCATCACCGAAGCCGACATCGAGCGGGTCACCGCAGCGCTGCACGAGGTCTACGACCCCGAGGTCGGCCTCGACATCATGACCATGGGCCTGATCTACCGGCTCGAGGCCGGCATGGAGAAGGTCATCATCGACATGACCCTCACCACTCCGGGTTGTCCGGTGTCCGACAGCCTTCCCGAGGAGGCCCGCCAGGCCGCGGCGCGGGCACTCGACCCCGGTGGTGACGACCGCGTGAACCTCGAGGTCGTCTGGGATCCTCCGTGGAGCCCCGAGATGATCGACGACGACGCATTGGCCGAACTCGGTTACCGGCGGGTCACGAACTGACTTGATCGTCGCACTCCTCACCATCCACCTCATCGCCTTCGCGATCTGGGTCGGCAACCTCGTCGCGCTCCCCATCACGGTGCGCCTGCTCAAACCGATGGCCGACCCCAGACTCCAGGCCGCCTACTTCCCCAAGATGGGCCGCGCCTTCGGCACCGTGGGCACCGCCGCGTTGATCGTGGCGATCGTCACTGGCGCGATCCTCGCCGGGGCACCCGCGGCGTGGTCGGGTGCGGTGCTGGGTGCGGTGGTCACCGGGCTGGTGGTGCTCGGTGTCACCACGATCGCGATGGTCCAGGCCCGCCGCGTCGGCAGGCTGCGCCGCGCCCTGGCCCACGGCGACGCCTCGGGCGAGGCCGCCGAACGCCATCTCGCCACCCAGGTGCGTCTGACCGACATCGGGCGCGCCGTGATCATCGTCGGCACCCTCGTCGGTGTCGTCTTCGAAGCCGCAGCGATCGCGGCGATTTGAAACCCCAACTAGATTCGAGAGCCGTGTCCAGTATTTCGTCTGATTTTCTTGATCTCGTCCGCCAGCGCGTCGTCGTCTACGACGGCGCCACCGGCACCTGGCTGCAGGGCCAGGACCTCACCGCGGATGATTTCGGCGGCGACGCCCTCGAAGGGTGCAACGAATACCTGGGCATCACCCGCCCCGACGTGGTGCGCGCCCTGCACGCCGCCTACTTCGAGGTGGGCGCCGACATCGTCGAGACCAACACGTTCGGGTCGTTCGCGATCCCCTTGAGCGAATACGACCTGTCGGACCGGGCGCACGAGATCACCCTGGCGAACGCCCGGCTCGCCCGCGAGGTGGCCGATGACTTCTCGACCGCGGACCGCAAGCGGTTCGTGGCCGGGTCGATCGGGCCGGGCACCAAGTTCGCCTCGTTGGGGCAGATCCCCTTCGCCACGTTGCGTGACGCGTACGAGGTGCAGGCCGGCGCGCTGATCGAGGGCGGCGTCGACGCGCTCATCATCGAAACCCAGTTCGACCTGCTCGGGCTGAAGGCCGCGATCATCGGGGCCCGCAAGGCGATGGTCTCCCAGGGTCGCGAGCTGCCGATCCAGGCCCAGGTCACGATCGAGCTGACCGGCCGCATGTTGCCCGGCACCGAGATCGGTGCGGCCCTCGCCGCGATCGACCCGCTCGGCATCGACATCATCGGCATCAACTGCGCGACCGGCCCGGTCGAGATGGCCGAACACCTCCGCCACCTCTCCCAGCACAGCCGCATGCCGATCTCGTGTCTGCCCAACGCCGGGCTCCCCAGCGTCGTCGACGGCAAGATGCACTACGACCTGACCGCCGAGGACTTCGTCGCCCACCACAGCCGGTTCGTCTCCGAGCTCGGGGTGCAGGTGGTCGGCGGCTGCTGTGGCACCACGCCCGAGTTCATCGCCCAGCTCGTCGACGCCGT
>CAZQSU010000074.1:0-13886 GCA_964595905.1 uncultured Iamiaceae bacterium
GTGTAGAACTTCACCGCGAATCCGCGGATGTCGCGCTCGGCATCTGCGGCACCGCGCTAGCCGGCCACCTTCGAGAACCGGGCGAACACCTCGGTCGTCTTGCCGACCTCCGAGAAGATGGCGGCCGAGGTGTAGCGGGTGATGTCGTTGGTGACGGTGAACGTGCCGAACGCGCCGGAGCCCTTCGCGTGCATGCGTCGCTCGGGAATCACCTCGCGGTCGAAGTGCGCGAGCTTCTCGAGGAACCACACGTCCTGCAACAACATCGGCCCGCGGGGGCCGGCCGTGGCGGAGTTCTGGTTGTCGGACACCGGCGCTCCGGCGACGGTCGTCAGATCCTTGATGTCATCGGGCATGGCACGTCCTCTTCTCACGGGATCTCCTGCCGCGCGGTGCCGCGGCGGGGGCGACGCGGGAGAGCCTAACCCGGCCTCTTGATCACCGCTGCCGGGTCAGACGTCCGGTCGGATGGCGCCCGCCCCATTTGCCGACGGGCGAGACCGGGCCGTAGTCTTGAACGTCGCCCGTCGACCGGCTGTGCGCCGGTCCGCGGGAGACGTGCCTGTCATCGCCTGTACCGAGGATTCCACGAGCGTGCCCACCTACAGCCCCAAGGCCAGCGAGATCGAACGATCCTGGTACATCGTCGACGCCGAGGGCGTGGTGCTCGGGCGTCTGGCCACCGAGGTCGCCAACGTCCTGCGCGGCAAGCACAAGCCCACCTACACCCCCCACATCGACACCGGCGACCACGTCATCATCGTCAACGCCGACAAGGTCGTGCTCACCGCCGACAAGGCCGGAGCCAAGAAGATCCACCGGCACACCGGCTTCCCCGGCGGGATCCGCACCGAGACCTACGCCAACCGCCTCGACCGCAAGCCGGCCGAGGCCGTGCGGGCCACGATCCGCGGCATGATCCCCAAGAACCGACTGGGCCGCGCGCAGCTCGACAAGCTCAAGGTCTACGCGGGGCCGACCCACCCCCACGCCGCCCAGCAGCCCAAGCCCCTCGAACTGGACCGTCGTGCCCGTGCCGACGCGGCCACGCGATAGGAGTTCGTCACCGTGCCCAAGCCTCTCGTTCAGACCACCGGCCGCCGCAAGCGTGCCATCGCACGGGTCCGTTTCCGTCCCGGATCGGGCGCCATCAAGGTGAACGGCCGGGAGGTCGACGACTTCTTCCCTTCCGAGACCCACCGGATGATCCTCACCGAGCCGCTGCGGGTGACCGAGCGTGACGAGTCCTACGACATCGACGCGACCATCACCGGTGGCGGGCCGACCGGTCAGGCCGGGGCCCTGCGCCTGGGCATCGCCCGGGGTCTCATCGAACTCGACGCCGAGCTGCGCCCGACCCTCAAGGACGCCGGCTTTCTCACCCGTGACGCGCGTGAGAAGGAGTCGAAGAAGTACGGCCTGAAGAAGGCCCGGAAGGCGCCGCAGTACTCCAAGCGCTGATCGACGCGACCGCGGATCGACCGGTTCTGCCGATGTTGCGGGTTCGATGACCCTGCGCTTCGGCACCGACGGCGTGCGTGGGCTCGCGAATGCCGCCCTGACGCCGGAGTTCGTGACCGCGCTCGGGCGCGCCGCGGCGCGCACGTTCGCTGCCGACGGCGGCATCGAGGTGTGCGCGATCGGGCGCGACACGCGCCGGTCGGGGCCGATGTTGACCGCCGCGCTCGCTGCGGGACTCACCGCGGAAGGAGTCGACGTCGTCGACCTCGGGGTCGTGCCGACCCCGGCCGTCGCGTATTGGGCACAGACCAATCAGCACCCCGGCGCGGTCATCTCGGCGTCGCACAATCCCTATCCCGACAACGGCGTGAAGTTCTTCGCCGCGGGGGGACGCAAACTCACCGACGCGACCCAGGAGGCGATCGAGGCCGAGCTGGAGGCGCTGCTGGCACGGACCGTCGGCGACCTGCATGCCGAGCCGGTCACCGGCGAGGCGGTCGGTTCGGTGAGCGGCGACGAGACCGGCCGCGAGGCCTACGTGCGGCGCCTGGTCGACGGGGTGCTCGACGGCCGGCGACTCGACGGGCTGCGGGTCGTGGCCGACGCCGCGAACGGCGCCGCGTCGACCGTGGTGGCCGACGTCCTCGCCGGACTGGGCGCAACGGTCACCGTGCGACATGCGACGCCGGACGGCACCAACATCAACGAGGGGTGCGGTTCGACCCATCCCGAAGACCTGGCCGACGCGGTCGTGGCGAAGCGTGCCCAGGTGGGGATCGCGCTCGACGGCGACGCCGACCGACTCGTCGCGGTCGACGAGACCGGCGCCGTCGTCGACGGCGACGCCCTGCTCGCGCTGTTCGCGCTCGACCTCGCCTCCCGGGGGCGCCTCACCGGCGACGCGATCGTCGCAACCGTGATGAGCAACCTGGGCCTGCGTCGGGCCCTCGAACCCCACGGGATCGACGTGGTCACCTGCGCCGTCGGCGACCGGGCCGTGCTCGCCACCCTCGAGCAACGCGGTCTGGTCCTGGGCGGCGAACAGTCCGGGCATCTCATCTTCACCGACGAAGCCACCACCGGAGACGGTCTGTTGGCAGGCGTGCTGCTGCTCGACGTGCTTGCCCGCAGCGGCCGACCCCTGTCCGAGCTCGCGTCGGTGGTCGATCCGCTCCCGCAGGTGTTGCGCAACGTGCGACTCGCGGTGAAGATCCCCGATCTGGTCGAGCGAATGACCGATGCCATCGCCGCCGCCGAGGCGAAGCTGGGAGAGCAGGGTCGGGTGCTCGTGCGGCTGTCGGGGACCGAGCCACTCGCCCGGGTGCTGGTGGAGGCCACCGATGCCACGCTCGCCGACGAGGTCGCCGGCTCGCTGGTCACCGCGGCGGAACGGGCCGCAGCGATCTGAGCCCGTCTCAGCGGGTGGCGTGGCCCTCGAAGGTGAACCCGCAGTGGGCGGCGAGGTAGGAGCCGACCCGCTTGCCCGCGTCGGTCGTCGTGGCCCCGTGCAGCGCCATCATCGAGTCCATCACGTCTTCGAAGGTCCGATCGGCTTCGATCGAGTCGACCAGCGACGAGAGTTCGGTCGCCAAGGTGTGCATGTCGGCCGCGATCTCCGGTGGAGCGGTCCGGTCCATCTCGGTGATCGCGCCGTCGACACTCCGCAGGGTCGACTTCAGTTGGCCGAGAAGCTGCTGGGAATCGGTTGCGGTGAAGTCGAAGTCGCCGACCGCATCCAGGCCCACGTTCGCGACCTGGGCCGCCGCTCTGCAGAACGCGTCGTCGCTGTGGTCGTTCTGTGGTGGCGGCGTCGTCGTGGATGTCGGGCCGGTGGTCGTCGCCGAGCCGGTCACCGGGTCGGTGGTCGACGGCGACGCCGGTGACTCGTCGGGGCCCGGTGCCGTGGTCGTCACACCGATCTCGACCTCCGTGTCGAGCGCGGCGGAGACGGCGTCGGACGCCAGCGACTTCGCCTTGCCGCTCACCTCGACCTTCGCCGTACCGCACGCGCTGAGCAGCATCAGCGCGATGCCGACGGCGAGGATGTTCGTGGCCCGTCTCGTGGTGACCATCGGTCGCTCCCGATTCCTCGGCAGTGTGGAACCGACGAGGTTAGTGCCCGATCGACCCTGCCGGCTGTTCGCCACCGGTCTCGTGTGCGCGCGTCAGCGCCCGCCACGGATGTGACGTGTCCGCGCAGCCCGTCGGCCGGGTCCCTTCCCACGCCGGGCGGTGTCACCTCCGGGGCCGGGTCAGTCGTTCGGCGAGATCAGCGCGGGGTCATGATCACCACGGGGATCTCGCGGTCGGTGTTGCGTTGGTAGCCCTCGTAGCCCTTGTAGGCCGAGGTGATGAGCGGCCACAGCTCGGCCTTCTCCTCCGGGCTCGCCGTGCGGGCGCTCATCGGTTTGGTCACGTCGTCGACGGTGACCTCCACCTCGGGGTTCGCGTCGAGGTTCTTGTACCAGTCGGGATGCTCGCTGTGGCCGCCCTTCGACGCGACCACGACGACCCGGTCGTGCTCGCAGATCGGCGCGGTGAGCATCGTGGAACGCCGCTGACCCGACTTTCGGCCGGTCGTGTGCAACTCGATGGGTTGCATACCGAGCAGCTTCTTGGGCCAGCGTCCGCCGGTGAGCGCCAGGGCGGTCCGGTGGCCGTGTTCGAGCAGCCAGGCGCCGGCGGCGACCACTCTGTCGGGATTGTGCATGGCGACCTCCGGGCGATCGACGGACAACGTGGCACAGTCTTGTCGGTACGACGGGTCGGTGCCCGGGTTCGCGATCCTGGGGTACGCTCGTCGGGTGTCGATCGACGATCCGCTCGTCGCCAGTGGGGTACCGACGGGAACCGGGCTCGACCGGCGACGGTTTCTCGGTGCGGTGGCCGGTACTGCCGGCCTGGCCGGTCTCGCACTCGTCGGGTGTTCGTCGTCGGATCCGAAGTCGTCGGGCCCGACGACGACCCTCGAGGCATCCGGCAGCGCGACGTCGGCCGGTTCGGCGACCGAACCGTCGACGACCGTCGGAGTGCGGGCCTGCCGGCTGATCCCGGAGATGACCGCGGGCCCGTACTACCGCGACGACATGGCCGTGCGTTCCGACATCACCGAGGACCGCAGGGGGTTTCCGTTGACGATGGCGTTCTCGGTGATCGACGCCTCGACGTGTGAACCGTTGCCCGGCGCGGCCGTCGACATCTGGTGCTGCGACGCCAGCGGCGAGTACTCCGGTTGGAAGGGCAACACCTTGGCCGAGACCTTCGCGAACGGACGCAACGACAAGACCTACCTGCGTGGGATCCAGGTCACCGGCGCCGACGGCATCGCCGGCTTCTCGATGATCTACCCCGGTTGGTACGAGGGTCGGGCGATCCACATCCACCTGAAGGTCCACACCGGCGGCGACGCGGCCGAGACGTACGAAGGCGGCCACGTGAATCACGTGGGGCAGGTGTTCTTCGACGACGACCTCTCGGACCGGCTCATGCGCCTCGGGGAGTATGCGAAGCATCCCGGCACCCGGATCCGCAACGACGCCGACTCGATCTACCGATCGGGCGGTGCGGACCAGCTCGTGACGGTCACCGCGCGTGACACGGACCGTCCGGAGGCTGGATTCACGGGCGCGGTGACCTTTGCCGTCGACCCGGCGGCGACGCCGAGACCTCTGCCGGTCGCCTGAGCCGCCGAGTCCGGCCGCCGGGCGCGTTCGTCAGTCGACGGCCCCGGCGCGCCCGATGCCGCCATCGTCGATCACGTGCACCGCGCCGGTGACGAGATCGTCGAGAAGACCGACGACGACCGGTCGGCGGCCGTCGGGAAGGACCATCGAATCCAACGCGCGGAGCCGAGCCACCGTTGCGCCCAGGTTCGCCTCGACTGCACGGGAGTAGTCGGCCCGCTCGTCGTCGGTCAACCGGTCGGTGATCTCGGCGACCAGGTCGCCCAGGGCGCCGGTGGGTCGCTCCGGGGCGATGGCGGCACCCACGGCACCGCACTGGGTGTGGCCGACCACGGCGACCAGTTCGGTGCCGAGCGCGACCGGACCGAACTCGACGCTGCCCAACGCGGCGCCCTCGAGCGCCTGCCCCGCCGTGCGAACCGTCAGGATGTCGCCGACGGTCACGTCGAACACGTCTTCCAGTGGCGCCCGCGAATCGACACACCCCAGTACGGTCGCGAACGGATGCTGCCCGTCGTCGACCAACTCGGCGCGGCGTTCGGGAGTGACCAGGGCGACCTGGGGTGATCCCGTCACGAAGCGGCGGTTCCCCTCCAACAGGCGGCGGAGGGCGTCGGCGGCGGAAACGGGCTCGTGATCGGTCATGGACAACGATCTAGCGCAACGGAGTGGGCGTCGGCGAGTCGACGCCTCACTGACCGACCGGGATCGCGGCGGCCCACCCGTCGTCGATGGTCTTCTGGGCCGCGGCGACCTGCGACGGTGAGGGGACCGGCGCGTCGAGTTCGGTTTCGGGTGGGAGGGCCGACCGGAGCTGCTTCGAACCGCCATCGCGGATGGCGCTGGCCCGAGTCGGGATCGCCCCGTTCGCCAGGAACAGGGCCGCGGCCTGGTCGGACTGGAGGAATTCGATCCACAATCGGGCCGCGGACCGATGCTCGGCGTCGGCCGCGATGGCCTGTGGATAGAACCCGGCGACGAGCCCGTCGCTCGGGGCGTGACCTTCGACCGTGACGCCCCCGGTCGTCCCGCTGTGCCGGGCAAGGGGAAGGTCGAAGCTGTAGAGCACGTTGATCGGCGTCTTCTTCGACCCGGCATCGTCGGGGAGTGCGAGCAGGCTGCTCGGCTCCTTCAGGTCGAAGATGCCCTTGTCGGCGAGTTCGCCGAGGAGGTCGAGCCCCGGCGTGACGTCATCGACGCTGCCGCCGTTCGCGATGGCGGCCGACATCACGGTCAACAGGCCGAGCCCGCCTTCGAAGGGTTGCCCGGTGCGGGGATCCCCCAGCATCGCGAACGAACCCTTCGGCGTCTTCTTGCTGTGCGCCAACTCGTCCCACGACCGGGGCACGAATCCAGCGGTCGCGCCGGGGTTGACGATGAACGACACGAGGCCGTAGTAGGCCGCTGACCAGTAGCCGTCCGCATCCTTGAACAGCGACGGAATGTCGACCCACAACGACGACACGTACGGGTCGAGGAGGCCGCGGTCGTGGGCTTGCTCCGCCGTCGACTGGGTCATCTCGACCACGTCGTAGGGAGGCTTCTTCTTCGCGTTCTTCGCGTCGGCCAGGTCGTTGATCTGGGACGTCGCCGGGTAGGTCGGATGCTGGAGATCGACGTCGAACCCGGCGAACTTCTGATACGCCTCGACCAGCGGCTCGTAGTAGCTGAACGGGACGCCGACGGCCACCGTCGTGAGATGACCTTCCTTCCTGGCCGCGTCGAGCAGCATGCTCCCGCCGATCGGTGCGGTGGTCGGGGTCGGCGATGACGTGGTCGTGCCCGACGACGCCGTCCCGGATCCGGAACTGCAGGCCGACAGCACACTGGTTCCGAGCGCCGCGGCTCCGAAGGTCCCGAGTCCGTACCGGAGCAGGCTCCGGCGGTTCAACGTCGTCGACGCATCGTCCATGATTCCCTCCGTGGGGTAGGTCCTGTCTGGGGGCTGGTCGTCCGCGACCGCGCCCCGGACCCACGGGACGTGGAGGCGCAAGCCTAGTGCCGTGTCGGGCAACATGTGCCCTCTGCCAGGACGGCCCTTGTTGCGCCTCGCGGCGTCCTCGTTCTCGTCGCACTGTGTGTGCGCCTTCGTCCTGCGTCCTTGCCAGCCACGACGATGACTCGCCCTGACATCGCAAACGTCACCTGACGCGGCACCAGCACCGCCCAGCCGGGCCGGATGATCGGATCGGTACTGGAGGTCACTGGTCATCACCCGGGGCGGCGGGCCCGTCACCCGTGCACCGCTCGGCGCCGCGGCGCGTCATCCCCAAACGCGGCCAGCCGGTACTGTCGTTGCGATGAACAAGCAACGGCGTCGACTCTGGAGTGTCGCCGCGCTGGTGGTCATCGGGGTGGTCGCCGGCGTGGTGATCGCGGTCGTCGCGACGGCGAGTCGACCCGAGTCGATCCGGCACTTCCGGGCCACCGCGGCGTTCTCGGCAGACGGCGATGCCCAGGTGCACGAGTCGATCCTGTACCATTTCGACGAGAAGCGCCACGGCATCTACCGGGTACTCCCCGACGTCTCCTTCGCCGACGCCTCGGCCGTGCAGGTCAGCTCCGACAACACCGGCCGGTACACGGTGCTGCCCGACGGCGCCGGGATCCGTCTCAAGATCGGCGACCCCGACACCGAGATCAGCGGCGACCACCGCTACACCATCGCCTACCCCCTGACCACCGCCGATCTGGGTGACGGCCGCTTCGGGTGGGACGGGGTGGGGGCGAGTTGGGACGTGCCGATCGACCGGGTCGAGTTGGATCTGGTCGCGCCCTGGCGCTGGGAGGAACCGACCTGCAACGTCGGATCCAGTGGCTCGATCGACGACTGCGCGGTCACCCAGAGCGTTACCGGCCGGCTCGAGGTGAGCCACGGCCATCTCGACTCGGGCGAAGGCATCACCGTGTACGCCCGGCGTGGTGCCGCACTCGCCGCCGCGCCGCCGGGTCGTTCGGTCGTCGCCGAGGCCGCCCCGCTGAAATGGTCGCAGCGTCCGCTCGTCCTCGGTGCGACCGGCATGGTCGTGGTGCTCCTCGCGGGGCTCGTCATCGGCCGCCTGTTCCGGCGGGCCGGGCGCGACTGGGTGATGGCCGGACCAGCGAGCACCGGCGCGGCGGCCGACCTCGCGTTCGGCTCCCCGCCGGGAGCACCGCCGGGTACGACCCGAGTGGATGACACCGAACTCGACCAGTGGGCCACGACCGAATTCGCCCCGCCACGAGGTCTGACCCCATGGCAGGGGGGCGTGGTCGCAACCGAGGCAGCCGCTACGCGGGACTCGGTCGCCTGGTTGCTCGGCGCCGCGGTGAACGGTCAGGTGGAGATCGACGAGGCCGATCCGAAGAAGCCCGTCCTGCGACGCGTCGCATCGGCGTCCGACCCCGACACCGTCGCGCTGTTGGAGGTCGCCTTCGCCGGTCGCGAATCGATCACCCTGGGCGCCTACGACAAGGACTTCACGTCGATGTGGTCGTCGCTCCCGGCGAAGATGCGCCAGTGGTACGCCACGTCGGGGTTCGCTGATCCGGCGGGGGAGCGCCGGGTGAGGGTGGCCCGCTTCCTCGGTGTCATGGGCCTCGCCGCCGGGATCGTCGTCGCCGTCGCGGCGGCGACTGTTTCAGTCGCCCACGCGACGCTGGGACTGGTCGGGGTCGGCCTGGGCTCGCTCGTCGCCGGCGCCGCGCTCGCCGCGCTGCTCCGGGCGTGGGAACTGCACGTGCGCACCCCGGCGGGCTCGGCGACGTGGCTTCGCGTCGAGTCGTTCCGCAGATTCCTCGCCGGCTCCGAAGCCGACCACGTGCGTCAGGCCGCCGAGCGAGGCGTGTTGCGTGAGTACACCGCTTGGGCGATCGCGCTCGACGAGGTCGACCACTGGACGGCCGCGGTGCAACAGGCCGGTCTGGAACCGTCCACCCCAGGGCTCTCCACGGCACTCGTCGCGTCGAGTCTGTCGTCGTCGATGACCTCCGCGGGCACGTCCCCGTCGTCGTCGGGAGGAGGCGGCGGTGTCGGTGGCGGTGGAGGCGGCGGCGGAGGAGGAAGCTGGTGACCACCTCGGAAGCCGTTCACGTCGTCGACGACGGACCGGTACGGGTCGTCACGATCGACCGTCCCGAACGGCGCAATGCGGTCGACCGTGGCACCGCCGCGGCACTCGAGGCCGCGTTCGTCGACTTCGACGGCGACGAGCGGCTGTCGGTCGCGGTGCTCACCGGGGCGGGGGGAACGTTCTGTGCGGGCGCCGACCTGCAGGCGATCTCGTCGGGTCAGGGCAACCTGGTGACCGAGGACGGACCCGGCCCGATGGGGCCGACGCGCCTGCGGTTGGCGAAGCCGGTGATCGCCGCGGTCGAGGGCTACGCCGTGGCCGGCGGATTGGAGTTGGCCATCTGGTGTGATCTGCGGGTCGCGGCACGCGACGCGACGTTCGGCGTCTACTGCCGTCGGTGGGGCGTGCCACTGGTGGACGGCGGCACGGTCCGGCTGCCACGGCTGATCGGCCAGTCACGGGCGATGGACCTGATCCTCACCGGACGGGGGGTGGCCGGCGACGAAGCGCTCGACATCGGGCTCGCCAATCGTCTGGCCGAACCGGGCGCCGCACTCGACGACGCGGTCGAGCTCGCTCGACAGCTGGCTGCGCTGCCCCAGGGCTGCCTGCGCAGCGACCGCGCCTCTGCGCTCGACCAGTGGTCACTCGACGAGCCGGCCGCACTGGTGAACGAGTACCGCCTGGGCATCGCCACGATCGCCAGTGGCGAGACGCTCGAAGGGGCCACCCGGTTCGCCGGTGGCGCCGGTCGCCACGGCGCCCCGGCCACCGACTGACCACCGCGAACTTCGGGGCATGAAGCGCGCTGGGGCGGTGTTCATGCCCCGAAGTTGCCGGGGGGTCAGGCCGGCTCGAGTCGGCGGCGGGGCGCGACCCGGATGTTGCCGGCGTGGTCGTACACCTCGATCGGCGACCCGTAGACCTCGCTGAGCAACGACTCCACGCACACGTCACCCACGGCGCCGGTGCTGCGCACCCGACCCTGGTGCAGCAACACGAGCCGGTCCGCGTACGCGGCGGCCGCATCGAGGTCGTGCAGCACGATCCCCACGGCAGCACCCTGCGACGCCAACAGGCGTGCGGTGACGAGGGTCGCCTCGGCGTGGGCGACATCCATCGCGGCGGTCGGTTCGTCGAGCAGCACGACACTCGATTCCCCGACGGGCGTGACCTGCGCGATCACCCGCGCGAACGCGACGAGCTGGGTCTCGCCGCCCGACAGCGTCGTGATCGACCGGTCGGCGAACCCGGCGAGGCCGATCGTCTCCAGCGCCTCCATCGCCACGGCATCGTCGGCTCCGGCCCGATCGTTCCAGACCGTCCGTCCCATCGCCACGACCTCCCGCACCGTGAACGGAAAGGCGACGGTGGTGTCCTGGGGCATGACCGCCCGTCGTTTGGCGAGGTCCTTGACCGACAGACCGCCCAGGTCGACACCGCCGATGCGCACCGTGCCCGCTCGCGGCCGGCGCTCTCCCGCCGCGACCCCGAGCAACGTCGACTTTCCGGCGCCGTTCGGACCGATGACGATGGTGACCTCGCCGCTGTTCAACGCGAGGTCCGCGTCGTCGAGGATCGTCGTCCCACCCACCTCGACGGTCGCCCCGGTCACCTCGAGCGCGTGCATCTAACGACCCAGCCGGTAGCCGCTGAGCGTCCGGCGCAGCATCACGAGAAACAGGGGGCCGCCGACCACGGCGGTGAAGATGCCGATGGGCAGGTCCGCGAAGGGCACGACCGTCCGGGCGGCGACGTCCGCGACGCTGAGCAGCACGGCACCGCCGAGTGCCGAGAGCGGCACGAGGTGGCGGTGCGACGGGCCGACGGCGAGACGCAACGCGTGGGGAACGATCAGACCGACGAAGGCGATCACCCCGGCGAAGGCCACCGCGGCCGCCGTGAGAACCGACACCAGCACGAGGGCACCGAACCGGAGCCGTTCGACCGACACGCCGGTCGACGAGGCGGCCGCATCACCGAGCGCGAGCACGTCGATCTGGCGACGGATCGCCAGGCAGGCGACGAAACCGAACGCGAAGACCGCCGCGGTCGTCCCGACGTCGACCCAGCGGGCGCCGGCAAGCGAACCGAGTTGCCAGAACACGACCTGTTCGCGCGACGACCGGTCGCCCATGAAGATCAGGAAGCTGGTCACCGCGACCGCGACCGCGTTCACCGCGATGCCGGTGAGGATCAGGCTGAGCACCGACGCCGTGCCGCCCACGCGCGAGAGTCCCCACACCGCGAACGCAGTTCCCACCGCGCCGACGAAGGCCGCGAGCGGCAGCGACCACACGGCCGTCTGGGAGAAACCGAACACGAAAACGATCGCCGCGCCCACCGACGCGCCTGCGTTCACACCGATGATGCTCGGCTCGGCGAGCGGGTTCGCGAACACGCCCTGCATCACCGCGCCGGCAACCGCCAGCGATGCGCCGATCAGCGCCGCCAGCGTCGCACGCGGGAAGCGGATCGACCACAGCACCCCGTCGACCTGTGATCGACCGGGGTCGACCCCGTGGATCAACCCGTTCCAGAGCGAGCCGAGCACGTCCGTCGGGCTGGCGTGGAACTGGCCGATCGACGCCGACGCCACGAGGCTGACCACGAGGGCGACGCCGAGCACGACGCCCGTGATCGTCGCGCGTCGGCGTCGGGTCCGGGTCGGGGCGCTGGCCGGGCCGGCCGCCGCAGTGCGGCCGACCTCGGCCGTTGATGCCGCCTGCGCGCCGGTGGCCCCGCGGATCTGCTCAGCGACTCGAGGCATCGGTGTAGATCGCCCGAGCGAGCGCTTCGAGATTGGCCGGGGTGCGGGGGCCGTAGGAGAGCAGCTGGTTGTCACCGGCGATCACGAGCCGTTCGTTGCGGCCAGCGGTGGTCTCGGCGAGACCCGGCCGCGCCAACAGTCCGTCGACCCCACCGGTGGAGGAGACCCCGTCTTTCATGGTGAGGATGATCTCGGGGTCGAGACTGACCAGCGACTCGGCGTTGGCCGGTGCGAGATCGGTGATGCCGCTGTCGCCGGCCACGTCGTCGAGACCGAGCTCGTCGAGCACGTCCGCGGCGCCGTAGTCGGGTCCGAAGATGAAGAACACACCGGCATGGCCGCGCACGTACAACACGATCGCGCGCGGTGCACGCGGTGTCGCCGCCTTCAGCGCGGCGATGGTGGCCCGCGCCTCGCGCAGGTCGGCCTCGGTACCCGCCGCGAATCGGTCGGCTTCGCCGGTGAGGCCGAAGACGGCGCCGACCGCATGGATTGAGGTGGCGATGTCGGCGATCGAGGGAACCTCGGGAAAGCGCACGACCGTGATCCCGGCGGACTCGAGCTGCGCGTAGACCCGCTCGGTGCCGATCGTGAGGTTGGTGAGCACCAGGTCCGGGTGCAGGCCGAGCACCGCCTCGGTGTTCAACTCCAGGCCGTCACGACTGACCACTGGCAGATCCGACAGGATCGGCTGCGTGTCGGACCCGGCACGACCGACCAGATGGTCGGCCAGCCCGAGGCCGATCATCGTGTCGGTCAACGTCGCATACAGGTCGAGCGCGATGACCCGCTTCGCGCTCGTGATGCGTATCGACCTGCCGTTCGCATCGGTCACGGTTGCCGGCAACTGCGGGACGGCGGCCCGCTTCGGGGCCTCCACGGCCGGCACGTCAGCGACTTCGGTCGGTCCCTCGAGCGACAGGGCGTCGACGGCGTCCTGCGCGATGGTCGGCGTTGATCCCGCGTCGGTCGCGGGCGTGCCGGCGGCGGTGGTCGACGACCGCTCAGCGCTGCCCGAGTTCGTCGACCCCGAGCTGCAACCGCTGATCACCAGCGCGAGGGCGATGGCGATTCCCACCGCCCTGGTCGGACGTCTGGGCGGCCTCACCCGATTCGGGGTCGATCCGGCGGTCACGCGGACTGCACCGTCGAGCGCCGGCGGCGGGTGGACGCGAACCAGGCCGCGGCTCCGACGGCGATCAGGACGATGCCCGCCCGCACCAGGTCGATGCTGTCAGCGCCGGTCGCGGCCAGCGTGCCGCCACCGGGACCTCCCGACACGGGCGTCCGGCTCACGACGTTGCCCTGGGCGTCGTAGCAGACCTCGACGGTCTTGGCGCCGCCGCCCGACACGCTGACGGTCAGCGGGTCGAGGGTCTCGCCGGCCTCGTAGTAGCTGGCGAACGCCTTCGCTCCGGCGGCGGTGAGGGTGACGGTGGCTGTCCCGCCGCTCGACGACACCGACGAGAAGCGCAGGTCGGCCAGGGTGATGTTCATCCCTCCGACGTCGTTGCCGTCCATGTCGGTGGACTGGACGTCGGTGACGAGCACGCCCCGGTTCGGCCCGGTGACCTGCACCCGCAGGTTCGACAACGTCAGGTTCAACACGCCGTCGTGGCCGGTGAAGCGCACCGAGCCGGGGAAGGTCCAGGTACCACGACCCGCCGAGTCGAGGCCACCCGACCCGGTGGTCCAGGTGAAGCCGGTCCCGCTGCGCACAACGCCGCCGCTGGTCTCGACCGTGCCCTTCGCCACAGCACTCTCGATGTAGCTCACGAACGACGACTTCACGCTCCAACTCATCTGGGGCGCGCCGGTCGTGCCGTTCACCGTCTCGGTGACACAGTGAGCGCCCGTCGTCGCTCCAGGCGAGGCCGATGAGGGCGTGGACGGGCGCGTCGTCGTCGGGGGTGTCGTCGA
>CAZQSU010000074.1:13986-15543 GCA_964595905.1 uncultured Iamiaceae bacterium
TCGTGGTGGTCGGGTTCGTGGTGCTCGGCGCGGTGGGATCGGGCACCGTGGTGGTCGCAGGCGGCGTCCAACCCGGGTCGAGCGCACGCTTCTGCGCGTCGGTCAGTTTCACGGGCACGGTGTCGAGGAGGGTGGCATCGGTGATGAAGCCGTGGGCCGACCAGACGATGACCTCCCAGGCGGCGTCGACGTCGAAGTCGGCTGCGGCCACGGTCAGGGGCCTGGCCCAGTTGCCGCCGATGATCGCGGCCTTCGGGATGTAGGTGAGCGCCGGCACGATACCGTTGTCGGCGTTGATGGCGTCGTCGGTCATCGTCGCCGGGTCACGCAGGGCGACGTACACGCCCATGTTCGGCGCCCCGGTGGAGGCGTTCGGCAGATCGAGGTAGCCGGAACCCTGCACCTGCAGAGACAGGCCATCGGCCTGGTTCGCCGTCGTGACGGTGAGCGAGGTCGACCAGGTGTCGGCCGCGCCCGCGGGCAGTGGCCCGACGAGGGCGACGACCCCCATCAGGAGCGCTGACAACACGGCAACGAGGTGCCGAGCCGGTGGAGTCGATCGGAGCTTCGTCATGCTGGGTTCTCCTCGGGGAACGGGAACCTGTGTAAAGTAGCCCTTACATCTTGACGTTCACAAACCTTCTACACCTGGGCAGGTACCGATACATGTCAGTAGTAACCGGGGATTCCACCAAGACCGCCTTCTCGGAGACGATCCGGATGGCGACCGCCGGTGCACATCGTGGGGCCGAGCGGAGCGGCTTTCTCGGGGCGTTGCTGACGGGGGAACTGCCCGTGGAGGCCTACGGTCGACTGGTCGTGCAGCACCGAGCGATCTACAAGGCGCTGGAATCGTTCAACTGGGCGATGTCGATGGACGACGTCGCCGGCGAGTTCGTCCAGGACGACGTGGTCCGACTGCCCGCGCTCGAGCGGGACGTGGTCGCGGTGCTCGGACCGGACTGGCAGGAGCGTCCCGAGGCGCTGCCGGTGCCGGCCACCCTCGAGTACTGCGACCGGATCCGCGAGGTCGGCAACAACTGGCCGGCGGGGTGGGTCGCCCACCAGTACGTGCGCTACCTGGGTGACCTCTCGGGCGGCTTCTACGTCGGTTCCCGGATCGAGGCGGTCTTCTCGCTCGACGCCTCGAACGGCACCGCGTTCTACGACTTCCCGAAGGTGGACGACCCAGACGCCTGGAAAGCCGACTACCGACGCCGCCTCGACGAGGCGCCCTGGGACCAGGCCGAGCAGGAACGGATCGTCGACGAGGTCCTCGAGGCCTACCGGCTCAACACCGAGATCTTCGCCCAACTCGAGGATCCCGCGTGAGCGACGCGGCGTGGCTCACCGATGACGTGATCGCCGCGGTCGCCCATCACATGAACACCGACCACGCCGACGACAACGTGGTGATCTGTCGCGGCCTCGGCGCGTGCGGCGACGCGACGGCGGCGGCCGTAGTGGGCCTGTCCACCAAGGTCGCGCGCGTGTCGGGCCCCCAGCCCGCCGGGCCGCACGAGATAGAGATCGCCGTCGCCGCCCAGGTGACCCCGC
>CAZQSU010000075.1:0-11042 GCA_964595905.1 uncultured Iamiaceae bacterium
TGAGCGACGTGGTGGCGAGGTACTCGAGGGTGTCGACCAGCTCGGGGGGCACGACCCCGGTCGGGGCGGCCTCGGCGAGCGCGGCCGCGTCGTGGCGCAACGGTTCGGGCAGCACCTTGGCCGCCGCGGCCGCCTCGGCGGTGACGATCGACGCCTCCTCGGCATCCAGCTCGACGGCCTCGGTGGCGACGAGCTCGTCGACGCCGACCGGCGCGGGCGCGCTCACTGGTGGTCTCCCAACAGCGCGTGGGCCTCGTGTTCGAACCCGCCGGTCTCGATCGGGCAGTGGATCCCACACTCCTTGGGGGCGCCGGTCTCCCACCACCACCGGCCGGCCCGGTCGTCTTCGCCGGGTTGGATCGGCCGGGTGCAGGGGTCGCACCCGATCGAGGTGTAGCCCTTGGCATACAGCGGGTGGGTCGGCACCTCGTGCTCGCGCAGGTAGTCCCACACCTCGTCGGAGGCCCAGTCGGCCAACGGGTTCAACTTGACGATGCCGTCGTGGTCGTGGTCGAGCTCGACCTTTCTGATCGCCGCGCGCGACGCCCACTGCTCACGGCGCAGGCCGGTGATCCAGGCGTCGACGCTGTGCAGCGCCCCCACGAGCGGCTGCACCTTGCGGACGCTGCAGCAGGTGAGCCGATTGGGCACCGACTCGGTGAAGAAGTCCCGCCCGTTGGCCTTCTCCATCGCGGCGACCTGGTCGAGGTCGGGTTTGATCACCTCGAAGCGGATCGTCGGGTAGTGCTCGCGCACGGTGTCGATGTACTCGTAGGTGGCCTGGGGCAGGCGCAGGGTGTCGACGGTGAGCACCCGGATGTCGGGCCGCTGCTGCACGGCCATGTCGAGCATGACCATGCCCTCGGCCTGCAGGGCGGTCACCACCGCGATCTCGTCGTCGCCGAAGGTGTCGAAGGCCCATTCGAGGACCTCGTCGGGTTCGGAGGCGTCCAGGTCGATGGCGATCTCGCCGATCTCGAGGTCGTCGAACTGCACTCGGGTGCTCATGGTTCCTACTCGTTTCTTCCAAGGGATGCTGCGTGGTTCCGAGGCGTCGGCGTGCGCCACGGCGTTGCTGTTGGGCGGGGGCGGGGGACGGGCGGCTCGCCCGTCAGCCGCCGGACAGTGCGGGCAGGATCGACAGCTCTTCGCCCACGGCGACCGGCGTGTCGAGCCCGTTCATGAAGCGGATGTCCTCTTCGCCGAGGAACACGTTGACCGATCCGATCACCTCGCCTTTGGCGTCGAGGGTCTGCGCGGCCAGCTCCGGGTAGCGTTCGGCGAGCTCGGCGAGGATGCCACCGACCGTCCGGGCCGACACCTCGATGAGGTCGGCCCCACCGGTGGTCTCGAGCAGCATGCCCGGGATGCGCACCAGTGGGGTCGTCGCGGCCGCTTCGACCTCGCCACCGGTCGCTCCGGTGACCTCGCCGTTGCAGATGGCCCGCAACTCGTCGTCGTCGTGGCGGGCGAGGAAGTCGCCGAACGCGATCCGTTCGCCGGCGACCTGCTTGGCGTCGACCCAGGCGCCGACCAACCGGCACACGACCTCGTCGATCTCTCCGGCGGGAATCCGACGCAGCAGCGGCACACCGATCGCCGCGCCCGCGCCGAGGCGACCGCGTAGCCGCAGGTTGTAGGCCTCGGTGCGCACCCCGGTTGCCTTGTCGGTGGTGGTGGTGCCCTGCAGGCCGATGTCGCCGACCCAGTGGTGGGCGCACGCGTGTGGGCAGCCGTCCATGTGAATGCCCAGGTCGGCGACGTTCTCCGCGCCGAAACGTGCTTCGAGTTCGGGCAGGATCACCTCGAGCTTGCCCTTGGTCTCGGCGACCGAGTAGTTGCAGAACTGGTGGTCGGTGCAGGCGACCGACTTGGCGTACAGGTTCGAGCGCTTGGGTTCGAAACCGATGCCCTCGAGCTGCTCGATCAGCCAGGAGACCTTGGCCGTCGGCACGTTCGCGACGATGAAGTTCTGGGAGCGGGTGAAGCGGGCCTCGGCGCCGATCTCGCCCAGGATGTCGCCGAGGGCGATGAGCTGGGTGCCGGTGACCCGTCCCATCGTGACGGGCACGCCCACATACGACTGATCGGGCCGGCGTTGGCGGTGCACCCCGACGTGGCCGGAGCCGTCCCCGGTCGGTTCGGGCGACTCGCCGTCCTCGAATTCGTAGCCGAGCCACTCTTCGATCATGGTGCGCATGGCTTCGGGGCCGTAGTCGTCCATCATGTGCTTGATGCGGGCCTTGACCCGGCTCACGCGGTAGCGCGGGTTGGTCTGCCACACGTCGGTGACGGCGCGCAGCACCTCGATGATCTGCTCGTTCGACTCGTACGGGATGAACACGCCGAGGTCCTTGGCGATCCGCGGCGTGGCCGACAGACCGCCGCCGATCTTCAACCCGAAGCCAGGGCGACCGTCCTTGATGGTGCCGACGAGGGCCACGTCGTGGATCTCGGGAGCGTTGCACTGTCTCGGGCAGGCCGAGATCGTGTACTTGTGCTTGCGGGGCAGGTCCGAATAGTCGCGGTTGCCCGAGAAGTACGCGGCGACATCGGCGATCAGGCCGGTGACGTCGAAGAGCTCGTCGGCGTCGACGCCGGCGACCGGGCAGCCCGTGACGTTGCGGACGGTGTCGCCCTCTCCCCCGGTGGTGGTCAGCCCGATCGCGTTGACCGTCTCGAGCACCTCGGGCAGCTTGGCGAGTTCGATCCAGTGCAACTGGATGCCCTGCCGGGTGGTGAGTTCGCCGTAGTCACGGCCGTGGTCGACCGAGATGTGCCCGAGTGCGGTGAGCTGGTCGGGGGTGATGCGGCCACCGGGCACCTTGACGCGGACCATGAACGTTCCGATCTTGGGCTTGTCGTGCATCAGCCCGTACCAGCTGAGGAAGACGACGTCCTCCTCGGGGATCGCTTCGTAGCCCTTGGCGATCATGTCGGGAAGCTCGTCGATGATGTCGAGCGGGAACTTCTCCTTCTTGTGCCGCTCGATGGCGTTTCGCTTGAGGATGAGGTCCCAGGAAGGTGGTTCCTTCGCGGGACCCTTGGCCCGGGTCGTCGTCGGCATGGCGTCAAGCTACCTATTCCCGACCAATCCGATCAACTTTGTCTGAATTGATCGGCCGCCCGTGCCGACGACCTCGACCGTCGCCTGACGTGGACGCCCTCGGCGGCGGTTGGATCCGGCCCCCACCGACGCCTCCTAGGCTGAGCGGCCATGCTGCTGGCCCATTTCGCTGCGAGTGCGAGCGCGGCGCTGGACCTGCCCGCCTGGGCCCTGGCCTATGCCGTGTTCGCCATCTCGGTGATCGTGATCCTGATCTCACGCAACCGGCACGTCCCGCGGGCGCGACCCCGACAGGATGTCCCGGCAACGAACGCGTCGACCGACCGGCTCGACGATGACCCCTCGTCCTCGGACGCAGCCGGGCCGACCGGTCGGATCTGGACCGTCGCCCAGGTGGTCTCCGCGGTGCTGTTCTGGATCCTCGTCGCGTTCTGCTGGTTCGGGCCGTCGGTGCTCACCCAGAACGTCGCCACCCTCGCGCTGATCGGCATGCTGTGGTCGCTGGGCGGCTGGGTGGCGCTCGCGTTCGGCTGGTGCTGGGAGGCCGTCGATCCCTTCGTCGTGTTCGCCCGCACCCCGCGCACGGCCGACACCGGCCGCGTGCCCACACCGTGGTGGGCGCCGATTCCGGTCTTCGCGGCCTACGTGTTGATCTGGGTCGCGTGGATCGCCGGCGACGAGCCCCGCAACCTCGCGGTCTTCCTGACGCTCTACGGCGTCGCGATGGCGACCGTCGCCCGCCGCGGCGGGCTGCGGGCACTGCGCGCCTGGAACCCGCTACCCGCCGCGCTCGATCTCACCGCGCCCATCACCCGCCCGGGCCGGGCCCGTGCGCGCACGCGCGCGAAGTCGACGAGGCTCCGGATCGGACTGATCGCGGCGATGCTGCTCGGCGCCCTCGGGGCGAACCGGGTGGCGACCATGAACTGGTTCGTCACCGACATCGGATTCGACGGCGGGCTCGACGAGACGATCTGGGTCATGGCGATCGCGATCGTCGTCGCGGTCGTGATCTTCGGGCTGTGGCGTGGCGCCGAACGCCTGGTCGAGCGTGCCCGCAACGAATCGTGCACGCGCCCCCTCGCCGCCGTGCTCGGGCCGGTCGCCGGGAGCGTGCTGCTCGCCCAGGCGGTCTCGATCGGGCTCACCCAGACCCAGAACATCGTGGTGCTGCTGTCTGATCCGTTCGCCCAGGGATGGAACCTGTTCGGCACCGTGTACTGGCAGGTGTCGAACGAACCGCTCTCGCCGTTCACGCAGGGTCTCGTCAAGGCCGGCGTGATCCTCGCCGGTCACCTCGCGGCGCTGGGAATGGTCGGCCACGCCGCGACCGAACGGGCCGCGGACGGCACGACCTCGGCCAGGGCCCGTAACCGTGCCTGGACCGCTTCGCTGGGAGCGATGGCCCTGTTGGTGCTCAGCGGCGTTGTGTGGACCCTGGTGCTCCTGAGATGATGGACACCGTGTTCGCGGCCATGGTGTTGCTCGCCCATCAGAGCGACTGGCTCTCGATGGTGCTGGTGTGCATTCCCCTCGGCGCGTTCGCGGCGATCCTCGCCCTGGCGAATCACCGGGCCGACCGCGACGGCCGGGTCGACATGACCCCACCGCCACGCAACGCACGCCCAGGGTCCGGGCCCGGCTGATCCGCCCGGCCCGGGCGGTTCAGTCGACCCGGTGGATCGTCGCGCCGATGCGGGCGAGCTTTCCGACGAAGTCCTCGTAGCCGCGGTCGATGTGGTGCGCGTCGGCGATCCGGGTCACCCCGTCCGCACGTAGCGCCGCCAGCACCAGTGCGGCTCCGGCACGGATGTCGGGTGCCCGCACCGGCGCGGCCGACAGACGCTCGCAACCCCGCACGACCGCATGGTGGCCCTCGACCCGGATGTCCGCGCCCATGCGCACGAGTTCTGACACGTAGCGGAACCGCCCCCCGAAGATGTTCTCGGTGACGATGCCCGTGCCGTCGGCAACGCACAACAGCGCGACGAGCAGGGGCTTGTAGTCGGTCGCGACACCCGGGTACGGCAGCGTCGACACGTCGGTCGCCTTCGGCCGTTCCGGCGCCATCGCCCACAGGCCGTCGTCGGTCGGTGACACCCGCATCCCGGTGCTGCCGAGCTTGGTGATCAGCATGTCCATGTGATCGTGGCGGGCTCCGACCAGGGTCAACTCGCCGCCGGTCACCCCCAACGCGACGAGGAAGGTCGCCGCCTCGATCCGGTCGGGGATCACGGTGTGTTCGACCGGGCTGAGCGCTTCGACGCCCTCGATGACCAGGCGCGAACTGCCGATGCCGGTGATGTTCGCGCCCATGCGGTTCAGCATCGATGCGAGGTCCGACAGCTCGGGTTCACGCGCCGCGTTCTCGATGACGGTGGTGCCCTTCGCGAGCGTCGCGGCCATCATCACGTTCTCGGTGGCTCCGACACTCGGGAACTCGAGGTTCACCTCGGTGCCCACGAGGCGCTCGGCGGTCGCCTCGACGTACCCGTGTTCGCTGGCGATGTGGGCGCCCATCGACGCGAAGGCCTCGAGGTGCAGGTCGATGGGCCGATGGCCGAAGTCGTCGCCGCCGGGAAGCGCCACCCGCGCCCGTCCGACCCCGGCCAGCAACGGGCCGAGCACCTCGATCGAGGCCCGCATCGACTCGACCAGCTCATACGGCGCCTCGGGCGTCAGCTCGTCGGGACGGTCGATCACCATCCGGTCGCCGTCGCGGGCCACCGTGCAACCGATGGCACGCAACAGCTCGGCCATGTCGGCCACGTCGGTGATGTCGGGCACGTTCAACAGCACCGTCCGGCCCCGGACCAGCAGCGACGCCGCCATCAGCTTCAGGACCGAGTTCTTGGCTCCGGAGACGACGACCTCGCCCCCGAGCGGCCCGCTCTCGGCCACTTCGATCACGGATTCCTCCGTCGTCACGGTCACTGGGTCGGTCGGTCACGCACATCGGACATCGGACCATTCAACCATGCCCCCGCACGATCGCCCGGTGGCGGGGGCCCTCCGGCGTGACGTTCGAGCGATACCGTGGCGGTGCCGACGGTCGGGTCATGCGAAGGACCGGCCGGTCCACGTCCCGCACTCGACCCCGGAGGTACGCCAGGAGGTGACGACCGTGACGTGCCGCTCCCGGGTGGCCGAGCAACATCTGGCGGCCTTCTTCGCGCCCCGCGACGATCTGGTCACCGAGAACCGCACCGGAGCAGGCACGTTCGAACTCGCCGAGGGCCCGTTCCACGACTGGCGCCGCGAGGTCACCGTCGACCGTTCCGGCGACGGTGACCCGCTCGTGACCGAGACCACGACGTTCCGTCTCGCCGTCCCGTTCTGGGGCCCACTCTTCCGGTGGCCGCTGCGCCGCCGTGTCGTCCGCCGGCATCGCCGCCTGGCTTCGGGCACCCGGCCGCCCGAAGCGGGTCGGACGCCCGCGTGGCTGCCGCCGGACCGGCTCGACGCCCGCGCCGCGATCGTGCTCGCGACGATCAGCTCCCTCAGCGTGGTGACCGGCTACCTGGGCACGATCATCTCGCAGACGATCACCTACTCGGCGAACCAGTTCGGCGCCACCACCGGCGACCAGGGCAACGTGCTCGCCGCGGTGCGCGTCGGCGTGCTGGGTTCGCTTGCCATCGTGGCGATCGCGGATCGGCGCGGCCGACGCAAGCTGCTGCTGTTCTCGATCGCCGCGTCGTGCGTGACCGCCGCGTTCAGTGCACTGACCACCTCGATGTGGACCCTCGCCGTCGCCCAGACCGTGTCACGGGCGTTCTCGACCGCGGCGGCGATCCTGTTGGCGATCGTCGCCGCCGAGGAGATGCCCCGGTCCTCCCGGGCGTACGCGGTCGGGGTGATGACGCTCGCGGCAGGCCTGGGGGCCGGGATCTGTGTGTGGTTCCTACCGCTCGCCGACGTCTCGGCGGGCGGATGGCGCTGGCTGTACGTGATCCCCCTCGTCGGGTTGTACCCGCTGTTCCGACTGTCGAGGGTCCTGCCCGAGACCCGCCGGTTCATCCGCCGCACGACCAGGGTCGCGCTCACCGGCCACGGTGGGCGGTTGCTGCTCGTGGGTGCCGCGCTGTTCGCCGCGGCACTGTTCGCGACGCCCGCTTCGCAGTTGCAGAACACCTTCCTCGACCACGAACGTGACTTCTCCGCCGCCCGGATCTCGTTGTTCACGGTGCTCACCTCGACCCCCGCCGCGCTGGGCGTCGCCTTCGGCGGACGCCTCGCCGACACCCGGGGACGACGCCTCGTCGGAGGCATCGGAGTGCTCGGCGGGTCGATCCTGGTGCTGCTCGGCTTCTTCAGCCACGGCTGGCCCATGTGGACCTGGACACTCGCCGGAACGATCCTGGGCGGCGCGGCCGTGCCGGCGATCGCCGTGTACGGGCCCGAGCTCTTCCCGACCGCGCTGCGCGGCAAGGCGAACGGCATCCTGCAGGTCGCCGCCGTGGCCGGTTCGAGCGTCGGACTGCTGACCGTGGGCGCACTCGTGGACCGCTGGGGCCGGATGGGTCCGGCGATGACCGTGATGCTCGCCGGTCCCGTGCTGGTCGCCGTGCTCCTGGGGGTCGCCTACCCCGAGACCGCCCACCGCACCCTCGAAGAGGTGAATCCCGAGGACGACCCGGGTGTCGAGGCCGACCTCACGCCCGGATGACCGTGGCGGGCGGAGCGGCCGGGCGAAATCGGCGGGCACGACGCTGTCGAGCCGAACGGTCCGCCCGGTAGGATCGTCCGGATGAAATCGCGTCATGCTGTCGCCGCGCTGCTCTCGGCGATCACGATCGTCCTCGCCGGGTGCAGCGGGTCGCGGCCGACCATGGCCACACCGAAGCACTCGAGCGCGACCACGACCGCGGCGGCACCGACCACGACGACCGACGCGGGGATCTCGCAGGTCGCGACCGCGAAGCCTGCGAGCGTGAACGTGTACCTCACGCCGGACGCGTCCAAGCAGCCCGCGTTCCAGTTGTCGAACCCCAACCCGAACGGCGCGCCGCTGGTCTTCCTGGTGCAGAGGCAACAGGGCGACTGGTACCACGTCTACCTGCCCGTGCGCCCGAACGGGTCGAACGGCTGGGTCCAGGCGTCGGACGTGACGGTCGCGAACAACCCCTACCGTCTCGTCGTCTCGGCGAAAGAGCACCGACTCACCCTCGAGAAGAACGGCGTGGTCCAACGCCAGTTCAAGGTGGGGATCGGCCGGGGCGAGTACCCGACCCCGGGCGGCGTGTACTACATCAAGGAACTCCTCGCGCCACCCGACCCCCACGGCGCCTACGGCCCGTATGCGTACGGGCTGTCGGGCTTCTCCGAGGTGAAGGAACTCGCGAACTTCGAGGGGGGCGAAGGGGTGATCGGGATCCACGGCACGAACGATCCGTCGTCGGTCGGGGCGAACGTCTCGCATGGCTGCATCCGCATGTACAACGACGACATCACGGCGCTGGCCAAGATCCTCCCCCTGGGCACGCCGGTCACGATCGAGGCCTGACGGGGCGCGGCCGCCACCGGCACCCGTCGGCCGTCTCCGACGGTCGGCCCGTCACAGAGAATCGATCCAGTCACGGACGATGGTGACGATCTGGTCGTCGACCCCTTTGGGATCGTGGCGTTGCCCTGCGAGGAACTCGAGGCGCACCGGACCCCTGATCGCTCCGAGCGCGTCGTCGAACTCGGCCGGCGTGCCGAAGGGATCCCGGTCGCCCGAGACGAACAGGCAGGGCACGTCGAGGTCGACGAAGTGGTCGACCCGCAGCCGGTCGGGCTTGCCTGGCGGATGCAGCGGGTAGCTGAGCAGCACCAGCCCCGCAGCCGGCAGTCCGGCCGCGACCGCCATCGAAGCCATTCGACCGCCCATCGAGCGACCGCCCACCAGGAGCGGCCCGGCGCCGTCGGCCCGCAGCGCCGCCGCTTCGTCGACCACGGCTTCGACCAGTTTCGGTGCCCGGTCGGGCGGCCCTTTGCGCTTGCGGCGGTAGGGAAAGTCCCGGCGTACGACCCGGACCCCGCCGAGGTCCTTCTCGAGCGCGACCAGCGTGGCGTGATTGCGGTCCCCTCCCGCGCCCGGGAACAACAACATCGTGTCGGATCGCATCATCGGCATGGTAGGCAATGAAGATCGCCGAGCAATGGGGGTCCGATCCACTAACCTCACGCCCCAACGTTGACACTGCCGACGAAAGGCGTTTCCCGACATGAGCGACGTATCACAAGGGCCCGGGTGGTGGCAGGCCTCCGACGGAAAGTGGTACCCACCCGAACAGGCGCCCGGGGCCCAGCCGACTTCGGCACCTCCCACGACGCCTCCCACGACGCCTCCCGCGCCGGGCGGCCCGGCACCCGGCGGCTTCGCGCAGCAACCGGCCGGTTTCGGTCAAGGCGGCGCCCGTGAGTCGTTCTCGGTCGGTGACGCATTCAACTGGGGGTTCAAGAAGTTCCAGGAGAACCTAGGACCGATCCTGATCGCGGCCCTCATCATCTTCGTCGGTCTGCTGATCGTCGAGGCGATCATCTGGTTCGGTCTCGTCGGTGCGCTCGCCTCGACGACCACCACCCACACGACCGACTTCGGGACGACCTACACGACCACCTCGGGCGGTGGCATCACCCTGTTCATCATCGGCTACGGGATCGCTTGGCTGATCCTGATGATCGGGTCGTACCTGATCCAGATGGCGATCATCCGAGCGACGCTGATGATCACCAACGGCGAGGCCGTGGATCTCAAGCGGATGTTCGCGACCGACCGCATCGGCACGTTCATCGGCGCCGCGGTGCTGGTCGCGCTGGGCACCTACATCGGCATGATCCTCTGCATCCTCCCGGGTCTGATCTTCATGTTCTTCTCGTTCTTCTTCGGGTGGTTCGTCCTCGACAAGCAGATGGGCGCCGTCGACTCGATCAAGGCGAGTTTCCAGTTGGTGAATGCGAACATGGGCACCATGGTCGGGTTCTTCATCGGCTGCATCATCGCCTACGCGGTCGGAGCCATCCTCTGTGGAATCGGTCTGTTGGTCGCGATCCCCGTGATCGTCCTTTCGACCGGTTACGTGTACAAGCGGACCCAGGGCGAAGCGGTCGCCGCCTGAACCAGGTGGATCGACCGAAGCCGTACGCGCCGGCCGTGGTGTCGGATCGGGACTTCCCGGTCCGCGCCACGGCCGGTGCGCGTCTCACCGGACGGCACTGGATGCCGAGATGACGGCCCCGCCCGGCTGGTACGCCGACCCGTCGTCGTTGTGGGACCTGCGCTGGTTCGACGGCACGGCGTGGTCCGATCAGGTGGCGACCGGAGGCTGCCAGTCGACCGACGCGTACCCACCGGTCGTCCAGGCGCCGGCGAACCCGGCCACCGTGCTGTGGTACTCGACCGGTCAGAGCGAACGCGAACCCGTCCGGCTCGACCTCACGTGGCAGACCGTCGACTTCGTTCCGTTGCGACGCCAGCACGAGACGAGACGTCTGCCGCTCGCCTTCGTCACCGGAATCATCGTCGACACGCTGGCTGCCGACGGTTCGGGCGCCCTTCGCCTCTTCGTACGGGGCCCGGGCTACGTCGGACCGTCGACGTTTCTGATCCGGGGCGTGACCCAGGTCGCGTGGGGGCGGGCGATGATCCTTCGTCAGCGGGCGATCGTCACCGGCATCCCCGCGTCCGCCTCCTGACCGACCGCGCGCACCCGCGCACCCGCGCACCCGCGCACCCGCGCACGCGCGCACCCGCGCCGATCACCCGCCCCCCACCACAACTTCGGGGCACCGAACGACCCAAACCCGGCCCGCTGCCCCGAAGTTCGAATCGACTCGACCCCACCCCCCGACCCCCCACCACAACTTCGGGGCACCAAACGACCCAAACCCGGCCCGCTGCCCCGAAGTTCGAATCGACTCGACCCCACCCCCCGACCCCCCACCACAACTTCGGGGCACCGAACGACCCAAACCCGGCCCGCTGCCCCGA
>CAZQSU010000075.1:11142-12466 GCA_964595905.1 uncultured Iamiaceae bacterium
CACAACTTCGGGGCACCAAACGACCCAAACCCGGCCCGCTGCCCCGAAGTTCGAACAGGCGATCGGTAGGTTTGAATCTTTGCGGATCTGGGTACGACGTGGTCGTGCACCACATCGACCAAGCCGTCATCCGGGTGGCGAGCGCGCAACACGGGGCGTTCCACACCAACCAACTCGATCATCCCCACTCGTCCCTGTTCAAGAGTCGCGTCGATTCAGGACGGTGGACCCGCCAGACTCATTTCGTCTACACGGTGGCCGGATCCCCGAACACCTGGCGACAGCGGGTCTGGATTCGCCTCCTACTCGCCGGTCGAGGCGCGACCGTCGGCGGACTGACCGCAGCACGGATCCACCAACTGCGCCGATTCCCCGAGGAACGGCTGTGCATTCTGCAACCGGAATCGACCGTTTCCCGGAAGAAGCCCCGGACCTCCAAGCGAACCACCTTCCTCCCTCCACACCACTGCACGGTGCGCGACGGATTTCCCATCACCACCGTGGCACGAACGATCTTCGACCTGGCCGCCCTGACGTCGCGCCAACGGGCACGCCGAGGTTGGCCCTACCTCCCTGCCTCGACCGTCGAGCGCATCCTCGACGATGCCATCGTCGCGAACCGGACGACGATCGACGACGTGGCACGCGTCTTCGCCGACCTCGCCGGTCGTGGCCGAGGAGGCACGAAGTTGATGCGCTCACTCCTACAGGAACGGCACGGCGATTTCGTGCCGACCGAAAGCGTCCTGGAGGACCGGTTCCTCGAGCTGGTCACCGAGTACGACCTGCCGGTTCCACGACGTCAGGTCGTCGTCGGAGACGATGCAGGGCCGATCGGACGAGTTGATTTCGTGTACGAAGCCGAGCGTCTGATCGTCGAGCTCGACGGGCACCGCTTCCATGCTCAACGTCAAGTCCGCCATGCCGACCTCCAGCGCGATCTGTCACTGTCGGCGGCCGGCTGGAGAACCATCCGGCTCGACTGGTGGCAGCTCGTCGAAGACCGGGCGACCGTGGCAAAGCACTTGCGGACACTGCTGTCCGCCGTGCCGCCCAAGTGACCGATCCCGCGGCGGCGACGAGCCCTGGCGACGACGGGCCCTGCGGGAGGTCGCCGGCCCGAAAGGTTGGCCCGCCCCGTCGATCCGCCGCGACCACCACGACTTCGGGGCACCAAACAACCCGAACCCACTTCGCCGCCCCGAAGTTCGAATCGACTCGCCGCCACTCTCGAACCTCGACCACAACTTCGGGGCACCAAACAGCCCCAACCCACTTCGCCGCCCCGAAGTTCGAATCGACTCGCCGCCACTCTCGAACCTCG
>CAZQSU010000075.1:12566-15494 GCA_964595905.1 uncultured Iamiaceae bacterium
GTTCGAATCGACTCGCCGCCACTCTCGAACCTCGACCACAACTTCGGGGCACCAATCGACCCGAACCCACTTCGCCGCCCCGTAGGTGGGGGGGGGGTGGGGATGGTCGGTCGGCAGGAGCGAGGCGGCGGAGGGTCCGGTCAGGCGATCGGACGGTCGGTGGGCCGCACCGGTGAGGGCAGATCAGAGGTCTCCATCAGGTACGCGTCGGCAGCGGCGGCCGCAGAGCGTCCCTCGGAGATCGCCCACACGATCAGGCTCTGACCCCGGCCCATGTCCCCCGCCACGAACACCCCGGGTACGTTGGTGGCGAAGGTGCGATCCCTCGCCACGTTGCCCCGGTCGTCGAGCTCGACCCCGAGCTGCTCGAGCATCGGGGAACGCTCCGGGCCGGTGAAGCCCATCGCCAGCAGCACGAGTTCGCACTCGAGCTCGAATGCGGTGTCGGACACCTCGACGAAACTCGGTCGGCCGTCCACGATCGTGCGTTCGACCTCGTGGGCCCGCAATCCGGCGACGTGCCCGGTTCCGTCGTCGATGAACTCTTCGGTGTTGACGGCGAACACCCGCTCGCCGCCCTCCTCGTGGGCCATCGACGTGCGCAGCATCAGCGACCACATCGGCCAGGGGGTCGATGCGTCGCGGGTGTCGGGCGGCCGCGGCATGATCTCGAACTGGTGGACCGAGACCGCGCCTTGGCGGTGGGCGGTACCCAGGCAGTCGGCGCCGGTGTCACCGCCGCCGATGATCACGACCCGCTTGCCCTCCGCGGTGATCGTCGGTTCGGCGATGTCGCCCTGTTGCACCCGGTTCGCCGGTGGCAGGTATTCCATCGACTGGTGGATCCCCTGCAACTGCCGTCCCGGGATCGGTAGGTCGCGCCACTGGGTCGCGCCGCCGGCGAGCACGACCGCGTCGAAGGTGGCACGCAGCTCTTCGACGGTGAGGTCGACCCCGATCTCGGTGTTCACGCGGAACTCGGTGCCTTCGGCCTCCATCTGGGCCAGGCGCCGGTCGATGATGCGCTTCTCCATCTTGAACTCGGGGATCCCGTAGCGCAGCAGACCACCGATCCGGTCGGCGCGTTCGAACACGACCACGTCGTGCCCGGCGCGCGTGAGTTGCTGCGCGGCGGCGAGCCCGGCCGGGCCCGATCCGACGACGGCGACCTTGCGGCCGGTGCGGGTCTCGGCCACGACCGGTTCGACCCAGCCCTCAGCGAAGGCGCGTTCGACGATCTCGTACTCGATCTGCTTGATCGTGACCGGCGGCTGGTTGATGCCCAACACGCAGGCCGTCTCACACGGTGCCGGGCACAACCGGCCGGTGAAGTCCGGAAAGTTGTTGGTGGCGTGCAGCCGGTCGTACGCGGCACGCCACTGGTCGCGGTAGACCAGGTCGTTCCAGTCGGGGATGATGTTGCCCAGTGGACAGCCCTGGTTGCAGAACGGCACGCCGCAGTCCATGCACCGCGACGCCTGGACCCGCACGTCGGCGGGGTCCATCGGCTCGTACATCTCCTTCCAGTCCTTGAGTCGGACGGGAACGGGCCGGTGGGCGGGCAGTTTGCGTTCGGTGTGCTTCAGGAAGCCTCGGTAGTCGGCCATGTCGTCCTCTCAGCCTGCAGCCGCGGCCATGATGGCCTCGTCGATGTCGGCGCCGTCTTCCTCGGCCTGCGCGATGGCCCGCAGGACCCGTGCGTAGTCGCGGGGCATGACCTTGACGAACTGGTCCGCGGCCCAGGTCCAGTCGGCGAGCAGTCGCTCGGCCACGGCGGACTCGGTGAGTTCGCGGTGGCGGAAGATCGTCGACACCAGCCACGTGCGGTCCAGGTCGTCGAGGGCTTCGAGGTCGACCATCTCGGGGTTCAGCCGGGTGGCGAAATCACCCCCGGGGTCCCACACGTACGCGATGCCCCCCGACATGCCGGCCGCGAAGTTCCGGCCGGTCGGACCCAGGATCACCGCCCGTCCACCGGTCATGTACTCACAGCCGTGGTCGCCCACTCCTTCGACCACCGCGGTGGCGCCGGAGTTGCGCACGCAGAACCGTTCGCCGACGATACCCCGCAGGAAGATCTCTCCGCCGGTGGCACCGTACGCGATGACGTTGCCGGCGATGACGTTGTCCTCCGCGACGAAGTCGGGGTGGGAATCGAGCGGCGGGCGGACGATGATCTGTCCGCCAGAGAGGCCTTTGCCCACGTAGTCGTTCGCGTCGCCTTCGAGGCGCAGCGTGATGCCCCTGGGCAGGAACGCCCCGAGACTCTGGCCGGCCGAGCCGGTCAGGGTGATGTCGATGGTGTCGTCGGGCAGCCCCTCGCCCCGGTAGCGCTTGGTCAACTCGTGGCCGAGCATCGTGCCGACGGTGCGGTTCACGTTCGACACCGGATAGGCGAGCGTGACCTTCTCACCGCGCGCCAGCGCGGGCGCGGCGTCTTCGATGAACCGGTTGTCGAGCGCCCGTTCGAGGCCGTGGTCCTGTGCCCGCACGGCGAGGCGGGCCGCGCCCGCGGGAAGCTCCGGTGCGACGAGGATCGGTGACAGGTCGAGGCCGTCGGCCTTGTAGTGGGCGACCGCGTCGGTCACGTCGAGCGATTCGACGTGACCGACCGCTTCGGCGATGGAACGGAACCCGAGCTGGGCGAGCAGTTCGCGCACCTCGGTGGCGATGTACTCGAAGAACGTCTCGACGAACTCGGGCGCGCCGCTGAAGCGTTCGCGCAGCACCGGATCCTGGGTGGCGATGCCCACCGGGCAGGTGTTCAGGTGGCAGACCCGCATCATGATGCAGCCCGCCACGACCAGGGGCGCGGTGGCGAACCCGAACTCCTCGGCACCGAGAAGCGCGGCGATCACCACGTCCCGGCCGGTCTTGAGCTGCCCGTCGACCTGCACGACGATCCGGTCCCGCAGGTCGTTCGCCAGC
>CAZQSU010000076.1:0-15159 GCA_964595905.1 uncultured Iamiaceae bacterium
GCGACCTCGTCTACACCGCGTTCTCCGGGTCGCACCAGGACGCGATCAAGAAGGGCTTCGCCGCGCTGTACGCCGATGCGGAGGCGGCGGGACGCGGTCACGACTACGAGCGCTGGGAGGTGCCGTACCTGCCGATCGACCCGGCGCACGTGGGCCGCGACTACCAGGCCGTGATCCGGGTGAACAGCCAGTCGGGCAAGGGCGGCGTCGCCTACATCATGGAGACCGAGCACGGGTTCTCGCTGCCGCGACGCTTCCAGATCGAGTTCTCCAAGCAGATCCAGACGATCGCCGAGGACACCGGCACCGAGATCTCGCCGGCCGCGCTGTGGGCCACCTTCAACGAGGTGTACCTGCCCACCGATCCGTCGCTGGTGTTGCGCAGCCACGAGGTCACCAACGACGAGCGTGACAACACGTCGATCACCGCACAGCTGCTCGTCGACGACGAGCCGGTCACGGTCACCGGTGAGGGCAACGGCCCGATCGCGGCGTTCGTCGATGCGTTGGCGAACGGGGCCGGCATCCACCTCGACGTCGTCGACTACTCCGAGCATGCGATGGGCACCGGCTCGGACGCCACCGCCGTCGCCTACGTGGAGACCCAGGATGCCGACGGAGTGGTCCGCTGGGGTATCGGGATCAACCCGAACATCTCCACTGCGTCGCTCCAGGCCGTGCTCGGTGCGGCCGACCGCGCCCGTCGCGACGCCTGAATCGGCTTCGAACCGCCTGCTCCGCGGGGCCGGAGACTCACCGGCGTGGTGACACCCACCGGCGCCGGTGTTTTTCGGTCCCGTAGACGATCCAGATGAGCAGCGCGGTGCAGACCGCGCCCATGATCAGCCCCGGCGCGTAGTTCTCGCCCCAGACCCAGCGGCCGAGGACCCCGCCGATGAGCGCACCGGCGAGTCCGCAGAGCATCGTGAGCACGCAGCCCATCGGCTGACGTCCGGGCACGAGCAGGCGACCGAGCGCGCCCAGGACGAGGCCCTCGATCGCCATGGCGATCACGTATCCGAGCATGTCCGACTCCTGACGAACCGGCGTCGACGGGCCAGCGGGGCTGGGGCGATTCGGTGCGGGAAAGGCTACCGACCATCGGGGTCGGCGCGGGCGCGCCGGTGAAGGCGCAGCCCGGGTCCAGCGCCTGACGCGAGGGAAGATCCACGACGCGAGGTTTGAAAGTCGACGGATCTGGGCACAGGGGAACCAGCCCGTCACCGCGCCCGAGCGGTGACGCCGTCTGCGAGGAGCACGCCGTGACGACCCCATCGATCTCCACGACCACCGGCCTCCTGTCGGCCCCGGAACGGCATGATCGCCATCGGGCCCCGACCGGGCGGGCGAAGCGACTGATCGCGGTCACCGGAATCATGGTGACGGTCGCGTTGTGCGTGTTCGTGGGGCGCACACTCGACGCGTCGGCCGACGCGGGCTTCGGGTTCGGCCTCGCCAATGTCACGACGAACGGCTTCACGCACCCCTGGCTCGGTGGCTACCTGACCGACGTGGGCACGGCCTGGTGCATCCAGAGCGGCAGGGCCTATCCGCGTGCGACCGGCAACATCAGCACCACCGACCTTCCGGCCGCGCGGGGCGTGTCGGTCACCGACCGCAACGCCCTCGCCTATGCCGTGTGGGCGTACACCGCGACCCGGAACTCCACGACCGCCGCGGGCCTGGCCGCCGTGGTCCACGGTCTGTCCGGCGACGGGTACGCGTCGGTCGACGTGCCGTCGATGGCCATCTCCCACCCGGCGGTGAAAGCCGCTGCCGTGTCGATCTACCGAGAGGCGGAGAGTCGCGCATTCTGGCTGTCGGATCCCACGAAGAACCCCTGGAAGATCACGACGAGGCTGACCCACACCACGGGGATGGGCTGGGACGCGGTCACCACCGTGAAGACCGCGTCCGGTCGAGCCGTGGCCGGTCACCGGGTGGGCCTGGTTCCCTACAACGTGACCGACGCGCCCGCGACCGAGCACGTCGCCACCACGAATGCGTCCGGCCAGATCCACACGCACTGGACCCAGCGGGACGCCACGGCGCCGATCATCGTCGACGCCCAGACCACCGCCCCGACGAGGTATCGCGTCTGGAAAGGCCCGAACTACCCCGCTGGGAGCGTGCCCCAGCGCGTCATCACCTCCACCGGCACCATCTACCGGGGCCGCGGGCTCGGGCGGCTCCCCATGGGCACGATGCGGCTGCTCAAGTCGACCGACAATCCAGCGTACCAGTCGGCGGTGGGGGCGACGTTCGACGTGATCGCGAAGGGCGTGTCGACCTCGGTGGGCACACTCACCGTCGGCGCCGACGGCTCGTCGAACGTGCTCGAGCTGCCCATCGGCGACTACGTCGTGACCGAGACCTCCGCCCCCGCCGGTGTCGAGGTCGACCCCACTCCCTACCCGGTGACCGTCCCCGAGGGCGCCGAGGCGAACCTGCAGCTCACCGACCCGGTGCGCCGTCAGGCGGGGTTGAGCCTGATCAAGGTCGACGCGGTCACGGCCGAACCGGTCGCGGGCGCGCGGCTCCTCGTCGAACGCGACTCGGACGGCGACGGGGTCTACGACGACCCGATCGACACCTTCACCAGCGCGCTCACCCCCACAGCCCTCGGCTCGCTCGCCGCCGGCGACTACCAGATCACCGAGGTCGCCGCGCCCGAGGGCTACGAACTGCCGGTCGAAACCGTCCAACACGTCTCGATCGGCTGGGACCAGACCGCCGCGGTCACGTTCGCGGATCATCGCAGCGTGGCCGTGACGACCCGGGCGCAGCTCGTCGATCACGACGCGGACCTGCCGGCACCACCGGCGGGTCTGGACGGCACGGCCCATGTCGTGTCGCCGGTCGGCAACGGACTGCAGGACACCGTGAACGTGACCGGTCTCGCCCCGAACGAGCCCGCCACGGTGACGGTCTCGCTGTACGGGCCGCAGCGTCCCGACGAGGCGCCGAGCTGTGATCCCGCCGGCCGGGTCTTCACCGATTCGTGGCAGACCACCGGCTCGGGCCAACAGACGTCGGCCACGTTCACGCCGACGGCGATCGGGCGCTACACCTGGGTCGCGTCGGTGGAGGTGCCCGGGTTCGGCACCGTGACGGGACCCTGCGGTGAGGTCAGCGAGTCGGCGATCTTCACCCCGACGGTCGACACGGTCGCCCAGGCACCGCTGAGGTCTCCCGGTGCGCCCGTCACCGACCAGGTGTCGGTCACCGGCCTGGCGCCCGGAACCACCGCGACCGTCGAGACGGCGTTGTACGGGCCCTTCGCCTCGGTCGAGGCGATCGCCGATGCGTGCGACGTCGGTGATCTGGGTGATCCCGTCGGGGTCGTCCACGATGCGGTCGAAGCGAACCCGTCCGGGCCCGACGCGCCGACGGTGACGACCTCGTCGCCGATCGCGCTGCCCGCCGACGACATGGGCGGGTGGTACACGTTCGTGTCGACACTCGCCGTGGCGGGCCTCCCGCCGATCGGCCACGGGTGCGGCGCCGTCACCGAGACCTTCGAGGTCACCCCGCCGTCGACGACCACCACGACGAGCACGACGTCGACCTCGACCACGGCGCCCACCACGACGTTGCCGGCGACCACGACGTCGACGACGGTCGTCCCCACCACCGTGCCACCGACCACCACGTCGACGTCGACCACCACGACCTCGACCACCACGACGTCGACCACCACGACCACGAGCGTGGCGCCGCCCCCTCCGTCGACCACGACGTCGACGACAGCACCACCGTCCACGACTGCGTCGACCACGACGACGCGGCCGGCGCCACCGGTGACGACGACCGACGCGCCGGCGCCGCCGCCGACCCGGGTCCGGGTCACCGGAGGCGGCCGCGGCGGAACGGCTTCGGCCGAGCTGCCCCGCACCGGAGCAAGGCTCGATCGACTGGCGGCCTCGGGCCTCGCGCTCGCGCTGGTCGGCGCAGCGGGCATCCTGGTGGTCGCCGCCCGACGGAAGCCGGCCCGGTCCTCACGGTGATTCGGTACGTCGGCATCTACCATTGACGACCGTGAGTCGGTTCACCTCACCGGAAGGGGTCCGGTCGAAGGGTGCCCGGGGTGGTGGCTGGTCGGGCCGCGCCGGTGCGGCAGGAGCACCTCGGACGACGGCATCGTGAACGACCAGTCACCCACCGGTTGCATCACCCGTTTCGTGGACGGTCGCTGCGGGAACCCGCCGACCTCGGGCCTCGCCATCTGTGGCTCCTGTCTGCGCACCCTGCTCGACGAGCCCGACCCGCGCCGGCGACGGACCCTGGCTGCGAGCGGTCACCTCGCAGCCGGCGTCATCCGACGACTCGCCGAGGACCCCGACGACCAGGTCCGCGCGCAGGTGGCCGCCAGGAACGACCTCGACGCGGCGACCCTCAACCGACTCGCGAACCCCGACCGTGAGCCGGCGCCGGACGTGTGGCGCTCGGTGGCCGCCACCCCCGGCGGTGCCGCCCATGCGTGGGAACTCCTGGGTGGCGACGACGCGGCCACGCTGACGATTCTGGCTGCCAACCCGCGGGTCGACCCCGACATCCTCGAACAACTCGCCCGCCATCCGAACCCGGATGTCTCCTGGACCGCTTCGGCGACGCTCGCGTCGCAGCCGCCGGCCGACGTCGTCGCCCGGCGACTGCACGATGCGAGGGAGTTCGACGGGCTGCCGATCGGCGAACCGGCCGAGCCGCTGACGAGACCGGGTGCCGGCCCGCCCGTCACCGCCTCCGAACCGGTTCCGGCCGCTGCGGCCGCTGCGGCCGCGGTCACCACGCCCCCGCCCGCGACCGCAGCAGCGACGGGATCGCCGAACGGGCCCGGGGCACTTCCCCGGCGACCACCGGCCGACACGGAGGAACCGCGGCGTCGCACCGCGCTGCTCGTCGGTGCCGGAACCCTGGTCGTGCTCGCTGCGGTGGTCCTCGTCGTCGCCTTCACCGGAGGCGACCGGTCGGACCGGACCACGACGATCAGGCCCGACGCGCGACCGACCACCACGCTCGACGCCACCACACTCGGCGCCACCACGACGACGGACGCGCCGACCACGACCACCGCACCTTCCACGACCACCGCACCAGCGACCACGGTCGCCCGCACCCGGCCACCGACCACGATCGCGCCACCTGCTGCGGTCACCCCGCCTCCGCCTTCGCCGATCAGCCAGAACTTCACGATCACGCCCTCCGTGGGACGGTTCTGCAACGCCGTGTCGGTGATCGTCAACTTCTCGCCCGCGCCGGCCTACGTGGTCATCACCGACGACACCGGCGCGCAGGTCGGCGGTTGGAGCGGCGCATCGGGTCAGACCCAACAGCTCCAACTCCCCCGACCCACCTCGGTGCTGGACGTGACCGTCACCGCGGTCGGCAGTTCGATCAGTGTGTCGGGGCACGCATCGGGAGATTCCTGCTGACTCCCGAGCCGCGTGGCGACCCCGACACGATCCGGTGCAGTGTCCGGTACGAGTCCGGGCGCTGCGAAAACGACGCGGTGGGAGGGCTCGAGGTCTGTGGACCCTGCCTCGGCGTCATCCTGTCCGAGACCGATCCGGGCCGTCGTCGCTCACTCGCCGGCGTCGCCCGTCTTCCCGGACCGGTCGTGGCGCGTCTCGTCGATGATCCCGATGCCGGCGTCCGCGCCCGGGTGGCGATGCGTGACGACCTCGATGCCGCCACCGCCGCACGCCTCGCCGACCCTCGCCGCGAGCCGTCCCCGGTGGTGTGGCGGTCGCTCGCTGGGACCCGTACCGGCGCGGCACGAGCGGAGTCGCTCGTCTCCACGGGCGATCACGTGACGCGGTTGATCCTGGCGACCAACCCGGCGACCCCGCAGGAGATGCTGGAGCGTCTCGCCGAGCTCGGCGACGCGCAAGTGGCGGCGACCGTCGACGCCACCCGGTCGGGCCAGGCCCCCGACGGTGCGGTGATCGCCCAGGTGCTCGGCGCACGCTCGATCGCGACCCGACCGCTCTCGTCGGCGCCGGCGGGGACGGCCTGGCCGGGCGAACCCGCGTCGCGGACCGCCGCCATCGCCGGTGACGATACCAGCGTCGCGGTCGACGCCGACGTCGACGCACCCGCGTCCCATCGGGGTCTGGTCGTCGGGTTCGCCGCCGCGTTGGTTCTCGCCGTCACGGTCGTCGCCGTGCTCGCGCTCGGTGGCGGCTCCGGCGACCAGAGGGGCGCGGCATCCGGAACCACCCGACCCACACCGTCGGCATCGACCGATCCGGACCATCCGACCACCGGGTCGGCAGGGTCGACGGTTCCGACGACCGCGGCCTCGACGTCGACCGTCGTGGGCGCGGCGGACCGTCCCGTGACCCTCGACCTCACGATGACCGCGCAACAGCGACGCTTCTGCAACACCGCGCGGATCCGCCTCACCTTCGACGCGTCAGCCGCCCATGTGAAGATCATCGACGACGCCGGCCGCGAGCTCTGGTCGGGGCCGTGGCGGTCGGGTGCGACCAACACGGTGCGTCTCGTCGCTCCGAGCGACCAGCTCCGGGCGCAGGTCACCGCGCACGCGGATCCCGACCACTTCCGACCATCGGGATCGGTGAAGGGCACGTTCTGCTGAGACCCCCGACGCGACGGGGCGCCCGCGTGCCGCTCGACCGGTGCTCCGAGCGTCGACGAGCGCGACGGTCAGAGCACTAGAGACGCCGGCGCAGCAGCGAGTGCACCCGTTCCCAGTGCCGCTCCGACGCCGTGCGGTCGTAGCGTTCGCCCGGCGGGGCGAAGCCGTGCACCGCATCGGTGACGACGTCGATCGTGTAGGGCACGTCGGCGAGGTCCAACGCCGCCAGCATCTCGGCACGTTGCTCGGCCGGCGCGGTGGGATCGTCTTCGACCCACGCGAAGTGGACCTCGGCCCGGAGCGCGTCGAGGCCGCGGTGGGGCGAGTCGTCGCCGTCACGCACCAGCCAGGCGCCGTGGATCGACGCCGCGGCGCGCACGCGCCCGGGAAAGGCCCGCGCCACGACGATGGCCATGCCGCCGCTCATGCAGAACCCGACCACCCCGACCGGGCCCGAGGCCGCGGCCGGGTCCGCGTCGGCGTGGGCGATCAGCGCGGCCGCGTCGGTGACGATCCCGGCCGGCGTGACCGTTGCCATCAGATCCCGACGGGCGTGCATGTCCTCGTCGCTCGCGGAGAACTCACGGTACGGACCACCCCGGTGGTACAGGTAGGGCAGCATGACGTAGTAGCCGGCCGTGGCGAGACGCGACGCCATGTCGCGGAGCGCGGGCCGGATGCCCGGGGCGTCCATCAGGTACAGGACCACCGGATGGGGGCCGTCGACCTCGGGATGGAACACGAACGTCGGCATGGGGCCGTCGTCGGTTTCGATGTCGATGCGTTCTTCGATCACACGTCCCATCCTGTCATCGCGTGCACCTCGGTGTCACCCGCCCGACACCGGCGGGAGGACCGACACCTCCGCCCCGTCGGGAACCACGTCGGCCGCACCGGCCGGCCGACCGTCGACCCAGAGGCGCGCCGCGCCGAGCACGGCGGCGAACTCGGGGCCGTAGCGCTTCTCGAGCGCGTCGCAGATGGCACGCACCGTGCCCGGCTCGACGTCACAGCGCGCCTCGCCCGCCGCCTGACGTGCCGGACCCAGCAACAACACCTGCACCATCGCGTCTCAGCCTCCGATCATCGACATCGAACGATGCGGCCTGATGAACCCGGGCTCGTCGATGCCGTGCCCGGGAAGCTTCGCCCAGACCTCTTCGCGCAGCATGGTCTCGAGCTCGGCGTCGGTACCTCCGGCCCTGAGCAGGTCACGCACCGACGACTCCCGCCGGGCGAACAGACAGTTGCGCAGCGCGCCGTCCGCGGTGAGCCGGAGCCGGTCGCAGGTGCCACAGAACGGACGGGTGACGCTGGCGATCACGCCGATCCGGCCTCGGCCGTCGACGAACCTGAACGCTTCGGCGGGCGCCGCGGGGTCGGCACCGGGGACCTCTTCGAGCGGCCAGCGTTCGTCGATGATCCGGACGATCTCGGCACCCGGGAAGACCTTGCCCCGTTCCCAGGAGTGGTCCGCGTCGAGCGGCATGAACTCGATGAAGCGGACGATCCGCCCCGTTCGGCGGGCGAACGCGGCGAAGTCGAGGATCTCGTCGTCGTTCTGGTCGGCCATCACCACGACGTTCACCTTCACCGGCGTCAGACCCGCTCGTTCGGCGGCATCCATCGAGGCGAGCACCACCTCGAGGTCACCGCGGCGGCGGATGCCGGCGAAACGTTCGGGCTGCAGCGAATCGCACGAGATGTTGACCCGGTCCAGCCCCGCGTCCGCGAGCGGTTGCGCGAGCGGTGCGAGCCGGGTGCCGTTGGTCGTGAGCGACACGTCGTCGAAGCCGATCGCCGCGACGCCTTCGACGATCTCGACGATCTCGCGACGCAGCAGCGGTTCGCCGCCGGTGAGGCGCAGCGACGTGATCCCGAGTCGGTGCGCGACCCGGGCGATGCGCAACAGCTCGTCGACACTCAGCAGGTCGCGGTGGGGCAGGAAGCGTGCGCCGGTCTCGGGTAGGCAGTACACGCAACGCAGGTTGCACTCGTCGATGACCGACAGGCGCAGGTCGCGGTGGACTCGCCCGTAGCGGTCGACCATCGGGCCGTCGGTCGGCATGGTGTCGACGACCGTCGCGTCGTGACGCGCCCGTTCGTGGCGGGACCGGATCTGCACCGAGGTGACGGTCATGGCCGCTCCCGGGTGGTTGCGATCGTGTCGGGGTCGGTGATCAGCACCCGAACCCGGTCGCCCGGCGCGACCCCGGCGCCGTCTTCGAGCAGCGCCAGCGCGTTCGCGCCGGCCAGGGCACGCAACTGGTGAGAGTCCTGGCCACCCGCCGATCCGACGTGCACCGTGCCGGCCGCGTCGGTCGTCGCCACGACCCGGACCGCGTGGAGCTTCCCGTCGGCTCGGCGGGGGAACGCCTCGTCCGCGACGGCGGTCTCGACCCGGCGGGCGCGGCCCGGGCGGCCCGCGAGCCGATGCAGGGCCGGGCGCACCAGCAGTTCGAAGACGACCAGCGCCGAGACCGGGTTGCCCGGCAGGCACAGCACGGGCACGCCCGTCGAGGGGAGCACCGCGAAGCCGAAGGGTTTGCCGGGTTTGATCCGCACCTCCATCCACTGCACCGTGCCGGGAGCGAGACGACCGAGCACCTCTTTGGCGTGGTCGGCGACACCGACGCTCACGCCTCCCGAGGTGAGCAGCACGTCGCAACGCTGCGAACCGGCGACCAGCGCATCCTCCAGGGCGACGGGGTCGTCGGTGACCATGCCCAGGTCGACCGTGGCGACGCCCGCGGCCCGACAGGCGGCGAGCATCGCCGGTCGGTTCGCGTCGTAGATCTGCCCCGGGCCCGGCACGTCGGGCGGCGCGACGATCTCGTCGCCGGTCGCCAGCACCCCGACCCGCGGCGTCGGGTGGGTCTCGACCGTGGCGACGCCGAGGCTGGCGATGACCCCGATGTGGGCCGGGCCGAGCAGGGTCCCGCGGGCGAACACGGTCGTGCCCGCGGGCGTGTCCGAACCGGCCGGTCGCACGTGCGCGCCCGGCACCACCGCATCGGTCAGGGTCACGACCGCCCCGTCGGCGACGGTGTGTTCGATCGGACAGACCGCGTCGGCGCCGTCGGGCAGGGCACCGCCCGTGGCGATCGCCACGGCTTCGCCGGTCCCCATCGTCCTCGTCGACGGTCGACCCGCGCCCGATGAGTCGACGACGCGCAACGTGGCCGTGCCGTCGACCACGTCCGCGGCGCGTACCGCGTAGCCGTCCATCGCCGAGGCGGCGAACGGTGGGACGTCGCGTGGGGCGACCACGTCTGCGGCGAGCACCCGACCGAGGGCATCGACGATCGGCGTGGCGACCGGGACGAGCGGGGCGAGCACCTCGAGCAGCCGGGCGCGGGCGTCGTCGAGTCGGACCCATTCGCCGGGGCGTTCCATCAGCGCTCCACCGACACGAGGGTCGCCGTCGGCCCGCCATGGTGATCGGGTGGGTCCCAGTCGTCGAGTTCGACCAGGTCGTGACTGCACGTGCCCCACCCCTCACCACCGTCCCACACCTCGTACTTCCAGATGGGCACGGTGGCCTTCACCGCATCGATGCACCAGCGGGTCGCGGCGAACGCCTCGGGCCGGTGCGGAGTCGACACGGCGACCACGACCGCGACCTCACCCACCAGCAGCGAGCCGGTGCGGTGCACCAGGGCGATCCGCTCGATGGGGGGCCAGCGACGTCGGGCCTCGGCGGCGACCAGTCCCAGGCGCGGCTCGGCCCGGGTCGGATGCGCCTCGTAGTCGAGGCGGACGATGCCGGTCCGCCCGTCCGCGTGGTCGCGTACGGTGCCGCAGAACACGTCGACCGCGCCCGAGCCGGGCGTGCCGCACCACTCGATGACCGCGGCGACGTCGATCGGCTGATCGGTGATCGCCGTCCAGGTCGCGTCGTCGGTGGCCACACCGGCCAGGCTAGGGCCGGCCGCACGGGAACCGCGGTTCGTCGAGGCGTCGGCCGAGCGGGACGCAGACCGCGTCGCTACCCTCGGTTCCCATGGAACTCGCTGCCCGTGTGCTGACCGTTTCGGACCGTGCCGCTGCCGGTACCCGTGAGGATCGGTCCGGCCCGGCGCTGGTCGAGCAGTTGACCGCGGCCGGTTGGCGGTGCGACGCACCCATCGTGGTGACCGACGGACTCGTCGTCGTACGCGACGCGTTGCTCACCCTGACCGAGGGGTTCGCCGGGTTGGTCGTCACGACCGGCGGTACGGGTTTCGCGCCCAGTGACCAGACGCCCGAGGCGACCCGCGAGGTGATCGAACGCGAGGCCCCCGGCCTTGCCGAGGCGACCCGGGCACCGAATCAGCTGGGTCAACTCAGCCGCGGCGTGGCCGGGATCGTGGGCCGTTGTGTGATCCTGAACGTGCCGGGTTCGGTTGCGGGTGCGACCGAGTCGCTCGCGGTCGTGCTCGAGATGCTGTCCCACGCGGTGGCGCTCGTCGTCGGCGAGGATCCCCACTGCCCCGGCGCGGAGTCGTGACCGGGGGGCCGTCCGCGGCACGCTTGGTCAGTCGGGTCTCACCCAGGTGCCCGAACGGCCGCCTTCCTTGCGCCACAGGCCGACCCCGGTGAGCATCGCATCGGGGTCGCGGTGGCGCAGCGCACCGACGAGGACCAGTCCGGCGACGCTGCATGCGGTCAGCGCCTCCATCTCGACCCCGGTGGGCGCGAAGACCTCGGTGGTCGCCTCGATGGCGACCTCGTTGCCCACGGCGTCGATCGTCACGTCGACGTCGACGAGACGGATCGGATGACACAGCGGGATCAGGTCCCATGCCCGTTTCGCGGCGTCGGCACCGGCGACGCGGGCCTGGACGACGACGTCACCGGACAACGCGTCAGCCACGTCGACCCTCGTGACGACCCGACCGCGTGCGACCGCGATCCGGCGGGTCCACTCCTTGGCGGTCACATCGACCATCCGCGCCCTGCCGGCGTCGTCGAGATGCGTGAGCGTCCTGTTCTCGGTCACCCCTCCGATCCTTGCCCATCGCGACGCCGAGCCGCACGCACACGCCGCCGGCACCCGCGCAAAGGTTGCAGTTGCGATGCAAAACGCCTAGACAGACGGCATGAGCGAGGTTCTCCGCCCAGGTGAGGCGGCGTCACTGCTCGGCCTGAGCGTCGACACCGTGCGCCGCTGGTGCGACGACGGGCGCCTCGCGCACACCCGGGAACCGAACGGTCGTCGACTCGTCGACGCCGCAGACCTCGCCCGCCTGCTGACGGAGTCCGCACCCGACCACCCCACCGCGGCGCGCCCGACCGCACGCCGGAGCGCCCGGAACCGCTTTCCCGGCCTGGTCACCGCCGTCGAACGCGACGGGGTGATGGCCAAGGTGACCATGCAGTCGGGGCCGTTCCGGGTCACCTCGCTGATGACCCGCGAGGCCGCCGACGAGTTGGGGCTCGCTCCCGGCGTCGTGGCGGTGGCATCGGTCAAGTCGACGAACGTCGTCATCGAGTTGCCGACCGGCGCGACCACGTGAGACGCCGCGCGACCTCCATCGGAGCGATCGCGCCGGTCGTGGCGCTGCTGCTCGGCGCCGTCACCGCGTGTGGTGCGGGTACCGATCCCGGAGCCGAACCCGCGTCGTCGCGATCGGCCACCGCATCGACCACCACCTGCAATCCGCCCGACGACACCACGGTGCCGCCGGGATCACAGAAGGTCGCTGGCCACGTCCGCGTGCTCGCCGCCGCATCGCTGACCGGCGCGTTCGGTGATCTCGCCGAGGCGTTCGATCATGCCCACCCCGACGCGCGCGTCACGCCCTCGTTCGGCGCGTCGTCGGACCTGGTCGCGAAGATCCATCAGGGGGCGCCCGCCGATGTGCTCGCCACCGCCGACACCGAGACCATGGACGACGCCGTCGCCGACCACGACGTGCGTTCGCCCGTCACCTTCACGTGCAACACGATGACGATCCTCACGGCGAAGAGCAACCCGTTGCGCATCGAGGGGCTCGCCGATCTCGCCCGGTCCGACGTGCGCTTCGCGCTCTGTGCCGCGCCGGTCCCGTGCGGGCACCTGGGACGGGAAGTCCTCGACCGGGCGGGGGTCGACGCCGAACCCGTCGGATCCGAGGCGAACGTGAAGGCCGTGGTGGCCAAGGTCGTCTCCGGTGAGGTCGATGCCGGCATCGTGTACGTGACCGACGCACGCGCCGTCGCCCGCGAGGCCTCGAGCGTGCCGATCCCGGCGGCCGAGAACGTCGTCACCTCGTATCCGATCGCGGTGACCACCGACGCGGACCGGCCTCGCGCCGCCCGCGCCTTCGTCGCCTTCGTCCGGTCGCCCGACGGACAGAAGATCCTCGCTTCCCACGGCTTCGGCGTCGGCACGCATGGCCGGTGACGCGGCGCATCCGCCCCACCTCCGTCGCCGGCCGGACCGACGCCCGGGCGTGCTCGTGGCCGTGCTCGCCGCGTGCGGCCTGGCCCTGTGCGCGTTGCCGATCGTCGGGCTCGCCTGGCGTGCCCCGTGGGCATCGCTTCTCACCCAGCTCGGTCGACCCGGCGTGCGTAACGCATTGTGGCTGTCATTGGTCTGTTCGACCCTGGCGACCACGGTGTCGATCGTGCTCGGGCTGCCCCTCGCCTGGACGCTCGCCCGGTTCGACTTCCCCGGACGGCGCATCGTGCGCGCCCTGGCGGTGCTGCCGATGGTGCTCCCGCCCGTGGTGGGCGGGCTGGCACTCCTGACCGTGTTCGGACGCCGCGGGCTGATCGGTCAGTGGCTGTACACGTGGTTCGACATCACGATCCCCTACACGACCACCGCCGCCGTCCTGGCCGAGGCGTTCGTCGCGATGCCGTTCTTCGTGGTGACCGCCGAGGCCGGCCTGCGGAGCGTCGACCGACGCTACGAGGATGCGGCCCGCACCCTCGGCGCGTCCCGTGCCACGACCTTCCGCCGGGTCACGGTGCCCCTCGTCGGGCCGTCGTTGGCCGCGGGCGCGGTGCTGTGCTGGGCCCGGGCACTCGGCGAGTTCGGGGCGACGATCACCTTCGCGGGTGATTCACCACGCACCGACACGATGCCGCTGCAGATCTTCCTCACCTTCCAGGACGATCCGGGCGGCGCGCTCGTGCTGAGCCTCGTGCTGATCGCCGTTTCGCTCGCCGTACTCGTGGGTCTGCGCGACCGTTGGCTGGGCGCCCTGCGGTGACCGACCCGGCCGTGCGCGACGACGCGTACCTGACCCTGTCGGGCCGCTGTCGTCTGGGCGGGTTCGACCTCGAGCTCGCCTGCAGCGTGCCCGCGGGCACCACGTTGGCGGTGGTGGGGCCCAATGGCGCCGGCAAGACGACGCTGCTGCGGATCGTCGCGGGGCTGGTGACCCTCGATGACGGCGCGCTCGTGGTCGGCGACGCGACGTGGGACGAACCGCGGGCGGGCCGGTGGCTCGCTCCCGAGCACCGCTCGGTCGGTTTCGTCTTCCAGGACGGCGCGCTGTTCCCGCACCTGACGGTGGGCGAGAACGTGGCGTTCGGTCTCCGTGCCCGGGGGGTGCGCCGTGCCCGGGCGACCCGCGTCGCGCACGAATGGCTGGGCCGCGTCGGTCTCGCGGACCGCGCCGACGCGCGGCCCGGTGAGCTCTCGGGCGGACAGGCCCAACGCGTCGCCCTGGCACGCTCGCTGGCCTTCGGACCCGACGTGCTGCTGCTCGACGAGCCGCTGTCCGCGCTCGACGCGCAGGTGCGTGACGAGATGCGGACGGTGCTGGCCGAGCACCTTGCCTCGCACACCGGCGTACGGCTGTTGGTCACGCACGACCCGACCGATGCCGCGGCGCTCGGCGACCGGATCCTCGTGCTCGAGCGCGGCCGGGTCTCCCAGCAGGGCACCCCGGACACGCTGCGGCCGACCGGCTATCTCTCGAGCCTGCTGGACGGTGACTCCTGACGCACCGACGCGATCACTCGTTGCGAGATCGATCGGACTCCGTTAGGTTCGCCTGAGAGAGAACGAGCCGACAGGAACGTCCGATACGGGCGACTTTCCTGGCCATGCATTGCCGATTTCTTCGTCAGGAGGTCGCTCGTGGACGAGGCCGACGTACATCCTGGATCCGATCAGGAGACCGAGGAGCGCAAGTTGCCCGGGTCGGACCTTTCGCCCGAGGCGGTCCACGGACTGCGGCAACTGTTGACCCAACCCGAGGACGAGGTGGATCCGACGACCTGGGCGGGGTCGATCCCGCTGACCTCGGGGATTCCGCCACGGGTCCGGATCGGGCGCAGCGGGTGGTTCAACCTGCTGTGGCTCCTTCCCATCGGATTCGTCGCGCTCGTCGTGGCGATCGCCGTGGCCAAGGGGCTGCGCAACATCCCGGGCGTGCAGCACTTCATCGCCACCTGGCCCGGCACCGAGCTCACCCCGGCGGCCGAAGCCCGTTCGGGCTTCCCGGTGTTCACGAACGTGCAGCACTTCTTCAACATGTTCATGATCCTGTTCATCATCCGTTCGGGCTGGCAGATCCTCGCGGATCACCCGCGCCTGTACTGGACCCGTCACTCCACGCCGGGCAAGGAATGGTTCCGGA
>CAZQSU010000077.1:0-1904 GCA_964595905.1 uncultured Iamiaceae bacterium
GCGAGTTGAACGCGGCCCGCTGGGTGATCATCAGGTACTTGAGTTCGTCGCTGAACACGCGGGCTTCGTGGTCGTCGGTGAAGTACCCGCCCTCGACGCCCCAGGTCGTGATCGTGTCGACCACCCGGTCGACGACCTGCTTGAGCGACGATTCGCGCTCGGGGGTGCCGAGCGTGCCCCGGAAGTACTTCTGGGCGACGATGTTGGTGGCGTTCTGTGACCACGAGGTGGGGAACTCGACCCCGAGCTGTTCGAACGCGACGGTGCCGTCCTGGTAGTTGGTGATCCGCGCGTCGCGTCGCTCCCAGCTCACCTGGTCGTAGGGATGCACACCCTCGGAGGTGAAGTGACGCCGGAAGTCGAGTGCGGTCTGCGCTGGAGCCAAGGTCATGGAAGGTTCTCTCTCGTGCTGGGTGGGCGGTGGTGCTGTCGGGGCCCGACCGGGCTTCGTCCTTCGACGCTCCCGACCACAACCCCTGGTGGTGGTCCGTCCCCGCGGGACGGATGTGACCACAAGATGTAGCGATGAATTACAGCACAGTAATTCGCTCGTGTCAACGGTCACCGCGGCGCGAACACCCAGGTCCAAGGGGGTTCGCGAGAATTCGCTCCTGCGGCCACGCTGCCGCATCCCTCACACGTCGCTGCGGCCCGGGGGCCTCACACGCTCCACTGTTCCGACCGTCCGCACCGCGGGACCGTGACACATCTTCCGACTGTACGGACCACGGCCTGTGGATCGCTAGAGGTGCAACCCTGTGAATTTCCCGCTCCGATGCGTGGACGGAAGGTGGACGGCCCTGGGGACGACGCACCAGTTGTCCACAGCCGCGGTCGCCCGACGACGAATCAGCGGGCCGCCCGGAGGCCCGGGTCGGCCGCCGGCGCGTCCACGACCGTCGCGGTCGACACGGGCAGACCGATCACCGGTCGTCCGTAGCCCTCGATGCCGTCGATCGCGGCGAGCTCCTGGGCGACCGACCGTGCCAGCGCCGGCGCCAGCATGATCGAGAGATGCCCGTGGTCCTTCATGAGGATGTTCGTCGCAGCGAGCTCCGGCTCGAGCATCATGGCCCGGCGACCCGGTACCAACAGGTCGAGGTTCGAGTAGTACGCGACGAAACGCGTGTCGGGCATCGGGTGGGCATCGGCCCACAGTGAACGCAACCACGCCGACCCCGGGCGGAGCTGGACGGCGATCGTGTTCCGACCACGGGTGACGCCCGTCAGGCGGGCCAGGTCGACCCCGCCGTGTGGGCTCGCGACCGTCACCACCGACGCGGCTTCGGCGAGCCCGAGCGCCTGGACCGCCTTGCGGATCACGAGTCCCCCGAGGGAGTGGCCGACGAGGTGGATGCGCTGCGCGCCGGTCGCCGCCATCACCTCGTGGGCCCGCAGCACACACGTTTCCGCGAGGCGATCGACGTCGGCGTGCCGCGGGCTGTAGTTCATCGCGTGGATGCGGTCGAACCCGACCTCACGCAGCTCGCGCTCGACGAAGTACCAGTTCGACTTGTTCGCCAGGTAGCCGTGGACGAACAGCACCGGGGTCGACGACGAGTCGGTGCTGCTGCGGCTGCGCATCCGACCGCCGGGGCCGGCGTCGAGGAAACCGAACGGATAGAGCGCACAGGTCACCACCCCCGACGCCATCTCACGTACCTGCGTGGGAAGGGTCTGGGGTCGACGCGCCCCACGGGCGACCGCCTCGGCGAACTTGGCGGTGCGCTCCAACATCGGCTTCACCATCTCGGCTCCTCTCTCGCCTTCGGCTCGGCCTCGACTGGTCCGATCCGGTGGACGACTCCTCGTCTGTCATCGGACGTCGGAGCGGGCGACTGAAGGCTTCCCACGAGACCGTAACCGAAACGACACAGGTGTCATTTGCCCGTGTCATTTGCCCG
>CAZQSU010000077.1:2004-14928 GCA_964595905.1 uncultured Iamiaceae bacterium
GTGTCATTTGCCCGTGTCATTTGCCCGGCGACGCCTCGGGCGTCCGCTCGGCGCTGCCGCGGGGCCGCTCCAATAGGGTGAGGTCCCATGTGGCAGATCCACCCCGTCGCCGCCGGGGACGTCGACGTCGAGGCGACCTATCTCGCCGACCGACGTGAACCGGTCGACGGCCGCCCGTGGTTGGTCGTCAACATGGCCACGACCCTCGACGGCGCGACCGCGCTCGAGGGTCGGTCCCGCGGGATCGGCGGCCCGGGTGACCGCGCGGCCTTCCATGCGCTGCGCAGCGCCGCGGACGTCGTGCTCGTGGGGGCCGGCACCGCGCGCGCCGAGGACTACGGCCCGGTGCGGGTGCCCGACGCGCACCAGGCAACGCGCGAGGCCGCTGGCCGCACCGGCCCCGCCCGCCTCGCGGTGATCAGCGCGAGCGGGTCGTTGGATCCCGGATCGCGCCTGTTCTCGGATCCGCAACACCCCCCGCTGGTCTACACCGTGTCCGACACGCCGGCGAGCGTGCTCGACGCGGTCTCCCAGGTCGCCGAGGTGGTGGTCGCCGGGTCGTCGACGGTCGATCCACGGGCGGTCCTCGACGACCTCGCGGCCCGCTCGGTCCGCTGTGTGGTGTGCGAAGGCGGCTCGCATCTGAACGCGCACCTCATCGCCGCGGGACTGGTCGACGAGTGGTGTTGGACGATCGGCCCGTTGCTGGTCGGCGGCGACTCGAACCGGGCCTCGGTCGGGGCGTCGAGCCCCGAAGCCCGCACCTACCGGCTGGATCGCCTGCTCACCGACGGGCGGGACCTGTTGACCCGCTACGTGGTCGACCCCGATGGAGCACTCCCCCCGGGCTGACCGCGCCGCACCGTCGGCCACTCGGGTGGCGACCCGAGGGGACGCGGCCCGCTCAGGAGCGCGACCCGGGCGCGTCGACGGCGTCGCACGCCGACGTCTCGTGCGTCTTGGGCCTGGTCGCCTTGGTGAGCAGCCGGGCCTCCCTGGCGAAGTCGGCGGCGTCGGCGAACTCCTTGTAGACACTCGCGAAGCGCAGGTAGGCGACCTGATCGAGCTCGCGCAGGCCGTCGAGCACCTCGATGCCGATGCGTTCGGTGCTCACGACACCGAGGCCTTCGGCCCGGATCGCATCCTCGACCCGGACGGCCAACTCCTCCATGTCGGCGACCTCGACCGGACGGTTCTTGGAGGCCGCGCGGACTCCGGCCACGATGCGCTCGGCGTCGAAGGGCATGCGGTCGCCCGAACGCTTCACGACGATCAGGTCGGCGGCCTCGATCCGCTCGAAGGTCGTGAACCGGTGGGAGCATTCCAGACACGATCGTCTCCGGCGGATCGCCCGGCCGTCGTCGACGCTCCGGGAGTCGATCACCTTGTCTTCGTCGGCACCGCACCGGGGACACTGCACCCCGTCAACGGTACCGCGTAACGGGGCATGACGCCCTTCCGCGCGGCGGTCGACCGGTGCCCTCCCGGGCCCGGCGGGCGTCAGCGGCCGTGACCCGTCGACGCACCGCGTGCCGCGACGACCAGGCGCTCCCCGGGCAGCAGCGGTGCGGGGCCGTGTTGCGCCGCGAGCTGGTCGACGAGATCGGTGACGTCGCCCGTGGGTTGCAGCTCGCGGGCGATCGAGGTGAGCGTGTCACCGGCCTGCACCACCACGACCGTGCCCGATCCCGCCGCAGCGGCCCCGGGGCCCGTCACCGGGTTCGCCGCGGGGTTCGCAACCGGGTTCGCCGCCGGGTTCGTGGCGGGCGGCTGCGAGAGTGCGTCGATCACGGCGAAGACCCCACCGAGGGCGAACACGATCGCCACCACGGCCGTCACGGCCGCCGCGACGAATCCGACGTTGCGGCGACGGATCGCGCGGCGCCGCCGGGCGGCGCGGGCCCGGTCGAAGGGCACGACCGTGCGGGGACGGGTCCGCGGACGAGGACGGACGCGGCTCGGGTCGACCCCGGGAAAGGTCTCACCGGGTCCGACGTCGTAGGGAACGGGGAAGATCGCAGCCATGGGGACATCATCTCCTGCGGGTGGGACATCGTCGGATCCGCCCTGGTCAGAGCCCTGCACGCGCTCTCGCCAGAACGTCCGTTCGACACGAGTGAACCACGAACGACTGTTCGAGTCAAGCCCGATCTCGAACAGATGTTTGTCATTTGCCGGCCGATGGGCTACGGTCTGACGAACACCCGTTCGCAGGATCCCGTCCTCGAGGGACGGGAAACAGGACGAAAGGCGACCCATGACCACGAACCTCTCCAAGCGGCAACTCCAGGTGCTCGAATGCATCGAGAGCACCATGCGCGAGCGCGGCTACCCGCCCTCGGTACGCGAGATCGGCGACGCGGTCGGGCTCACCTCGCCCTCCAGCGTCCACGCGCACCTCTCCACGCTGCAGAAGCTCGGCTATCTGCACCGCGACCCCACCAAACCCCGGGCGATCCAGGTCCGGTTCGACCCGCTGTCGGGCGCCACCGTCGATCGTCGGCCGTCCCGGTACGTGCCACTCGTCGGTGACGTGGCCGCCGGTACCGACGTGCTCGCCGAGGAGAACATCGAGGAGACGCTCCCCATCGCCGAGGACTTCACCGGCGACGGCGACCTGTTCATGCTGCGGGTCCGGGGCGATTCGATGGTCGACGTCGGGATCTACGACGGCGACTTCGTGGTCGTCCGCTCCCAACCGACCGCCGAGAACGGCGAGATCGTGGTCGCCGGCATCCCCGGCGACGAGGCGACGGTGAAGACGTTCCGGCGCGACGGCGACACGATCACGCTGCTCCCCCACAACGAACGCCTCGCCCCGATGGAGTTCCCCGCCGACGAGGTCACCGTCTACGGCCGGGTCGTCACCGTCCTCCGCAAGCTCTGACGACCCCGGGTCACCGGACCGGAGCCCGCCATCGTCCCAGCAGGTTTCGGGGCGTGTGCACGCGGTTCAGAGCCCCTGGGTGACCAACGCCCGCAGAACCCGGAAACACCACTCCAACCGGGCGCGCTCCACGCGCTCGTCCGGGGTGTGCGCGAGCAGCGGGTCGCCGGGTCCGAAGTTCACCGCGGGGATCCCGTGCGCGGCGAAGCGCGCCACGTCGGTCCAGCCCAGCTTGGCGTCCACGGCGAGATCGGCGCGTCCGACGAACGCGGCGATGAGCGGGTTCGCGAGCTGGGGCAGGGCGCCCGCCGCGACGTCGGTGACCTCGAAGCGGTCGCCGTCGTCCAGATGGGGTTCGACGACGGCGCGGACGAACGCCTCGGCCTCGTCGGTCGACCGGTCGGGAGCGAACCGGTGGTTGAGCGTCAGGGTCACCTCGTCGGGCACCACGTTGCCCGCCACGCCCCCGCGGACGTCGACCGCCTGGAGGGCCTCGCGGAACTCGAGGCCGTCGATGATCGGTTCACGCACCGGTGCCGCCGCGACCGCGGCCAGCAACGGGCCGAGCCGGTGGATCGCGTTGCGTCCGGTCCACGGCCTGGCCGTGTGGGCCCGCACCCCCTTCAGGGTGCATTCGGCCCGCATCGTTCCCTGGCAACCGGCCTCGACCGAACCGTTCGTCGCCTCACCGATGAAGGCGACGTCGCCGGCCAGCAGGTCCGGACGCCGCTCGAAGAGCTCGCCGAGCCCGCTCTCGACCGCGGCGACCTCCTCCCGGGCGTAGAACACCTGGGTCACGTCCACCGCGGTCACCGGAACCGAACGGGCGAGGGCGAGTTGGATCGCCAGACCGCCCTTCATGTCGGTCGAACCGACCCCCCACAGCGTGTCGCCCTCGATGCGGGCGCCGGCGTTGCCGTTCGCCGGCACGGTGTCGGTGTGTCCGGCCAGGATCACCCGCTGGGGCAGCCCGAGGTCGGTCCGGGCGACGAGGTTGTCACCGACCCGGGTGACCTCGAGGTGATCCAGGCGGCGCAGTTCGGCCTCGAGCCAGTCCACGAGCGGCCCTTCGGCGCGACTCTCCGACGGTCGGTCGACCAGCAACGCGGTGAGCGCGAGCAGGTCCTCGGGAAGTGCGGCATCGTCGCCCAGGGCGACGCCGGTGGGCACCGACACCCCCTCAGACCGTGGCGCCGTGGTCGCGCAGGACCTGGTTGAGCGCCGACTTGTCGTGGCGCTCGCCCGGCTCGAGCCGTTTGATCACCAGCACACACGGCAGACCGAACTCGCCGCCTCCGAAACGTCGGGGCCGCGTCGCCGAGACGGCCACCGACCAGGCCGGCACCTTCCCACGGCCCAGCTCGTCGCCGGTCTCGGCGTCGATGACCGGGATCGAGCCGGTCAGGATGCATCCGGCGCCCAGCACCGTGCCCTCACCGACCACCGCACCTTCGGCGACGACGCAGCGGCTGCCGATCAGACATTCGTCGCCCACCATCACCGGCGCGGCTTGTGCGGGTTCGAGGACGCCGCCGATTCCCACCCCACCCGAGAGATGCACGTTCCTGCCGATCTGGGCGCAGCTGCCGACCGTCGCCCAGGTGTCGACCATCGAGTTCTCGCCCACGTGCGCGCCGATGTTCACGTAACTCGGCATCAGGATGACCCCGGACGCGAGGTGCGCCCCGTGGCGGGCCGATGCGCCGGGCACCACCCGCACCCCGGCAGCTTCGTACCCCGACTTCAGCGGGATCTTGTCGGCGTACTCGAACGGCCCGAGTTCGATCGTGGCCATCGACGAGAGCTTGAACAACAACAGGATCGCCTGCTTGCACCAGGTGTGCACGACGACCTCACCGCCCTCCCCGAATTCGGCGACCCGCGCCTCACCCGAGTCCAACCTGGCGATCGCCTCGTCCACGGTCGCCCGGGCACCGGCGTCGCGCGGGTCGAGTTCGTCGCGCCGGTCCCACAGGGCGCTGATCTGTTCGGCGAGGTCGGGCATTCGACGACAGTACCGTCCCGGCGGTTCACCCCGGCAGCCGTCAACGCGCGGTTCGGTCCTCGTCGGTCGGCCCGCCTCCGTCCCGTCCGGGCGATGGGCCTGATGACGGGTCGGTCCACCAGGCTCCCGGTCCCGCCGAGCCCGAACCGGGCCAGGGAGGAGCCCCCGCGGGTCCGCCCGACGGCAGGTCACCCACCGACCAGGGCGGCTGTACGGGTCGACCCGGTGGCGCGGTGGGGTACCCGGACGGCTGCGGCGGGTGGCCGGGCGGCGTTGCGGGGAAGCCGGGTGGTCGCGCCGGCATGGCCGGCGGGGCGAGCGATCCCGGAGCCGGATACGGAGCGCCGGGGTACGGGTACGGGTAGGCGTACCCGTAGCCGTAGCCGTAGCCGCCACCGGGTGGCATCGGCGGGCTCCGATGGCGCCGCACGGCCGTCACCACGACCACGACCAGACCGCCGAGGACAGCAAGCCCACCGGCCACGCCGCCGAGCGCGAACCATCCGAAGTTCCCGTCGACCCCCTCACCGACGCCGAGCGTCGAGCCGTACTCCAGATCCGACGCGCTCAGGTGGTAACGGCCCGCCTCGGATGCCTCGAACGTCGCCACCGCGACCGCCTCACGTCGCATGCCGCTCGCATCGACGCCCGTCGTCGACCGCGACCCACCGTAGGGAGCGGTCGCGACGGTGGTCCCGTCGGGGTCGGTCACGACGATGTTCGGTATGGGCACGAACTGGTTCGCCGCTCTGACCGGCCCGACCACGAAGATCACGTGACCACCGGGATCGTCGATCCAGACTCCGCCGGAAGCGTCGACCACGTCGGGAAACGTGAGGGCGTCGACCGCTCGGCTGATGCCGAGCGCCACGACCGAGACACCGAGGGCCACCCCGACGACCATCAGCAGCGCGCCGATCCAGTATCCGGTGGCGCGCACGGGTCTGCCCGAATCGAGCCCGTGCCCCGGCGCCGGGCCCGACGGCGGGCCCGGTGGCGGTGTCGCCGCGGCTCCCGGAGGCGTCGGCCACTGCGGTCCCGGCGGGGGAAACGTGCTCACCGCCGCGCGCTCCGCCGCAGACCCGACGCGTCGAGGCGTCGCTCCAACAGATCGAGGCGCTCGTCAGGTTGCACGGCGGCGACCCGCACGAAGCCCTTGGCGACGTCGCCGTAGAACTCACCGGGGGAAACCAGGAGCCCGAGGGTGCTCGCCAGGCGTTCGGCGAGCACCCAGGCGTCGCCGTCGGGGGCGGCGGCCCACACGTAGAAACCACCCGCCGGCATCGGCGCGTCGACGCCGAAGGGCTCGAGCAGCGCCGCGAGACGCCCCAGCCGATCCCAGTAGCGGGTGCGTTGCGCGTCGACGTGGGCGTCGTCGTCGAGCGCCACGATCGCCGCGTCCTGCACCGGACCGGGCACCATGCGGCCGGCGTGTTTGCGCACCTCCGACAGGTAGTGGACCAGTTCGGCGTCGCCGGCGTAGAAGCCCACCCGGGCGCCGGCGAGATTGGAGCGCTTCGACAACGAATGGACCGCGACGACCCCGTCGGCACCCGTCGCGAGGACCGAACGCCCCGGCACCACACCGGCCTCGGGCGCGACCGGACCCCGACCGTCGCCGTGGTCCCACGTGAACTCGATGTAGCACTCGTCCGAGAACACCGGCACCCCCCGGGCGCGACCCCAGGCGGCCACCGCATCCAGGTCGTCGAGCCCGCCGGCGGGATTCCCGGGCGTGTTCACCCACAGGCACAGTGCCCGTGCCGCGTCGTCCGGGTCGATCGCCGACAGGTCGAGACGCCAAGCGGCGTCCATCGGCACCGGCACGGCCCGGCACCCCGCGAGCTCGGCCCCCATGGCGTAGGACGGGTAGCTGACCTCGGGGTGGAGCACCGTGTCACGCTCGGGCGAACGCAGCCGCAGCAGGTGGGGCAGGTCCGCGACGAACTCCTTGGTGCCGATGCACGCCGCGACGCTCGACGGTTCGACCCCCACCCCGAACCGGCGGCCCAGCCATCGGGCCGCGGTTTCCCGAAAGGCGACCGTGCCGACCGACGGCGGGTAGCCGGCGACGTGCGCCGAAGTGGCCAACGCCGCGCTCACCGCGTCCGGCGGCCGGTCACCTGGGGTGCCGACGCTGCAGTCGACCGCACCCCCGTCATGAGCGTCGGCGAGTCGCCGCAGGGGTTCCAGTCGCTCATAGGGGTACGGCGGCGGCGTGAAACCGCCCACGCCGGTCACGACGACACCACCAGGGGCGCGAAACGCGATCGCGCCGCTTCGGCCAGTCGAGCGGTCACGCGGACCCCGTCGTCACCCGGTTCGGTTTCGACCACCTCCCCGTCACGGTGCAGCGCCGCCAGCATCTCGCCCCGGTCGTAGGGCACGAACAACTCGACCAGTTCGGCACCGAGGTTCACCGCATCCGAGACCGCCGCCAGGAGCTCGTCGATGCCCGCACCGGTCCGGGCCGACACGACCACGGTCGACCGGCCGCCGTCGGGCAGGCCGCGCAGGCGCCCGGCGATCTCTCGGGGTCCGACCAGATCGGACTTGTTGGCAACGATCACCTCGGGCACCTCGCTCGCCCCGATCTCGCCGAGGACCTCACGCACCGCCGCGTACTGGGCAGCCGGGTCCTCGTCGGCGGCGTCGACGACGTGCACGAGAAGATCCGCGCCGGACACGACCTCGAGGGTGGATTTGAACGCCTCGACCAGGTGATGGGGCAGCTTGCGGACGAAACCGACGGTGTCGGTGACGAGCACGGCCTTGCCACCGGGCAACTCGAAACGACGGGTGGTCGCATCGAGGGTGGCGAACAGCCGGTCCTCGACCAGCACGTCGGCACCGGCGAGGCGGTTCAGCAACGTCGACTTGCCGGCGTTGGTGTAGCCGACGATCGCCACGAGCGGCAGCGGCCCGCCGGTGCGCGCCTTGCGCTGGGTGGCACGGTTCGCCCCGATGGTCTTCAGCTCGCGTTCGAGGTGGTGGATCCGGCGGACGATGCGTCGACGGTCGACCTCGAGTTTGGTCTCGCCGCCACCCATACGTGTGCCCACGCCACCACCCTGTTGGGACAGTGATGTGCCCTTGCCCCGCAGCCGCGGCAACCGGTAACGAAGCAGCGCCAGCTCCACCTGGGCACGACCCTCGGTGGTGGTCGCGTTCTGGGCGAAGATGTCGAGGATCACCGCGGTGCGGTCGATGGCGGTCCGGCCCAGGATCTTCTCGAGGTTGCGCTGCTGGGCGGGTGAGAGTTCCTCGTCGAACACGACCGTGTCGCAGTCGGTCGCCTCGGCGAGCGTGCGCAACTCGGCGACCTTGCCGCGACCCAGGAACGTCGCCGGATCGGGCCGGTCGCGGCGTTGGACGACCCGCCCCACCACGTCGGCGCCGGCCGTGTCGACCAGCAACTCGAGCTCGTCGAGACTCGCCTCGACGTCATGGTCGGATCGGCCGCCGAAGGGGACACCGACGAGCACGATGCGCTCACGGAAGGTGCGTTCGATGAACGCGTCGGCCGCGCCACCGAACTCGCCGAAAGCGCCCCGGTGATCGGGTGCGGGCACCGCGACGGTCTCGTCGTGGTCGGTCACGGGCGCACCTCGAGGTCGGCGATCCATTGGGACGGTCCGTGCAGCGTCGGCTCGTCGCCCAGTTCCACCTCGACCGTCCCGCCGGGCATCGTCACCGAGACCGGGCCGGTGACGGCGTCCCATGCCTGCACGCTGAGCGCCGCGGCCGTGGCGCCGGTGCCACAGGCCAGGGTGACCCCGGCACCGCGTTCCCAGGTGACCTGGTCGACGTGGTCCCCACCGGTGACCGTGATGAAGTGCACGTTGACGCCGCCGTCGAACAGCGCCTCCCAGGCCGGCCCTTCGACGGCCGCGTCGACGTCGGCGACGTCGACGACCTCGAGCACCAGGTGCGGGTTGCCCACGTCCCAGGTCGCCATGCGCCGGACCGGCCGGGTCGTCGGCGCATCGATGCCGTCGAGGGTCGGGCCGGGCCGGGGGGTTCCCATCGTGACCGACGCGGTGACCACGTCGGGGTCGCCGTGCACCTCCGCGGCGACGGCGACCGTGCGTGGGCCGGCGTCGGTCATGACGTGCAGCGTCGTCGGTAGTGGCTGGCCGGTGTGGCGGATCACGGCCTGGGCGAAGCAGCGGATGCCGTTGCCGCTCATCTCACCGAGCGACCCGTCCGCGTTGTGCAACGTCATCTGCCACGCGTCGGGGGTCGGGCCCGGCACCGCGGTGAGGACCCCGTCGGCACCGACGCCACGGTGCCGGTCACAGACGCGGCGGGCGAACGCCGCCGGATCGGCGGGCGCGGCGTGGCTGCCGTCGGCGATCAGGACGAGAAAGTCGTTGCCGAGGCCGTGGAACTTCGACAACGGGACGGTATCGGTCATCTGTTACGAGTCTCCCACGTCGGGGCCGGTTCCCAACCCGGAATTGGCGCCTCTGCCTGCGACGGCGGTCACCGGCCGTTCCGCCAACGGTCCACGAGTCGATCCACGACCCGGGGCACGTCGTCGGGATCGGTGACGTCGAACCAGCTCAGACGGGGGTCGCGACGGAACCAGGACCGTTGACGGCGGGCGAATCGACGGGTTGCGGCGGTCGCGGTTTCGACGGCCTCGGCGAGCGTGCACGCCCCGGCGAGGTGCGCCGCGAACTGCCGGTAACCGAGTGCCTGCGCCGCAGTGCGTCCCAGGTCCCTGGGCCGGTCGACCAGCCGCCGGACCTCGTCGAGGAACCCGGCGGCGAGTTGGCGCTGATAGCGCTGTTCGATTCGGGCGTTCAGGACCGGCACCTCGACGTCGAGCGCGACCAGGTCCCAGTCGGTGTCGCCATAGGTGTCGAGGCCCTCGCCGTAGGCGGAGAAGGGCCGGCCCGACCCGAGACACACCTCCAACGCCCGCACGATCCGTCGGCGGTTCCCCGGCTCGATCCGACCGGCCGCGACCGGGTCGAGCCGCTGCAGCTCCGCATACAGCTCGCCCAGGTCGTCGTGACGCTCCAGGTCGGCGCGCACCTCCGGGTAGCGACCGGGGATGCCCAACTCGTCGACGACGGCGCGCAGGTACAGGCCGGTCCCGCCCACGAGCAACGGCCGGTGTCCCCGGGCTTCGATGTCGGCGACCGCGTCGAGTGCGGCCCGCTGGTAGGCACGCAGGGTGAACTCGTCGGACGGGTCGGCGAGGTCGAGCAGGTGATAGCGAACTTCGGCGCGCATCGTCGGTGAGGGCTTTGCGGTGCCGATGTCCATGCCGACGTAGACCTGCATCGAGTCCACCGTGACGATCTCGAGGTCACCGACGGTGCGGGCGACCTGATGGGCGATCGCGGACTTGCCCGTGGCGGTCGGCCCGACGATCCCCAACCGGGTCGGGATGCTGGTCAGAAGAGCTCCTCCAGCGCCACGTAGGTCTCGATGCGCAACAGGTCGGGCTCGGAAAGGCCGTAGGCGGCGAAGAAGTCGGGCAGGACCTCGCCGGAGAGGTTCCGCGCCAGCGACCGCGCCGTGATCGCCAGGTCCTGGTGCCGGTCGCCGACGCCGGCGAACGCCCAGTCGAGCGCGCCGACGGTGGACGAGTACGCCGGGTCGAACACGACGTTGGTGACACACAGGTCACCGTGGACCAGCACGCGGTCCTCCGAACTCGGCGGCGTCGTCGCGTCCGCCATCTGACGCACGCGATCGAGCAGCTCGGTCGGTGAGTAGTGGTCGTAGGGATCGTCCAGCACCGAGGTGTCGACCAGGCCGGACTCGACCCGTTCGGCAGCCTGGGCGATGCGCGCGTCGAGCCCCGCGTCGAAGGGACAGGCGTCGAGGTCGATGCGACGCGACGCTTCGTGCAGCGACGCGAGGGTCCGGCCGAAGCTCTCGACCGCGATCTCGGGCGAACGCATCAGGCGCGGGTCGACGGTCCCCTCGAGCCACGTCGTGACCAGGATCGGTGCAGGGTCGTCGGGTTCGGGCAGGGCCACGATGCCGGGGAGGCCGAGACCCCGCCCGGCGAGGTGCTCGGTGACCCAGGCGAGGCGGGCCGCTTCGGCGTGGACGAGCGCGACCGCTTCGTCGCGTGCGGCGTGCGCCGGAGCGTCCGGGTCCGCATCCGCTTCCACGTGCTTGCGGGGTTCGGCCTCGTCGGCCGGGCCCGCGGGACCCGGCCCAGGGTCCATGACCGGCATCTTGACGGCGAGGTCGCCGCGGTCGTCGTCGAAGACGGCCCGGTAGACCTGCGCGCGCCGGCCGCTCGCCACCGGCTCGAATCGTGCCCCGGCCAGGATCTCGGCGGCCGAGCCGTGCAGCTCGGGTCCGGCCGTCGCCGTCACGATGCGGTGACGGGAATGCGGGTGCGGTGCCGGGCCGGCTCGAGCACTTCGATGAACTCGCCCCGCAGGTAGTGCGGTGCGGCGCTCGTCACCCGGGTCGACACGTACGTGCCGGCCCGCAGCGGTTCAGGCGCTGAGAAGTGGACGAGCTTGTTCTGGCGGGTCCGGCCGGTGGTCACCGACGGGTCGCGCTTGGAGGGGCCTTCGACCATGACCTGCTCGACCCGACCGACACGGGCCTCGTGTTTGGCGAGACCGGAGCGCTCCACCACGACCCGCAATCGTTCGAATCGCTCGGCGATCACGTCGGCGGGGACGAGCGGAAGCTGCTTCTCGGTGGCTTCGGTGCCGGGGCGAGGCGAGTAGATGAAGGTGTAGGCGCTGTCGTAGGAGGCTGCCGCGGCCACTTCGAGGGTCGCGGCGAAGTCGTCGTCGGTCTCGCCGGGAAAGCCGACGATGATGTCGGTCGTGACGGCGAGATCGTCGATCTGGGCTCGGGCCGCAGCGAGCTTTGCCAGGTACCGATCGGCCGTGTAGCCCCGGTGCATGGCAGCGAGCACTCGGTCGCTGCCTGCCTGGAGGGGCAGGTGCAGGTGCTCACACACCGCAGGCACGTCGGCCATCGCGGTGATGGTCTCGGGACGCAGGTCCTTGGGATGCGGACTGGTGTAGCGGACCCGACGGATCCCATCGACTTGGCCCACCGCACGTAACAGTTCCGCGAAGAGCGGTCGGACCCGTACCTGCTCGCCCGCCTTGCGTCGGGCAAGGGTGAGGTCCCGTCCGTAGGAGTTCACGTTCTGCCCGAGCAGGGTCACCTCGGTGACGCCGTCGGCGGCGACCCTGGCGACTTCCTCGACGATGCGCTCGAAAGGCCGGGAGATCTCGGGGCCACGCACCGCCGGCACGATGCAGAAGGCACAGTTGTTGTCGCAGCCGATCTGGATCGTGATCCAGGCCGAATGCCCGGTCGTGCGCCGTGCGGGGAGCGCCGAAGGGAACAGTTCGTGGTCGTCGGCGACGGTGGCCTCGAGGATCTCGGTGATGGGCCCGGATTCGTCGGCGTGGTGCAACAGATCGACGGCCCGATGGACGTTGTGGGTCCCCATGACCACGTCGACGTAGGGGGCACGCTCACGGATCGAGTCCCGGTCCTTCTGGGCGAGGCAACCGGCGACGATGATGCGCTTGTCGGGGTCGTCGTCCTTGAGCGGTTTGAGGTGCCCGAGGGTGCCGTACAACTTGTTGTCGGCGTTCTCACGGACACAACAGGTGTTGAGGACGATCACGTCGGCCGAGTCCTCGTCGTCGGTCTGCACCAACCCGTCGGCCTCGAGCAGACCGGCGATGCGTTCGGAGTCGTGTTCGTTCATCTGACAACCGAACGTGCGGATGGCGTAGGTGCGCCGGACACTTGGGCTTGGGGCGGACATGGGTTTCATTGTCCCACCCGCCAACGGATACCGACAATGCGGTTCGATTCACCGACAGGTCACGTGCCCGCGGGCACGATCGAGGTCCTTTTCCGTCCGGCCGGCCTCAGTCGTCGAGGGAGATCGGCTCCTCGTCGGCCTCGGTCATGACGTCGTCGGGGTCGACGTCGCCCAGACCGACCGCCTGGCGGATCTTCTCGGACACCTCGACCATGATCTCGGGGTTCTCCGCCAGGAACTGCTTGGCGTTCT
>CAZQSU010000078.1:0-14478 GCA_964595905.1 uncultured Iamiaceae bacterium
GGAGAGGTGCCGGAGTCCGGCTGAACGGGCCTCCCTGCTAAGGAGGTGACGGGTTCACCCCCGTCCGTGGGTTCGAATCCCACCCTCTCCGCACGTGGTGCTCCGCTCACGGGCCACCGGTCCGCGAGTGACGCACGGACGATCTGGGTAGGGTCGGGCAGCAGACCGATCGACATGCCTGACGTGTCACCCCGCAACGACGAGGAGATGGATCCGTGCCCCGACCGAACCGTGCCACACCGCCGATCCCGTACGAGTACCTCGCCGAGGTGCCCTCCTTCGAGGTCTCGAGCGGCGACATCACCGACGGGGCGCCGATCGACCGCACCTTCGTCGCCGACGCGAACTTCGGCCTCGACGGCGACAACCTGTCGCCGCAGCTCGCGTGGAGCGGATTCCCCGACGACACCCGGAGCTTCGCGGTCACCTGTTTCGACCCCGATGCTCCCACGGGCAGCGGGTTCTGGCACTGGGTGCTCGTCGACATCCCCGTCGGGGTCACCGAACTGGCCAGGGGAGCGGCTTCGGGCGATTGCCATGGCCTGCCCGAGGGCGCGATCCATCTGGGCAACGACACCACCAACGCCTGCTACACCGGCCCGTTTCCGCCTCCGGGTCACGGGCCGCACCGCTACGTGTTCGCCGTCCACGCGCTCTCGGTCGCGGGCCTCGGTCTCGACGCCGGGGCGCGTCCGGCCGTCGCCGGCTTCACCATGGCCGACGTCACCCTCGCGCGCGGGGTGCTGACGGGAATCTTCGAGCTTCCCGGCTGAACGATCCTCGACGTCCGGAGTGACCGGTGACCCCGCCGCGGCTGCCCCGAAACGGTCGGAGGGCCTGATGGGCCACGATCACGGTCACACCCACGTCGGGGCGACACTCGGCACCGGCGCGCGACACCGGCGGCGCCTCACCGTGGTGCTCGTACTCACCGCGGTCTTCTTCGTGGTCGAGGTGGTGGCGGCGTTCGCGGCGAACTCGCTCGCGCTGCTCTCGGACGCTGGGCACATGCTCACCGACGTGCTCGGACTCGGCATGGCCGTGACCGCGATCGAACTCGCCCGGCGTCACCGGGTTCGTCGGCTGGGGGAGGGGCACGCGACCGGTCACACCTACGGGCTGTACCGGCTCGAGATCGTCGCGTCGTTCTGCAACGCCCTGCTGCTGTTCGGTGTCGCCGGGTACGTCCTGGTCGAGGCGGTCCGCAGGATCTCCTCCGAGCCCGAGGTGACCGGCACGGCGATGTTGGTGGTCGCGGTGGCCGGTCTCGCCGTCAACGTCGTCTCGTACCTGGTGCTCCGCGAAGGCGCGACCGAGAGCCTCAACGTCGAAGGCGCCGCGCTCGAGGTGCTCGCCGACATGGTCGGCTCGGCCGGGGTGATCGTCGCCGCGGTCCTGTTGCAGGTGTTCGACTGGACCTGGGCCGACGCGGTCTTCGGCATTGCCATCGGCGTGTGGATCCTGCCGCGCGCCTGGCGGCTGGGTGGCCGGTCGCTGCGGATCCTGCTCCAGGCCGCGCCCGCGACCATCGATCTCGACGAGGTCGACGCCGAACTGGGATCGCTCCACGGCGTGGTCGACGTCCACGACCTGCACGTGTGGACCCTCACCTCCGGCATGGACGCGGCATCGGTCCACCTGGTGATCGACCCGTCGACCGACCCGCACTCGGTGTTGGACCAGGCCCGGGAGCTCCTGCGGAACCGTTACGAGATCGGCCATGCGACCCTGCAGGTCGAACCCTCCGACCACACCGGTTGTGACGAGATCGGTTGGTGAGAGAAGCCTTCGACCGGGGGTCGACGGTGACTACTTGGCCAGCGGACTGTAGAAGACGAGGCCGTTGCCCTTGTGGTCGTACACCACCGCCCGCCGCTCGTGCTCGTCGTCGTAGGGGCCCTTGACGATCGCGCCGCCGTTGGCCTCGATCGCCGCGGCTGCGGCGTCGACGTCGTCGGTCTTGATGCCGGGTACGACCTTGCCCGGCATCGGATGGTCGACCGACGTCGCCAGAGCGAGGGTCACCGAGCCGCCGTCGAGCGCCGCGAAGTGCCCACCGTCGCGGAACTTGAGCGGCATGCCGAGCGTTTCGGCATAGAACGCGATCGACTCGTCGAGATCGTCGGTCGAGAGCATCACCATCTTCACGTCGAATGTGGCCATCGGGATCTCCTCGTGGGTGCTGCAGAATGTGACGAGCGTCGATTACCAGCCCGATCGGCGGGTCGTCAAGCCTCTCGGTGATCGGATCCGCGTCCGGACACGGTCGTCGACAGCACCCGGTTCTTGCCCTGGGACTTGCCCTCGCGGAGCAGGCGGTCGGCCTGGTCCATCAACCGATCCGAATCGGTGCTCCCCGTGGGGTCGAAGGCGACGCCGATGGTCACGCCGACGTGGGTGGTGGCCGAGTCGACGGCGATCGGCCTCTCGAGCATCTTCTGGACGTTCGCGGCCACGGCGAGGGCGGCGTCGAGCGACTCGGTGGGCCAGTGCAGGATCGCGAACTCGTCGCCGCCGATGCGGGCGACGACGCAGTCGCTGCACACCCGACGCATCCGCGCCGCCACCGCGTGCAGGACACGGTCGCCGGCGCGATGACCGAGATCGTCGTTGACGGGTTTGAAGTCGTCGAGGTCGCAGAACAGCACCGCCCGTGACGCCCCCACGCTCGCATCGAGGCGATTCTGGAACTCGGTCCGGTTGGTGAGCCCGGTGAGATGGTCGTGCGAGGCACTCCAGGTGAGGACCTGTTGGGTGCCCATCCACCGCAGCGCCAGCCCGGCGAGGCTCGCCGCCCGCAGGATCGCATCCCGGAAGATCACCCCGGGCGGGCCGGGTTCGGTCCGCCAGATGAACAGCGCGGCGGTAGGGTCGTCGTCGGCTTCGCCGGGGACCGGCGCACACCAGCAGGCGTGGAATCCACGACGCTCGGCCGCGGCGCGTGCGCCCGGTGAGAACTCGCGGAAGACGTCGGCGACCCGGTGGGTGCTCGCCAGTACCGCGGCGACGGCGTCGGCGTCGGCCGGGTCGAGCGCTCCGAGGAAGATCGGCCGGTCGCCGCCGGCGACCTGGGCGAACCGGGTGCCGTCCCAGCCGCTCGCCAGCACCGCGACGGAGTCGCTGATGTCGTGCTCGACCAGCGAGGTCAGGAGCGAGAGGGCATGGTCGAGGTCCCGTCCCTCGAGAATCGTGTCGACCGCGTCGCTCATCGTCTGTGAGGCGCCGGCGCGCACGAGCTGGACCAGGGTGCCACCGATGCCGGTGCGGGCCGACTCGCGGGCGTAGACGTCGACGGGGATCGAGTTGCCGTCGGATGCGGTGAGAAAGAGCCGCAGCGGTGCGCCGACCCACTGGGGATCCATCGCGGCGACGCCGATCTCGTCGAGGCCGGCGACGGCCAACTGCAGGCTCTCGGGACTCAACAGTTCGGCGATGTTCTGGCCGATCCAGTCATCCGGCGCCCAGCCCAGGAGCATCTCGATCGACGGGCTCGCGTAGCGAAGCACCAACTCGTCGTCGATGACGACGTACGGGTTCGCCGCGGAGTCGACGATCGCCTTGTAGAACTCCGGCGAACCGACCGGCGGAGCGGATGTTCGCTGATCGCCGCTCACGGTCGACCCCCTCATCTGTGTGCCCGGTTCATCGGCACTCTCCCTCTCAACGTCTCGATCGATCAGGAACTTTACCCCGTTCACCGGAGCAATATGGGCCGTTCGGCCTAGTGGGGTCGCGCGAGCCGTTCGATCGACGGTGGCGCGTCGTCGACGAGCACGCAGCGGGTCCCGTCGTAGATCGTCGCCATGCACTTGTTGCAGTGGATGCAGAGCCCCTCGGCGGTCTGCTCGGCGGCCATGCGGTTCACCAGGTCGGGTTCACGCAGCAGTGCCCTGGCCATCGCGACGAAGCCGAAACCCTCGCGCATCGCCTGTTCGATGGTGGCGCGGTCGTTGATCCCGCCGAGCAGCACGATCGGCATCGACACCACGCCCAGGAACTGGCGGGCGAGCGGCAGGAAGTACGCCTCGGAATACGGATAGGTCTTCATGAACCGGCCGGCCGCGAGGCGGAACCCCGGGCGCAGCGCCCTGGGAAAGGTCGCCCCGAGTTCTCTGATCGGCGCGTCGCCGTGGAACAGGTACATCGGGTTCTGCAGCGACGAACCGCCGGTGAGCTCCAGTGCGTCGAGGGTGCCGTCACCATCGAGCAGCTGGGCGACCTTCACCGACTCGTCGACCCAGAAGCCCCCGGGCACCGCGTCGTCCATGTTCAACTTGGCGAGCACCGCGAGTTCCCCGTCGACCCGCGCCCGGACCGCCTCGGCGATCCCGCGCGCCAGCCGGGCCCGGTTCTCGAGCGATCCGCCCCAGCGATCACCGCGACGATTGAGCTTCGGCGAAAGGAACTCACTCGGCAGATAGCCGTGGCCGAAGTGCAGCTCGATCGCGTCGAATCCGGAGTCGGCGACCACCGCCGCGGCTTCGGCGAAGTCGTCGATCACGCCGGTGATCTCGTGGTCGTCGAGCGGCTTGGTGAAGCGCATCGCGAGTGGCGAGAACAGCCTCGACGGGGAACGGCCCCGCAGGCCGGTCGCCGCGGCGACCGCGCCGGCGTGGCCGACCTGGGCCGACGCCTTCGCACCCTCGGCGTGGACCGCCTCGGTGAGCCGCGTGAGGCCCGGGACGGCCTTGGGGCCCAGCGCGATCTCGTTCGGGGTGCCACAGCCTTCGCGCGACACGGCGAGGTACGCCACCGTGGTCATGCCGACCCCGCCGGCGGCGACCTCGGTGTGGAAGTCGATCAGCGAATCGGTGACGACGTGGTCGGGGGTCCGGCCTTCGAAGGTCGCGGCTTTGATGATGCGGTTCCGCAGCGTGGTGGGGCCGAGTTCGGCGGGGGCGAAGGCGTCGGGTGCGTCCACCGCCCCATTATGACCGATGCGTGCCCTGCGTGGTTCGTGCTGTTCAGCGGGCCGCGATCGGTGGACTCAGACGCCGATCGCTCCCAGGACCGCATCGGCGCAGTCCTCTCCCGACCGCAGCGCGCCCTCCATGTAGCCGTTCCACACCGATGCGTACTCGGTGCCCGCGAAGTGGACCCTCCCGACGGGGGTGCGCAGCCGGTCGCCGAAGGCGGTCCAGACGCCGGGAGCGAAATGTGCGCCGTAGCAGCCGCGGGAGAACTCCTCGGCGGTCCAGTCGCGTTCGAGCACCTCGACGGGGTTGGCCGCCTCGGTCCCGAAGTAGCGCGCGAAACCCTCCAACGCCGCGGCACGCCGCTGCTCGGGGGTCAGTCGCGACATGCGACGCCCGTCGGCGCCTTCCATGAATCCGAGGAGGATCCCCACGTGCGCGTCCGGCGGCGAGTTGTCGAAGGTGACCTTGATCGGCCCTTCGTCGGACGCGGCCTGCCCGTTGAGCCCCTGGTCACGCCAGAACGGGCGGTCGTAGACGGCGTGGATCTTGATGACCGAGCCCATGGGCAGCTTCTGGGTGAGTTGGTCGCGCCACCCCGGAAGGGCCGGTTCGTACTCGAGTCGTCCGGCGAGGGTGGGAGGCAGCGTGACGATCACGGCGGACCCCCGGTGCTTCGCCCCCGAGCGGGTCTCGACCTGCACTCCGGTCTCGTCGTGGACGATCCGGCGAACCGCGTCGCCGAGGTGGACCCGATCGCCGAGCTGGTCGGCCATCGCCGCGGCGATGCTGCCGGCGCCGGTGACGATGCGGGTCTGTTGCGCGCCCCGGTCGACCGACAGCAGGGTCTCGAGGTCGGCGCCGGAGTGGGCGTAGAACAGGGCGTGCAGCGCCGACAGGTCGGTCGCGTCCGCCGCGAAGACCGCTTCGCAGGCGATCCGGAAGTAGCTGCGTCCGCCGGCGGTGCGGAGGTTGCGGCGGATCCAGGTCTCGAAGGTCTGAGTGTCGAGACGGTCGGCGTGCTCGGCGCGCCAGGGTGCATCGAGGGGCACCCGGTTCGCCAGCCTCGTGAAGCGTTTGAGGCCCTGGGCCAGGTCCGCGAGGGTGAACGCACTCAGCTTGGGGGTCGCGCCGCGGCTCGAACCCATCAGGGTTCTGCGACCGCCCAACTGCACCAGCAGCGATCCGTCGTTGTAGGTGTCGAAGGTCTCCAGCCCGAGCTCGGTGACGAGCGCCGCCACCCGGGTCTGACCTGGTCCGATCCACTGCCCGCCGAGATCCACGGTGGAGCCGTCCGCGGTCGTGGTGACCTCGGTGCGTCCGCCGACGCGGTCGCGGGCCTCGACGACCTGGGTCTCGACGCCGGCGGCGACGAGCTGGCGGGCCGCGGCCAGCCCGGCGAGGCCGGCGCCGACGACGATCACCTTCGCGTCGGTGCTCATGCGGCCCGCTCCTCGCGTGGGGTCGTCGTCTCCTCCGGAGCCGTGCGGTCGGTCGGCAGGCGAGCTGCCCGGTCGATCTTGGCGGTGATCGTGCGCAGCCAGCCGGGCCGGGTGTCGCGCAGGTCCGCGTCGGCCAGGTCGCGGGTCCAGGCCGCCTCCCGTTCCGCTGCGACCGTGGACGCATCGGCGGTCGACGGTGGCGACTCGATCCAGGCGGCCTCGAGCCGGTCGCGTTCGGGTGTGAACCGGGCCGTGGCCGCCGCGTGGTCGCGCATCGCGGTTCGGTGCAACAACTCGTGGCGCCACCAGGTCACCGCCGGGTCGAACCGGTTCGTCGCCCGGTCGTCGCCCTCGAGCGGGCTCGGCTCGTCGACCCGGGCCGGCTTGAACACCGACGTGCACGGTGCCGCGGTGCCGGTCACCCAGTGCAGTGGCGTGCCGCGCAGGTCGGCGACCCAGGAGCCGACCGTCTGGGTGGAGGTCGCGAAACCCCCGGCGTGGGCGCACGGCGCGCCGAGCGCACCGTTGATGCGCCGGAACGTCGGGATGCCGTCGTTGCCGTGGTCGCGCAGCACCTCGAACAGGTCGGCCGGGCCGCGGGCCGCCGTGGCACCCTGCTCGGTGCGGCACCGCCGACGCGCGCACTGCGCGACGCGGGCGCGCACCGGGTCGGCATGTGCGCGGGCGAACGCCGGGATCGTGTACCCGTTCGAGATCGAACGGGCCCGCCCGGTCACCTCCTCGGTCGCCCAGTCGCGGCGCGCGGTCTCGAGCACGATCGCCTCGTCGCGGTCGGCAACCAGGAAGCTGTTGTCGTAGCGGAACCCGGGGTGGTCGTGGCTGTGGGATCCCCCTTGGCCGTGGGTTTCGAGGAGGTCGACGATCACGCCGACCGCGTCGCGTGCGCTCCCGGCACGTTCGAGTGCGAGGCGCAGCAGGTCCATGCCCAACAGTCCGGTCTTCGCGTGGCCGGCACGGTTGAAGACCGCCTGGTTGCCGATGACCACGCCCTGGGAGTTCGCGCCCATCTCGGCGCCCCACATCCACCACGGTCGGGCGATCATGATCGCGTGGGTGTGCCCGACCTGGGGGATCGTCAGGTGGGTGCAGGCGACCTCGGTGCCCTCGGCGTGGTCGGCCGCGTCCTCCCACTCGACGAGTTGGGACTCGTTGGGATCGCGGTCACTGTTCTTGGCGAACAGGATTCCGTCGTCGGTTCTGACCACGAGGGTGTCGCACATGGCCGCACCCTACCGGCCAGGTACGGGCACCGAGCCGGGATCGCCCGGTCAGGACGTGGCGGCGACGAAGTCGATGATGACCTGGGCGATCTGTGGGCCACGGTCCTCCTGGAGGAAGTGCCCGCCGCCCTCGATCGTGACGTGGTCGCGACCCTGCGCGCCCGGGATGTGGGACTGCAGGATCCTGAAGCCGCCCTTGGTGATCGGGTCGCTGTCGCTGAACGCGGTGAGGAACGGTTTGGTGAACTTGCCGAGCGCGTCCCATGCGGCGCGGTTCGCCGGCACTGCGGGGTTGTCGTCGGCGACGGGAACGAGGCTCGGGTACACCCGCGCCGCGGCCTTGTAGCGGTCTTCGGGGAACGGCGCGTTGTACGCGGCGACGACGTCGGCATCGAGGTCGGTGGTGCAACCACCGTTGATGATCGCCCCCACCGGGAAGTGCTCGGTGGTCGAGGCGAAGTGCTGCCAGTTCATGAACGCCTCGCTGAGCTTGCCGTCGCCCGTGGGCAGCCCACCGTTGCCGATGACGACCCGGGCGAAACGATCGGCGTGCTCGGCGACGAGGCGGAGCCCGATGAGGCTGCCCCAGTCCTGACCGAAGAAGGTGACGTCTTCCAGGTCGAGCGCGTCGAACAGCGCCGCGCGCATCCAGGCGACCTGCCGCGCGTAGGTGTGGTCGGACTGTTCTGCAGGCTTGTCCGAGCGGCCGAATCCGACCAGGTCGGGAACCACACAGCGGTAGCCGGCGGCGGTGAGCACCGGGACCATGTGCCGGTACAGGTACGACCAGGTCGGTTCGCCGTGGAGCAACAGCACGACCGGCCCATCCGCGGGGCCCTCGTCGAGATGGTGGACGCGCAGCGTCGCTCCCTCGTCGAATCCTTCGCCGTCGGCGTCGACGGGCACGTCCACGTAGTGGGGTTCGAAGGGGTAACCGGGAAGGTCGGTGAATTGGTCGTCCGGGGTGCGCAAGATCTCCATACCGACGATTGTAGGTATTGAGAGTGGCTCTGTCACTACATTCTTGGCCGCAGCGGCTCGCGGCACGGGTGCCGCGCCCCGAGCTGGGTCGGTGACCATCGTCGGGTCGAATGGTGGCAGGGTCGCGTCACGCCGGGTGGTGGGTGGCTACGGTCGATGGCGAGTGACGTACCAGCGAGTGGTTCGGGGACCGACCCGGTCCACCGGGTGGTGCGCGACCGAGCTGGAGGATCCGGAGTGACCGTAGGCGATGTCGAGGAGCAGTCGGTGGTCTCCCCGCCCGTCGAGCAGGTGGATCGTGTCGACGGTGTCGAGGCGGTGCCCGGGACGCGTCCGTCGGGTCCGGCGTTGCGGTGGTGCTACCGCCTGATCGTGGCGGTTGCGGTGTCGCCGATCACGGTGGCGGCCGTGCGTCGGGGATTGGAAGGTTGGGAACCGAGCTGGGACGTGGCGACGACCGTCGTGCGGATTCGGGACGTGTTCTCCGCGCATCCGCCGCTCACCGGCATGGCCGCTGCCCCGTCGTGGAGTGCGGAGGTGCCGTATTCGTTTCCGGGCGCACTGCATCTGTATCTGTTGGCGGTTCCGGTGAAGGTCCTGGGAACGACCTGGGGCGTGCTGCTGGGGATGGCGGTCATCAACACCGCGGTGTGTGTGGTGGCACTCTGGTTGCTCCGCCGCCGTCTGGGGGAGCGATGGGCGATGGTGGGGGCGTTGTTCCTCACGGCGCTGTTGTGGACGGTGGGGAGCGGGACGTCGATCTATCCGACGCCACTGGCGATCGGCGTCATCCCACTGTTCGCCTTCCTGGTGGCGGCCTGGTCGGTGGCCGACGGTGATCCTCCGGCTCTCCTGGTGCTCGCGGTCGTCGGGAACTACCTGTTTCTCGATCAGCTCGTGTTCATCGTCGTGGTGCCGGTCGTCGGAGTGGTCGCCTTGGGCATGCTCGGCGCACGGCTCTGGCGTGCCCGTCGGCACGACCGCTCGGGGTGGCCACCGCGTCGCCGTCGGTACGGTCGCTGGCTCGCTGCGGGCGTCGGGTTCACCGTGGTGGTCTGGATCCCCCCGCTCGTCGACCAGTTCCTCATGCCCGGCGACAACCTCGGCAAGCTGCTGCACGCGTTCACCTCCGGCCAGGTCGCCGGCGACAAGCCCGGCAGCCCGGAGCCGACGCTGACCGCCGCGCTGGGCGTGGTGGCCTCGGTGACGGCCGTCCCACGGGCCTGGTTGCCACCGTCTTTCTCGAAGGTCCCGTTCCACCCCGATGGTGGCGGTTCGCCGTTCGTGGTGGGACTGGCGTGGACCATGGTGCTGTTCGGAGTCCTCGCGTGGGGCGCGTGGCGGGCGCTTCGGCGTCGCGACTTCCGGGTGACCACGGCGATTGCGGTCGCCGTGGCGTGCTGGGCGGCGTACGTGTTCACGGCCCTGCACAATCCGGACTGGCGTGGCTACCAACAGCGCTACTTCCTGGGCCTGTGGCCGCTCGGCGCCTTCCTGTGGCTGGTCGCCCTCATCGGGATCGTGACCGGATGGCCCGGCATGTTGTCGCGTGGGCGTCGCTGGTCGACCCACGGCCTCGCCGCGGTCGCCGCGGTTGCCGTCGTCCTCGCCGTGGTGGCGGGCTACCGCACGACCGAGGCGCCGGCGATGCGTCCTTCCAGGTCGAACCCGATCGCCAAGAGCGTCCGTCACAAGGTCGCCACCGCGGGGCTCGGCCCCGGACCGGTGCTGGTGACCTCCGCCAGTCGGACGAGAAACCTGCTGCCGAGCGTGCTGCTCGGGTTGCAGGACGCCGGCGTCCAGTTCCGTGTGTCTTTCGCCTTCGACGCGCAGCAGTTCGGCGCCTGGCGCGACGAGACCCAACAGCGCGACGCGGTCGCCCAGGTGCACATCGGAGGGCCGTCCGTCCGGCGGCCGGGCGAGCGCCTCGTGTTCGTGGAGACACCGCCGCCGGTGATGACGGCGCAACGGTTCGACGAGGTCGATGCGGCACTGCACCGCTGGATCACCCGGCCGGGGCGGATCCGCACGGCCCCCGGGGCCGTGGACGACGCGAAGAACAGGGCCAGGATCGAGGATGGCCTGGCCGACCTTCGACGAAGGGCCGCCTCCAATGGGACCGACCCACTCGTCGACCCGAACCTGGCCGCGGTGCTCGCGACCTGGGGCGAAACCCCGAACGGGCCGCTCTTCGACGTGCCCGGATTGAAGGACGACGACCTGCGGCAGTGGGCTCGAGAGGTGCTCCGTCGCTCGCCCGCCGCACGCGTGGTCATCACGACGAGTCCGATGCACTGAGGCCGAGTGCCCGACCCTGGAGCCGCGTCGACGCGTCAGGCGAGGGCGCCGCGGGTGCGCAGGTGGTCGACGATCCTGTCGTGATCGGCCCGGTCGACGGGTCGGTTGGCGCGGCCGGAGAACTGACGGATGTGGCGGTCCGGATCGATCTCGAGCACATAGCGGAGCCGACCGTCTGCGGTGACCCCGACGAGATGGCTGACGCCCTCGACGGCGGCCGGACCGAACCGGTCGAGGCAGTTCGCCATCGTGGCGGCCCAACGGTGGAGGTCGCCGCAGGTGTGCGGCAGGATGAACGAGAACCCGTTCGTCGTCGTGGCGTCGATGCGGCCGAGCCATCCGGGATGCGCGATCGGGGTCGCGTCGGTGATCGTGGTGCGGCAGTCGACGCGCGGTGCGTGGAACAGGCCGTAGTCCACGGGTTCCGCGGGGTCCACGGGTCTCGCGGGCCGCGTCGTCTCGACAGGCCGGCGTGGTGCCGGCGGTTCGACCGGTCGCCCGGTCGTTCGGACGTGCAACCGGTACAGGGCGCGGAGCTCCTCGAGCGTGCCCGGCAGTCGGATCGGCGCATGGGACTGCAGGTCGAGCGCGTGGTCGACACAGTCCGAGAAGAGCTGGCGGCCGGCGGCGTCGGCCGCGGCCTGTTCCAGGTAGGCGAAGGTGCGCTCGGTGCCCCAGAAGCGAGTGACCGAGCGGGCCTGTGCGAGCCGTCTGGGCGTGGGCAGCGACGAGGTCTGCCACGCCGGCCCGTCAGCAGTGAGCAGCGCGGCGAGCTGGTCGGGTTCGAGCACGTCACGCGCGATGAGCGCGAGGGCGAGGCGCGACAGGTCGACGGGCGCGGCCGGTAGCCGGATCAGTGAGCGGGCCAGTGACGCCGCCACGGGGCGGGTGGCCCGGCCGTCGAACGCGAGGCGGGCCGCCTGGCGCGGGCCGGATTCGGCGAGGATGGCGTCGGCCCAGCGGGGGACCGACGCGATCGGACGGGCGCCGCTCGCGTACGCGGCGCCGAGCAGCGGGTACGCGACACCCCCGAACCAACTCGTCAGGTCCGCGGCCCCATGGGGTTGCCAGGCGTCCGAGATCTCGGCCGCGTGCCCGAGGGCACGGCGGGCCTCGGCATGCACCCGGCTCGGATTCCACCCGCATCGTGCCGCGGCGTCGTCGAGGGCATGGAGGGCGGTCGCCGGGGCGCCGGTCACCTCCACACTGCGGCCGATGCCGGGCATGACCAGGTGGACCCTGACCCGCCCGGGTTCGGGTTCGAGCCGGAGCACGGCACGGCCTTCGACGACGATCGACAGTGCATCGGTCGGTGTGGGCCGCTCCTCGTCGGCGTCGTTTCGCTCCCTCAGGGCCCTCGCGCTCGCCATCGGGCCAGTGAACCACCATTCGGTCGACCGAACAACTGATCGGTGAACGGGCAGGTCGCGGCGGTCGTCGTTGTCGTCGACGGGCCGAATCGATCGCCCGGGCGCGACGGCGACCGCGCGAAAATCCGCCGCGCGCTCCGCGGGCGGTCTGGAAAGCTCCTCCGTATGACCGAGCGACCGATGCGGACCGGGGTGGTGCTCTTCGACGGGTTCGAGTTGCTCGATGTGGCCGGGCCGCTGGAGTGTCTGGGCAACCTGCGGGAGCAGTTCGAGGTGACGCTCGTCGGGCCGGCGGCCGGAGCGGTCGCCAGCGCGCAGGGGCCGGCGCTGGTCGCGGACGTCGGGTGGTCTGATGCTCCCGCGGCCGACCTGGTGTTGGTTCCCGGCGGGCAGGGCACCCGCTCGCTCGCCGACGACCCGGCGTTCTGTCGGTGGCTGGCCGAGTGGTCCGCGGCGGCGTCGGTGGTCGCCTCGGTGTGTACCGGTGCGGGGCTGCTCGCGTCGGCCGGACTGTTGGACGGCTACCGGGCGACGTCGAACAAGCGGGCCTTCGCCTGGGTCGTCGGGCGCAGTGCGCAGGTCGAGTGGGTGCCCAGGGCCCGCTGGGTGCACGACCGCGACCGGTGGACCTCCGCCGGTGTGGCCGCGGGCATCGACATGACCCTCGCCCTCGTAGCGGACCTGCACGGCCACGAACTCGCCAGCGGCCTCGCCGATCGGATCGAGTACGACTGGCACCGCGACGCCGACCGGGATCCGTTCGCCGCGATCAACGGTCTCGTCGACCCCCGAGCCGGTTCGGTTGCCGATCCGACCTCGTGTCGACGCCGCCGGGTGCGGTAGAGTCGTTCCTTCCCAGCGCCCGTAGCTCAACTGGAGAGAGCATCTGACTACGGATCAGAAGGTTGGGGGTTCGAATCCCTCCGGGCGCGCTGGACCCGCCGGCTCGAGCGAGCGGGCCGCTGCAAACGTGGCCTGCACAGCGGCGACCAGGCACGGCGGCGGAGGCGATGCTTCAGCGCTGGGTCGTCACCGGCAGGTGCGCCGCGGACTCGTCGGCGAACAGGGCATCCCACCGGGCCTTCAGGGAACGGAGAACCTCATCGAAGGGGCGTGCCCGCAAGCGCGTCGCCCCCGAGGTCGCCCCGTCCTCATCCGCCGATGCTGACTCGTCGACGGTCACCAGGTCGAGCGCGATGAGCTTGGTGACCGCACCGTGGATGTCGAAGTCGATGTCGATGCCGGCACTGCACTGCAACCACGCCTCGATCTCGGCGTCGAGTTCGGCGACGCTGCGACCATCGGGCGCCGCTGACAGGAAGCGGTAGGCGATCAGCACCTCGGTGACCTCCTGTTGCTCCGCGGCGAACATCAACGCGTGGACGACGTCGGCCCCGTCGCCGATGCTGTGGTGGAACAGGTGCTCGGACAGCACCTTGAGGTACTTCACCCGTCGGTTCTTCAGCTTCGTCCACTGACGAACGAGAAAGCCGCCGAGCGCGGCCAGACCGCCGAAGAGCGCCACCAGCGCACCCTGGTCGAGGGTGGGCTCGTCGGAACGCAGTCCGAGCCAGGCGCCGATGAACACGAACACCAGTCCGAGGGTGGTGAGCAACTTGGTCGTCAACACGACGATGCCCGACGCGACCGCGGGGACGCCCAGCAGGAGCGAGTCGATGGCCCGGAACCGCACCTGCACCGACGGCAGGAGCGACTTGATGTTGGCCCGGGGCACGTCGCGGAAGTGCTTCAGGTCGACCTGGTCGGGCACCAGCCCGCTGGCACCGGCATCGAGGCCGCGTTCGGCGAACCAGTCGGCGGAGCGGACCTGGGTGTGCAGCACGAGGCGCGTGTCGACCGTGACGTCGCGGTGTCGTTTCCGGAGGCCGCCCCACGAGCTGACCTCGACCTCTTCGTGGCGGCTGCCGCGCCGGTACACGAGCAGTTCCCGGTAGTCGTCGAGATCGACTTCGAGCCGGAGGGGGATGAGCATCTCGGTTTCCATGGCCCGTTCGACCTCGTCCAACGACATCCGGTGGTAGTTGGAGTCCTCGAGAAGCCGGATGAGGCTGCGACTCAACTCTGCAGCGGCGTCCGATTCGCCGTCGACGGCGACCCGGAACCACAGATCACTCACCGACTTCTCACGACCGTGGAACTCGAAGTGGTACAGCGCCGCGACCAGCTCGGCGACGTCGTCGAAGGGGTCGGCTTCGGAGTCGGTCGCCGCTCC
>CAZQSU010000079.1:0-13667 GCA_964595905.1 uncultured Iamiaceae bacterium
TGGAGCTGGTCGTGCGCAGCCAACTGGGTTCGACCTCGATGCTCCAGCGCAAGCTCCGGGTCGGGTTCGCCCGGGCCGGGCGGCTCATGGACCTGTTGGAGCAACGCGGCGTGGTGGGTCCGTCGGAAGGTTCCAAGGCCCGCGCGGTGCTGATGACCCTCGAGGAGTTCGAAGGTGGCCCCGGCGCCGGTTCGACGTCGCCCGCGACCTCGTCCCCCGGCGGGGAGCCCGGCGGTGGCGACGACCGAGGCCCCCGCGACGACACCGGCGAGCTGCCCCGACCGGTGCCCGTCGACGCGCCCGGCTGAACGGCAGGGCGTCGCCCGGACTGGTCGGTCAGCCCCGAGAGGCCGCCGCGGCGCGAAACGCGGCACGCACCGCCGACGCGTCGACGGCCGGGTCGGGCTCGACGGTCCGTCCGGCGCCACGGCTCCAGGTGTCGGCGACCTCGAGTGGTGCCGCGCCGGTGCGCACCGCGGCGGCCTGGAGGCACGCGCCCGCGGCGACCTGGTCGGGGTCGTCGACGACGGTCACCGTCCGGCCGGTCAACGACGCGAGGATCCGCGGATAGGCCGCGGAGCGGGCGCCGCCGCCCACGACGAGCAGACGTCCGGCGTCGGTGGGCACCCCGGCCGCGGCCAACGCGTCGAGCGCGTCGACGAGGCCGCACACGACCCCTTCGAACGCGGCGCGGGCGAGGCGTTCACGGGTCACGTCGCTGCGCAGACCGACGATCGACCCGGTGGCATCGGGCAGGTTCGGGGTGCGTTCACCGTCGAAGTACGGCACGAGCACCGTCCCGCCGGCACCCGACGACGCGGCCAGGGCGAGGGCAGCCAACTCGTCGTGGTCGACGCCGAGCAGCCGCGCCACGGCATCGGTGACCTTCGTCGCGTTCAGGGTGCACACCAGCGGCAGGAACCGACCGGTGGCGTCGGCGAACCCCGACACCGCCCCGGTCGCATCGGCCGTCGGGGCCGCGGCCACCGCGGAGATCACCCCGGAGGTGCCGATCGACACCGCGACGTCGCCGGGTCGCAGTCCGAGGCCGAGCGCGGCCGCCATGTTGTCGCCCGTGCCGGGGCCGACGACGGCGCCCCGCCAGTCACCGGCCGCCTCGACGGGGCCGAGCACGTCGGGGCAGACGGCCGCGTCGAGCCCGACGAGCGCGAGCAGATCGTCCTGCCAGCCGCCGTCGGCGGCCCAGTAGCCGGTGCCCGACGCGTCGCCCCGGTCGGTGACGGCGTTGCCGGTGAGGCGCAGGGTCAACCAGTCGTGGGGGAGCACGACCCGACGGATGCGGGCATGGGTCTCGGGCTCGTGGCGCGCCAGCCAGGCGAGCTTGGTGATCGTGAGTGCCGCGACGGGCACACTGCCACAGCGCTGCGCCCACGTGGCCGCGCCGAGTCGTTCGACCAACCCGGCGGCGTCGGGCGCCGACTCGGTGTCGTTCCACAACTTGGCGGGGCGCAGCACGCGATCGTCGGCGCCGAGCGCGACCAGGCCGTGTTGCTGGGCGGCGACGCTGATCGCCTCGACCGCACCGGCCGCCGGTGCGAGCAGCGGCTCGAGCGCCCGCCACCAGAGATCCGGGTCGACCTCGCTGCGCGGTGGCGTGGTCACCGGGTGCGGCGCCCGGGTGCGCGTGAGCAACGTGCCGTCGTCGAGATCGCGGACCTCGACGGTGACCGACTGGGTGGACGAATCCACCCCGGCCACGCTCCCGCTCACGCCGGCGTCCCCACCGAATTGGATTCGGGGTCGCGGACCGAAGGCACGGCACTAGCTTCGCACGTGCACCGCAGCCGCACGATGGGGACGACGACCATGGCCGACACCTTCCAGCCGACACCCGATGACCATTTCACCTTCGGCTTGTGGACGGTCGGCAATCCGGGGCGTGATCCCTTCGGCCACGAGACCCGGTCGCCGATCGACCCGGTGGAGGTCGTGCACCGACTCGCCGGGCTCGGCGCGTACGGCGTCAACTTCCACGACGACGACCTCGTCCCCATGGGCGCCACCCTGGCCGAACGCGACGCCATCGTGACGCGTTTCCGGGCGGCGCTCGACGAGACCGGGCTGTGTGTGCCCATGGCCACGACGAACCTGTTCAGCCATCCGGTGTTCAAGGAGGGCGCGTTCACGGCGAACGACCCGGCGGTCCGGCGCTACGCCGTCGCCAAGGTGCTCGACGCGATCGACCTGGGTGCCGAACTCGGCGCCGAGACGTTCGTGATGTGGGGTGGCCGTGAAGGGTGCGAGTCGGACGCGGCCAAACCGATCGCCCCCGCGCTCGACCGCTACCGCGAAGCGGTGGATCTGTGCTGCGAGTACGTGCTGGACGCGGGCATCACCATGCGCTTCGCCCTGGAACCCAAACCCAACGAACCCCGCGGCGACCTGCTGCTTCCCACGGTCGGTCACGCGCTCGCGTTCATCGACGAACTCGACCACCCCGAACTGGTGGGGCTGAACCCCGAGTTCGCCCACGAGACCATGTCGGGGCTGTCGTTCACCCACGCCGTCGCCCAGACGCTCTGGCACGGCAAGCTGTTCCACATCGACCTGAACGGGCAACGGATCGGCAAGTTCGACCAGGACTACCGGTTCGGATCCGAGGGCATCCTGGATGCGTTCTGGTTGGTCATGCTGTTGGAGGACGCGGGCTGGGACGGCATGCGTCACTTCGACGCGCACGCCTACCGCACCGAAGACACCGACGGTGTCTGGGACTTCGCCGCCGGGTGCATGCGCACGTACCTGATCCTGAAGGACAAGGCCGTCCGGTTCCACACCGACCCCGATATCGCCGAAGCGCTCGAAGCCGCCGGGGTGGCCGGCCTGGCCGAGCCCACCCGACCCGACGGCGGGATCGCGGCCCTGCGGGCGCTCGACCACGACCCCGAACGGCTCGGGCGGCGCGGGTACGGGATCGAGCGCCTCGACCAGCTCGTCACCGAGCTGTTGCTGGGAGTGCGGTGAGCGACGACGAGGTGTCCGCGGGCACCGACGACCCCGACGCGCTGGCCGGTGAGCTGTGTGCGAAGCTGACCCTGGACGAGAAGATCGACCTGCTCTCGGGCGACACCCCGTTCTGGCCCGGGTTGATCGAGATGATCGGCGAGGGCTACAACCTCACCCCGTACGTCGCCGGCGCCGACGAGCGGCTCGGCATCGAGGGCATCCGCTTCACCGACGGCCCCCGCGGCGTCACCGTCGGCCACTCGACGTGTTTCCCCGTGGCCATGGCGCGTGGGGCGACCTTCGACCCCGAACTGGAAGAACGCGTCGGTGACGCGATCGGCCGCGAGGCCAGGGCCCAGGGGGCCAATCTGTTCGCCGGGGTGTGTGTGAACCTGCTGCGGCACCCCGCGTGGGGGCGTGCCCAGGAGACCTACGGCGAAGACCCCGACCACGTCGGGGCCATGGGTGCCGCACTCGTGCGGGGCGTGCAGCGCCACGTGATGGCGTGCGTGAAGCACTTCGCGTGCAACAGCATCGAGGATGCCCGGTTCCGCGTCGACGTCGACGTCGACGGCGACGTGCTGCGCGCGGTCTATCTCGCCCCCTTCGAGCGCATCGTCCGCGAAGGCGTGGCCGCGGTGATGGCGGCGTACAACTCGGTGAACGGGACGTGGTGCGGCCAGAACCACGAGCTGCTCACGACGATCCTGCGCGACGAGTGGGGCTTCGAGGGGTTCGTGATGTCGGATTTCATGTTCGGGCTGCGCGACAGCGCCGCGGCGATCAACGCCGGTCTCGACCTCGAGATGCCCTTCGCCATGATCCACGACGCCCACCTCGCCGACGCGCATCGCCGTGGCGACGTCGACGAGGCGACCATCGACACCGCGGTGCGGCGCCTGTTGCGCACCCAGTTCGCGTTCGCCGAGCCCGCGGGCTCCCCGGACGACTACGGGCCCGAGGTGGTGGGGTGCGCCGCACACCGGGCGCTCGCCCGAGAAGTGGCGACCCGGTCGATCGTGCTGTTGCGCAACGAATCGGTCGGGGGTGTGCCGGTGTTGCCGTTCGACCCGGCGTCGTTGACGCGGCTGGCGGTGATCGGCCGCTTGGCGGCCGTCCCCAACACCGGCGATCACGGCTCGAGCGCGGTACGACCCCCGTATGTCGTGACCCCACTGGAGGGTCTGGCGATGGCGCTCGAAGGGCACGGGGTGACCGTCGACCACGACGACGGCGCCGACCCGGCGGCCGCGGCCGCAATGGCCTCGGGCGCCGACGCGGTGGTCGTCGTGGTCGGCTACACCCACGACGACGAAGGCGAGAACGTCGGCGACATCCCCGGTGAGCTCACTGCGCTCTTCCCGCCCATGCCCGACGAGCTCGCGCCGGAGTTCGCCGCGGCGTTCGCCCGCCGCGACGGCGACGGCGGAGGCATCGGCCAGGGCGGCGACCGGCGCTCGTTGCGCCTCCGCGCCGCCGACGAAGCCCTCGTCGAAGCCGTCGCCGGGGCGAACGACCGGGTCGTGGTGGTGTTGATGTGCGCGAGCGCCGTGCTGATGGCAACCTGGCAGGAGCTCGTGCCCGGCATCGTCATCCTGTGGTATCCGGGCATGGAGGGCGGCCACGCGCTGGCCGACATCGTGTTCGGCCGTGTCGCTCCGACCGGGCGACTGCCGTTCGCGATCCCCACGAGCGCCGAACATCTCCCGCCCTTCGACCCGGACGCGACGCGGATCACCTACGGGCCGCTGTTCGGCCAGCGGCTGCTCGACCATCTCGGGGTCGAGGCGGCCTATCCGTTCGGCTTCGGGCTCGGCTATTCCTGAACGCCGACCTCGGAGGGATCCCCACCCGATGCTGCCGCGATCGCGTCGATCGCCGCGGCCAGGTCGCGGTCGCGGTCGGTGACCCCGCCGGCGTCGTGGCTGGTCAACGAGATCTTCACCGTGTTCCACGAGTTCGACCAGTCGGGGTGGTGGTCGCGTTTCTCGGCTTCCAGCGCGACCCGGGTCATGAAGCCCCAGGCGGTCGAGAAGTCGGCGAAGGAGAACTCCCGGCGGAGTGCGTGATCGTGTTCGGTCCATGCGGCATCCATGCGTTCAGCCTGCCGGGCGACCGTGACCGTTGCCACGTGTCGCCGCGTCGGCCCGAAAGTCGATCGACTTGGTAGGGTTTCAAACATGACCAAGTTGCTCGACTTTCCCGATCCGGTGAACGACCTCGCGGCGCGGACCGTCGCCGCCGGGGTGGTGGTGGGATGTCTGGCGACGATCCTGACCGGCTCGCCGGTGCTACTGGCACTGTTGGTCTACGGCTTCGCCGCCCGGGTCGCCACCGGGCCGACCCTCAGCCCACTCGGGCAACTCGCCACCCGCGTCGTCGCGCCGCGTCTCGGCGAGGCAAGGCCCGTGCCCGGGCCTCCCAAGCGGTTCGCCCAGGGCCTGGGACTCGTGTTCAGCGGCACCGCGGCGGTGCTGTACTTCGGATTCGGGCTGCACACCGCCGCTCTCGTGGTCGTCGGGATGCTGGCCGTCCCGGCGGCACTCGAAGCCGCGTTCGGGTACTGCATCGGGTGCAAGATCTTCTCGGTCCTGATGCGCCTCGGGGTGATCCCCGAATCGGTGTGCCCCGAGTGCGCGGATCTCACCAAGCGGTACCCCGAGCGCTACGCCACCACCCGCTGAGCGGATCGTCGACGATCACGACTGGCGCGGCCCGCGCCTGAACGTGGGACAATGGCCCCCTCATGTCCGCCGAGACGAGCACCTATTCGATCGTCACCCTCGGGTGTGCCAAGAACCAGGTCGACTCCGACAAGCTCGCAGGCAGACTCGAGGCCGACGGACTCGACGCGGTCGACGATCCGGCCGAGGCGGATCTGATCGTCGTCAACACCTGTGCGTTCATCGAAGAAGCCCGCGCCGAGTCGATCGACACGGTGCTCGGCCTCGACGACGTCCGACGCGAAGGATCGCGACTGGTGGTCACCGGCTGCATGGCCGAGCGCTACGGCGACGAACTGGCCGAAGCCCTGCCCGAGGTCGACCGGGTCGCCGGATTCGGCCGTGAACTCGACCCCGGCCGCGCGCCGACGTCGACCCCGTCGGGGCCGGTGGGCCTGGGCATCGGCCGCAAACCCCGCGCCGCGGGCGCGTCGGTCGCGGACTTCGATCTGTTGAACCTGCCCCGTCCGGCCTCGGTCCGCCCCTGGGCCTACGTGAAGGCCGCGGAGGGATGTGACCGGGCGTGCGGGTTCTGCGCGATCCCGACGTTCCGGGGCAAGCAGCGGTCGCGGCCACTCGATGCCGTGCTCGCCGAGATCGAGACCCTGGACGTGTCCGAGATCGTGCTCGTCGCGCAGGACCTCGTCTCCTACGGGCGGGACCAGGGCCAGGGCAGCCTGCAACTCGAACAGCTCGTCCGGGGTGCCGCCGAACGGGTCGAGTGGGTACGGCTGTTGTACCTGTACCCCTCCGGGCTCACCGACGCGCTGGTCGACGCGATGCTCGCCACCGGGGTCGCGTACTTCGATCTGTCGCTGCAGCACGTGTCGCCGCCGTTGTTGCGGCGGATGCGGCGTCCCGGCTCGGCCGAGAAGTTCGCCGCGCGCATCGAGGCGATCCGCGACCTCGAGCCCGCGAGCGCGTTCCGGTCGAACTTCATCGTCGGCTATCCCGGCGAGACCGAAGCCGATCACGACGCCCTGTTGGACTTCGTCGAGTGGGCGCGACTGGACTGGTGTGGCTTCTTCGCCTATTCCCCCGAGGAGGGCACCCATGCGGTCGGCCTCGACGGACAGGTGCCCCGAGGTCTGGTGGCCGACCGGCTCGCCGAGTTGCGTGAACTCCAGGAACGCCTCACCGCGGACGCGCGTGACGCCCTGGTGGGTACCACCGCACGGGTGCTCGTCGACCGGCCCGGCGTGGCTCGCAGCCACCGCGAAGCGCCCGAGATCGACGGCATCATCACCGTTCCCGCCTCGCTCGAGGTGGGCGTCTTCCACGACGTGGCGATCACCGGGGCCGTGGGCACCGACCTCGAAGCGGTGCCCGTGGGCGCCGCGTCGACGGAGCCGGTCCGGTGACCGAAGTGGACGGTCGGCCGTCGTTCGGGTCGCTCCCGCCGGACCGGTTCGGGCCGTCCGCGCTGCTCACGCCCGCGAACCTGGTCACCCTCGGCCGGCTCGCGCTGGTGCCGCTGCTGATCGCCCAGATCTTCGCCAACCGGGTGAGCTGGGGCACGTTCGTGCTCGCCTTCATCCTCGCCGCCTCCGACGGCGTCGACGGCTACATCGCCCGCCGTCAGGGATCGACCCGGTCCGGCGCCTTCCTCGACCCGCTCGCCGACAAGGCGCTGGTGTTGGGGGCCATGTTCGCGCTGGTGGCGACCGACGCGATGTGGTGGGTGCCCGTCGGGATCATCGCGGTGCGCGAGCTGGTGATCAGTGTGTACCGCTCGTGGTGGGGACGCCGGGGGCTCGCCGTGCCGGCCCGCGGACTCGGCAAGGTCAAGACCGTGGTCCAGGAATTGGCGATCGGTGCGGTGATCGCCCCGGCGACCGCCGAGTACGTCGGTCTCGGACAGGCCCTGTTGTGGATCGCCGTCGCGTTGACGGTCGCTTCGGGTGCGCAGTATCTGGTGGCGGGCCGCGCGGCGGCGACCGCGATGGACCGCTGAGTCGACGGTCTGATCTCCGCGCCGACCGCGGAGATCAGACCTCGGGCATGATCTCCGCGGCGACCAGCTCGAGGTGGTCGTGGTCGGTCAGATCCAGCACCTGCAGGTACAACCTCGTCGCGCCGATCTCGGCGAACCGGGCGATTCTGGCGACGGCCTCCTCCGGGGTGCCGGCGACGCCGTTGGCGCGCAGTTCGTCGGGCTCCCGCCCGATCGCCGCGGCGCGGCGGGCGACCTCCTCGTCGTCGCCGCCGACGCACAGTACCTGCGCGGCCGAGTAGATCACGTCGTCGGGGTCCCGTCGGGCGGCTTCACACGCGGCGCGCACACGCCCGTACGCGGCCTCGGTGTCGTCCACCGAATGGAAGGGCACGTTGTACTCGGCGGCGTGGCGGGCCGCGAGCGCCGGGGTGCGGGTCGGCCCGGCGCCGCCGACGATGATCGGCGGGTGCGGCGACTGCACCGGTTTGGGCAGTGCAGGCGAGTCGGTGAGCGAGTAGTGCGTTCCCTCGAAGGTGAAGGTCTCGTCGACCGGGGTGTCCCACAGGCCGGTGACGATCGCGAACTGTTCTTCGAGCCGGTCGAAGCGTTCACCGAGCGGCGGGAACGGGATGCCGTACTGGGTGTGTTCGATCTCGTACCAGCCCGCACCGAGGCCGAGCTCGATCCGTCCGTGGCTCATCGCGTCGACGGTGGCCACGGTGATCGCAAGGGGACCGGGATGGCGGAACGTTCCGGCGGTGACCAGGGTCCCCAGACGGATCGTCGAGGTGTCGCGGGCCAGTCCGGCGAGGGTGGTCCACGCATCGGTCGGGCCGGGCAGCCCGGTCACGTTCCCCATCTTCGTGTAGTGATCGGAGCGGAAGAACGCTCCGAAGCCGAGCCGTTCCGCGGCGAGGGCGATCGCCAGCAGATCGTCGTAGGTGGCGCCCTGCTGGGGCTCGGTGAAGATGCGCAGTTCCATGTGATCTCAGCGTAGGCGGCCGGGAACGTCCTGGGGGCGGGGCAGACCCGGCGAGTCGTGTGCGACCGCAACTCGCGCTCGTGCGCACCGGCCCACGGTCGGACCGGTGCGTCTCACGGCGGGCCGAGGACGCCGCCGAGCTGGTCGCGGCGCTCCAGGCCGAGCTTCGCGAACACGTTGTAGAGGTGGGACTCGACGGTGCGCACCGACACCGAGAGTCGCTCGGCGATCTCTGCGTTCGTCGCACCCGACGCCGCGAGCGCCGCGACCTCGCGTTCGCGTCGGCTGAGCGGGGCGACGTCGTCGTCGGCGGCCCGCACGGTGCGTGGCGTGTCGATCATCGCCCAGAACCGATCGGCGAGCGCGGCCGTCCGACGCGCCGCGCCACGCAGCCCCTGCCGTCGATTCGTCGCCGACGCCTGCGCCGCGGCCTCCGCGGCGAGCAGATGGATCCCCAACTCGTCGAAGCGCGCCGCGGCGGCCTCGAGCGCCGAGGCGTCGCAGCCGGCCACCGCCCGGGCGTGCTCGGCCAACAGATGGGGAAGCTCGCTCTCACATCGATCGGCGATCTCGGCCAAGCGGGCCGCCACCGGCTTCGCGTCGGCGCCGAACCGCAGCGTGGCATGGCGGAGCAGCGATTCCATCACCGGCTGTTCTCCCAGCGCGTCGGCGAGGTCGGTGCCACGCCCGACCGCGTCGGTGTCTCGGCCTTCGGCGTGAAGTGTCCAGATCTCGCCGAGCGCGAAATCGATCTCGAACAGGGCCGTGCTCAAGCGGGCCGCGTCCCGCCCCTCGGTGAGCGCGCGCCGGGCGGCGACCGGGTCGCCGGCCATCGCCTCGGTCTGTGCCAGGATCGCCAGCGCCCACGGCAGATACCCTGCAGCGTCCGACAGGTCCATGGCGGCCACGGCTTCGCGCATCCAGTTCCGTGCCTCGGCCAAGCGCCCCTGCATCACCTCGACTCGGCCGATGACGAGCGCGACGACCCCACGCGCGTTGTCGTCGCCGGCGCGTACGATCGGTTCGTAGAACGGCTCGATGAGCGCGCCCGCGGCCGCGACCTGTCCGTCGAGGAACAGCGCCATGACCTCGTGCGCGGCGATCCAGGCGCCCACGCGGGGAAAGTCGGCGCGGCGGCGCTCCGCCGGTTCGTGCGCGGCGGTGAGCATCCGCTGTGCCGTGTCGGTGCGGCCCACGTAACACAGCGCGCGCGACACCGAATCGACGGCGATGAGCCGGGCGTCCTCGTCGGATCCGTCCTCCATGAGCGGGAGTCCGATGGCAAGGGCGTCGGCGAGGCGCCCCAGATCCACCAGGGCCTTCACCCGGTAGGCGTCGGCGCGGGCCGGCCAGGGCGGCGCCGGATGCGCCTCGCTGAACCGGTCGAAGGCGGCCATCATGGCGTCGACGTGGCCGAGGCCGGTGCACAGCGAGCCGTACCGCTGGGCCAGGTAGCGACCGGCGGTCGCGTCGTCGTCGGACGCGAGGATCCGATCCTCCCATTCGGCGAGTAGTTCCTCGGCCTCGTCGAAACGGTTCTGATGGTTCAGCGCCTCGGCGGTGGCCAGCGCGGCGTCGGGACCCCCGCCGTTGTCGAGGGCAGCACGTCCCAGGCGCTCACCCAGCGGGTAGTCGAACACCGCGTCGACCCGCTGGGCCGCTTCGGTCAGCAGCCAGGGATCGGCGTGGCCGTCGGCGTCCAGACGCCAGAGCACGGCGCGGAGGCGTTCGTCGAAGCGCAGGTCGACACGGTCGTCCATGGCATCGGCGAGTCGGCGGGTGAGCAGACGTCGCTGGACCCCGCTGATCGACTGCGCCAGCACCTCGCCGTGCAGGGGATGGGCGACGCGGAGTCGTTGGTCGCCGTCATCGGTCTCGAGGGTGACCAGGCCGTGACGCTCCAACGAGGCGATGAGCTCGACGTCGACGAGCGACTCGAGCAGGTCGAGGCGGATGGGCTCGGCGAGGACCACCAGCGACAGTGCCCGGGTCTCGTCCTCGGTCAGGTCCCCGAGCCGCTCGCCCACGACGTCGGCGAGCCGTTGCGCCGCCGGGAGGGTGCCGTCCCACCGCCACACCCCGTCGACTCGGCGCAGGTCACCCGACGCGCGTGCGGCCAGGATCAACTCGCGCACGAACAAGACGTTTCCCGAACTCAGGTCGTCGAGTCGGAGCACGGTCGGGTGGCCGACCGGCCCACCGAGCGCTGCTTCGGCGAGCGCCGCGATGTCGGCACGGGAGAGGCGCTGCAGATCGAGACGGACCGCCAGTTCGTCGCGCCACAGCGCGGTGACCGGATCAGGGGTCGGTTCACCCGAGCGGATCGTCGCCACCACGGTGGCGGTGCCGGTCACCACGAGGTGGAGCACCAACAGAGCGCCGGCCGGATCGAGGTGCTGGGCGTCGTCGATGCCCAGGAGCAGGCGGCGTCCATCCGCCAATTGCCGCAGGTGGTCGGTGAACGCCGAGTGCATCGTGAACCGGTCGTCGCCGGCGCTCGGGGCGGTGGCGGGAGCGAGGTGCGCGAAGGCACCGTACGGCACGGTCGCGCCGGCGCGGGTGGCCACGATCCAGGCCGTGGCGGCACCCCGCTCGGCGGCGCGGTCGAGCGTTGCGCGCGCCAGGCGGGTCTTGCCGACGCCGGCCGCGCCGAACACGACGGCACTGGATGGGCGCTCCCCGTCGGCCCGGCGACCCGGGGCGTCGGAACCCGCATCGACCACCCGGTCGAGCAGTTCGAGCTCCTCTTCGCGAGCAACCAGCGGCCAGATGGCCGCGGGCGTGTCCGTTCCGCTCATCGGTGGCGACTCTAGGTGAGATGCTCGAAGGGGCCGGCCGCCCCTCGAAGTCGAACGGGGCATTCCAGCAGCGGACTTCGCTTCTCGCGTTGGCGCAGGATGGGCGGCAAACGGGCGTTGGTCAACGCCTGGCCGGCCACGCGAGTCAGTTGCGAGCCACGTCTCGGGAGAATGGCCTCCCGGCCCCGTTTCCGCTGGCCGACTCCTCCTCGATGGTGGTCGGGCAGAACTCGATCTCCGCACGGGTTCCATCTCAAAGACCGACCCATACCCCCGAGTCGGAGCCCTGCCTTGCCCGGTCGGGTCCGACCTCCTTGTCGTCTCGGTGGATCAGGGTGACCTGCAGCAGCCCATTGGCGCCGGAGCAGAATGACACGCATCGAGCGCTGGTGAGCGCTGGAAACGGTTGGCGCACCTTCGATCGGCAGGGCGAGCCGCTCCGCACCGGCAAATGGGCTGTCGACGGCGACACCATCGTCTGTGCAGACAGACACGCCGGCGGAGGATGGCAAGTGGACATCTGCAGCGATTGCGTGAGTATGCGCCTCGTGGTCTGACGACAGTCGGGTGCGCTGGCCGATCCGGCCGCCGTGCGGCGTAGTATCCGCTTCCATGCGCTGCGAGGTCGTCGCCGTGGGCACCGAGTTGCTGCTCGGGCAGGTGATCGACACGAACTCCGCGGTGATCGGGGAACGGCTCGCGGCTTCGGGCATCGACTCGTACCTCCAGGTCAAGGTCGGCGACAACCTCGATCGGGCCACCGCGGCGGTGCAGCGCGCGTTGGAGCGTTCCGACGCCGTGATCGTGTGCGGCGGGCTCGGCCCGACCCACGACGACATCACCCGCGCGGTGCTGGCCAAGGTGATGGGGGTCGAGCTGGTGCGTGACGAGGCGCTGGTGGACGTGATCTCGGCGATGTTCGCCTCCCGGGGGAGGACCATGTCGGCCAACAATTTGCTCCAGGCCGACGTGCCTGAAGGCGCGGTCGTGATTCCCCAGACCCGGGGCACCGCGCCGGGGCTGATCTGTCCGATCTCCACCGTCGGCGCCGACGGCGCGTCGGCGACCAAGGTCGTGTACGCGATTCCCGGCGTCCCCCACGAGATGGAGGAGATGCTCGACCGGGCCGTGCTGCCCGACCTGCGGGCCCGACAGGGCGGATCGGTCGCGATCGTGTCGCGCACGCTGCGCACCTGGGGCGATTCCGAATCGGGGTTGGCCGAGCGTCTCGCCGGACCCATCGCCGAGTTGGAGGAATCCGGCGAGGCGACGATCGCGTTCCTGGCGAGTGGTGTGGAGGGGATCAAGGTGCGCGTCACCGCCAAGGCCGACGACGTCGGTGCGGCCCGGCGGGCCGTCGACGCGGTCGCGGACGAGTTGCGGGCCGAGTTGGGATGGACGGTGTTCGGTGAGGACGACGCCACGATGGAATCGGTCGTGCTCGATCTGCTGCGGGCCCGTGACCAGTCACTGGCGGTGGCCGAGTCGATGACCGGTGGCATGATCACGGCCCGGTTGACCGACGTCCCCGGGTCGTCCGACGTGTTGCGGGGCGGGGTCGTGTCGTATGCGACCGCCGTGAAACACGAGGTGCTGGGCGTGCCCGAGGGCCCGGTGATCAGCGCGGACACGGCGATGGCGATGGCCTCCGGTGTGCGCCGGCTGCTCGACGCGGACGTCGGATTGGCGATCACCGGCGTCGCGGGGCCGGCATCCCAGGAGGGCGAACCGGTGGGCACCGCCTATGTGGGTTGGGACGTCGCGGGGGAGGTGCAGGCGAAGCGCCTGGCGCTGTTCGGGGACCGTGCCCGGATCCGCGCGTACGGCACCATCAGCGCGCTCGACGTGCTCCGCCGGGTCGTGTTGCACGTCGACGAGGGCTGAACCCCTCTGCGGCATCGGTCCGTGTGTGGGCGGTTCGGACGATCTCCCGGCCCGGGTGCTTGAACGAACGGGTGTTCGGAATTACACTGGTGGTGTTCACCGAGCACCGACGAGCGATCCGGGGCTGCTGCCACGGTCCGATCGGAGGGTTCGGCGAGAGTGTCACACCCCCTTCCTAGGGTGCATCTCATCCGATCGCTGCTCCACCGTGCAGCCCGACAGAAACCCGGTCGACCCCCAGCGGTCGGCCCCGACCCGACAAGGGAGAAACACCATGAAGGAAGGACGCCCCGTGGAGCGGGAGAAAGCTCTGGACATCGCCCTCAGCCAGATCGACAAGCAGTTCGGTGCCGGCTCGGTCATGAAGATGGGGGAGA
>CAZQSU010000080.1:0-13563 GCA_964595905.1 uncultured Iamiaceae bacterium
TTCAAGAACCACCAGGAGAAGATGAAGTCCGGCGACGTCTACCAGGTCGCCGAGGTGGTCCGGAACCTGGCGCTGCGCGAACAGGGCAAGGGCCTGTCGACCGCGGAGAAGTCGATGCTCGAACGCGCCCGGGGCATCCTGGTCTCGGAGCTGTCGTTCGCACTGAACGTGTCCGAGGAGAAGGCATCGGCGAAGCTGGACGCCGGCCTGCAGTAGTCACTCACCCGCGGCGCCGGGCCGCCACCGGCGGGTGACTCACCCGGTGCGCAACGCGGGACCCGACGGTGTGCGCAGACCGCCCGGAGGCGGGACCGCTCCGATCAGGACGAGTGTTGGGCGACGATCTCGCGCTCGCGCAGCCTCGCCGCCTTGGAGTACTCCTCGGCAGTGCGCAACGTGTCCGCGAGGCACGCCTCGAACGCCAGGCGTGAGGTCCGCATGACCTCCTCGAGCTGGGCAAGCTTCGCCTGCTTGTCGGCGAGCTCGACCTGCTGGGCGAGCAGCTCGGCATGCACGGCCCCGACCGGGTCGGCCGCGTCGGTGATCGCGGAGAGGTCGGTGCCCGGGGTGAGCGCCTCGCGGGGCACCACCGAGGTGGCGTCGGCCGTTCCGGTCGCGTCGTCGTGGTGGCGTCCGGTGGCCGAGGAGACCTTGTCGGCGGCGGCACCCGCCGCATCGGACATCCGCTGCTGCAGCCGGGCGGTGGCCTCGTGGAAGGCCGCGGTGGCCTTGCCCCAGTACGCGCGGAACATGCCGATGTCGAGCTGGCCGTCACGGACCCGCGCCGCGGCCAGCACCCGTTCGGGCGGCACCCGGAGGCGGGTCACGATCCGGAGGTAGCTGAGCCCCTTGAGGATCGTGTAGCTCAAGTCGTACTCCCACCAGAAGAAGCCGTTACGGGCCGCGGCGGCGTAGTAGTGGTGGTTGTTGTGCCACCCCTCGCCCATGGTCCACAGCGCGAGGATGGCCGAGTTGCGGGAGGTGTCGGTGGTGACGTAGCGGCGCCGTCCGAACACGTGGTTGAGCGAGTTGACGGTGAAGGTGGCGTGCCACAGCATGATCGTCGAACCGAAGAACCCGATGAGCAGACCGGGCCAACCGGCGATCAGGTACGACGCGAAGCCCAGGATCCACGGGCCGACCCAGTCGTGCTTGTTCAGCCAGACCAACTCCGGGTACTTGGCGAAGTCCTTGATCAGGTCGTAGTCGGTGTCCTTGTACTTGTCGCACAGGATCCAACCGACGTGGCTCCACCAGAAACCCTTCTGCGGCGAGTGGATGTCGCGTTCGGTGTCGCTGAAGCGGTGGTGCAGTCGGTGGTGACTCGCCCACCACAGCGCCCCCTTCTGCGCGGCCATCGAACCGCCCAGGGCCAGGATGAACTGGAACGCCCGGCTGGTCTTGTAGGACCGGTGCGAGAAGTAGCGGTGGTAGCCGGCGGTGATGAAGAACATCCGGCCGAAGTACAGCACGACGCCCAGGATCACGGCCTTCCACGTCACCCCGGTGAAGATCGCGAGGAGTGGTAGGAAATGCACCAGGATGAACGGGATCGAATGGACCCAGTTGACCCGTTCGTCGGCTGGTCGAGCGATGCTGTGCGACACGAAAACTCCGTGGGGCGTGTTGAAAGACGAGCGTACGCTCGAACGGTCGCAGCCTAGTCGGCCGCGAGGGTCCGTGAGAATGGCCGCGATGGTGGAAAGCGTGTGAACCCTGGCACAGTCGCTGCTCGGTGGCCGTGCCTCTTGAAGAGATCCTACGCGGCGAAGGTAGGCTCACCTCATGTTCGAGGTCCGCAACGTGGTGCACCGGTACCGGTCACGGACCGACACCGTGACCGCACTCGCCGGCGTCGACCTGGTCACCCCGCGCGGGGCGATCACGGCGCTGCTCGGCCCGTCGGGCTCGGGCAAGTCGACCCTGCTGCGGATCCTGGCGGGCTTCGAGCGCCCCGACCAGGGCGACGTGCTCATCGACGGGGCCACCGTCGCCTCTCGTGACACGTTCGTCCCGCCCCAGCAACGCCACGTCGGCATCGTGATGCAGGAAGGCTCGCTGTTCCCGCACCTCGACGTGGCCGCGAACGTCGCGTACGGGCTCCCCGGCAACTGGTCGCGGTTGTGGTCGGCCGCCCGTCGCCGCGACCGTGCCGCGCGGGTCGAGGGGCTGCTCGAGATGGTCGGGCTGCCCGGGTACGGCTCCCGCCGACCCGACGAACTCTCCGGTGGGCAACAACAACGTGTCGCCCTGGCCCGTGCGCTCGCACCCGAACCGGCTGCGATCCTGCTCGACGAGCCGTTCTCGGCGTTGGACACCGGCCTGCGGGTCGAACTGCGTGAAGAGGTCTGTGGCCTGCTGCGTCGGCTGGGCACGACCACCGTTCTGGTCACCCACGACCAGGGCGAGGCGCTGTCGCTGGCCGACCACGTCGTGATCCTGCGGGCGGGCGAGGTCGTCCAGGCCGGACCCCCCGAAGCGGTCTACGCGCGGCCCGTCGACGCCGCGACCGCCGATCTGCTCGGCGACGTGGTGCTGTTGCACGCCGCACCCGACTCGAACGCGTCGATCGCCGACTGCGTGTTCGGCAAGGTCGACATCGACGCCTGCCCGGCGGGGTGCGCGGACGGTGGCGAGTGCCTGGTGGTGCTGCGCCCCGAACAGCTCTCACTGCACGAAGAGGGGATCCCGGCGACGGTGATCTCGACCAGCTTCTTCGGTCACGACGCCATGGTGCGCCTCCGGGTCGACGGGCTCGACGAGCCGCTGCTGGTCCGCACCCTCGGCGAGTTGCCCGAGGTGGGCGGCCGCGTGCACGTGGGGATCGCGCCCGGCACGGTCGCCCGCGCCGTGCCGCTTCCCGACGCGGCGACGGTCCCGACACCCGCCTGAGCGCGCCCCGCACGGCGGCTCGCTCATCGGGCCGCGCCGGCGCGCCGTCAATCGAGTTGGGCGAGGGTGCGGCGCGCCAGGATGGCCGCGGGGATCGCCGCGAGCAGGATCAACGTCACCCCGAAGGGCGCGGCCGCGGTGAAGTCGAGCACCTCACCGTTGGTCGTCGCCCACAACGCGGTTGACAACGTGTCGACGCCCGTGGGGTGCAACAACAGCGTGGTCGTGAGCTCCTTCTCGACCTCGATCAGCACCAGCAACGCGCCGACGGCGATCCCGGGGAGTGCGAGCGGCAAGGTGATCCGCAGCGTCGACGACAACGGCGTGTCGCCCAGTGACCGCGCCACCCGCTCGTGGTCACGCGCCGCGCGGGCCAGGCCCACGTACTCCGAGGAGACCGCCAGGGGCAGGAACATGATCACGTACGCGATCACGAGCATCGTCGAGGTCAGATACAGCGGGTGGAGCCAGTTCACCCCCACGTACACCAGCGACAACGCCAGGATCGCCCCGGGAAGCGAATGCGCGATCCAGATGCCGCGCTCGGCCAGCGCCGACAGCACCCCGGGATAGCGCGCCGCGAGGTACGCGATCGGAAAACCGACGACGATCGCGACGACCGCGGCCGCCAGGCCCAGCCGCGTGGTCGTGAAGGTCACCTGGCCCAACTCGGCCCAGGGAATGCCAGGCCCGTCCGCCCCGAAGGACCGGACCAGACCGGTGATCGACGCATACGCCGGCACCCCGAGCGCGGCGAGCACCACCACGACCGACCCGGCAAGAGCGACCGGACCGGCACCGCCCAGCGACCAGCGCCGCGGCGGACGCGGCGTGCCTGCGCCGGTCCGTGCCGGCCGGACCCGCCCCCGGACCACCGCGTCGACGGCGATGACGATCACCGACAGAGCCGCGAGCACCACCGACAGCGCCCGGGCCGCGTCGGGATCGCCGAACACGGTCATGCGTTGCACGATCGCCGTGGTGAGCGTCGGGAAGCCCAGCATCTGCAACGCGCCGAACTCGGCGAACATGTGCAGCGCGACGATGAGGCCCCCCAGGGCGATGGCCGGTCGGAGATGCGGCAGGGTGACGCGCAGGAACGTCCCGACCGGGCCGTGGCCGAGCGACCGGGCCGCCTCTTCCTGAGCCGGGTCGATGCCGCGCAGCGCCGCCACCGCCGACAGGAAGATGTACGGGTAGGTGGCCAGCGTGAGCACCAGCACCGCACCGCCGTAGCCGAACAGCGCCCGCGATTGCGGAGCGAACCGCAGGCTGAGCGCCACCCAGGTGTAGGAGCTGACGAACCCCGGTACCGCCAGGGGCAGCACGAACAGCACCGTGAAGAGCCGCCGGAACACCAGGTCGGTGCGGACCACCAACAGCGCGAGGCCCACGCCGAGGACGGACCCGGCGATCGACACCCCGAGCGCGAGTTCGATCGTGTGCCACACCAGCTCGGGCACGCCCGGCTTGGTGAACTCGTCGTAGATCAGACGCGGCGACAGGCCGTGTGCGACGATCAGGTAGACGAACGGCGTGAGCGACGCCGCCGCGACCCCCAGCGAGACGACCGAGGTGAACGCCGGTGGCCTGGCGCGTCGACCGCGACCGCCGGTGGCGGTCGCGGTCGACGTCGGTCCGGGCGCTTCGATCGTGCTCGACATGCCCGATCAGTCTGCCCTGGGAGAGACCGGGGTCCGGATCAGTTCATCCCGACCTGCTCCATCAGGGAGATGGCCTCGTTCAGGTTGGCGAACTTGGCCTGGTCGAACTCGGGCGCAGCCAGCGAATCGAGCTTGGGAAGTCCGGGGATCTCGCTGTTCACTCCCTTGGCGGCGGGGAACTGGCTGGCGTCCGCCGAGGCGATGATCTTCTGGCCGCCGTCAGCGCTCACGAGCCACGAGACGAACTTCTGAGCCGCTTGCTGGTGCTTGCTGGCCGCGAGGACCCCGGCGCCGGAAGCGAGGAGCAGGCCGCCGGCGTCGGGCTCGGAGAAGTAGTGCAGCTTCGACGAGAGCTTGTCGGCGCCGCCTTCGGACTGGGCCAGGATGTACCAGTAGTAGTGGTTCGTCAGACCGAACGCGTGCTGGCCGGCCTCGACGGTGTCACGGATCTTGCCGTTCTTGTGCTCGTTGACCCCGTTCTGCTTCACGGCCTTCAGCCAGTCGAGGGTCTTGTCCTCGCCGATCGTGTCGATCAGGTAGCTGACCGTGCCGGGGAAGCCGTCGGAGGTCGCGTACGCGAACTTGCCCTTCCACTCGGGTTCGGACAGGTCGAGGATCGACTTGGGCAGTTCGTTCTCGGTGATCTTCGACGGGTTGTAGATGATGACCCGCACCCGGGCGGCATAGGGCGCCCAGTCACGCGTCGAGGGCACCAGGCGGGGGTCCAGCCCGTCGAGGTCGGCAGCGGGAACCTTCGACAGCAGGCCTTCCTTCGCGAGCCGCGCGATCGGGCCCGGGCCTTCCGACAGGTAGACGTCGGCCTTGGTGCGTGGGCCCTCGGTCGTCACCTGGCCGGTCATCTCCGCGTCTTCACCGGCGCGGATGTCGATCTTGATGCCGGTCTTCTCGGTGAACGCCGATGCCAGGGTCTCGACGAGTTCCTTGTGCATCCCGGTGTAGACGGTGATGGAGCTGGTCTTCGCGGCCGTCGAGGTCTGGCCGCCGGTGTCGCCGGCCTCGGTGTTCGACGACGAGGAGCAGCCGACGAGCGCCGCGGTGACGGCGAGCGTGCAGGCGATCGTTGCGATTCGCCGGAGTGGAGCAGCCATTCGGTTGGGACCTTTCGGTTGACGGACCGTCGCGGCACGCTCGCCGTTCCGGCTGTAAGGGAACCCTTACACACTAGGGGAACGGTACCTGCTCGATGCAAGGTGGGTGCCTGTTCGAGCGTGGGCGCCCCGGTGCCGGTGCCGGTGCCGGTGCCGCGTCACCCGGGTGGTGAAGCCCCGGCCGCGTCACCACCGGGCGTTCTCAGCCGAGTCGCTCCCGGTAGCGGTGTGCGTCCGCTTCGCCGAACGCACACAGCAGTACCGATGCCACGTTCGTGGACACCGTCGACAGCGTGGCGATCACGATGTCGGCCGCCGCGTCCTTGGGATACCCGTACACTCCCGTCGAGATCGCCGGAAACGCGATCGACGAGGCATCGAGTTCGTCCGCGACCTCGATGCTGCGCCGGTAACACGACCGCAGCAGGTCGGCCTCGTCCCGCCCGCCGCCGTGCCAGACCGGGCCGACGGTGTGGATCACCCATGTACTCGGCAGTTCGTAGGCGCCGGTCGCCTTCGCGTCGCCGGTGGCGCAGCCGCCCAGGGTGCGACACTCGGCGAGCAACCCCGGCCCGGCGGCACGGTGGATCGCCCCGTCGACGCCTCCGCCCCCGAGCAGCGACTCGTTCGCCGCGTTGACGATCGCGTCGACGGCGAGCGTGGTGATGTCCGCGGTCACGACCTCGATCGACGGCACGGTCACGGCAGCACTTGCGTCGCCACGGCGGAGAACGCGCCCGCCTGGCCCTGGTGCAGATGGCCGATGTACCCGCCGGCATAACCGGAGTAGTCCCAGCCGGCCGGCAACGTCGCCGTGCGGACGTGCAGCGGGTCGTTCCACGCCGGCTTCGGGTTCGTGCCGGTCCAGACCATGAAGCTGAACGTCCGGTCCACGACCCGAGCGCACACGTGCCACGGCGACCGAACCATCGGCGCCGCGCTCCCGATGAGCGACCCCACGACCGGTGACAGGTCGAAGTTGGCGATCTGGGTGAAGGGATGCGCGGAGTCGAGTGAGTTCCAGACGTGGACGTTGAACATCCAGATGCCCGCGAAGTAGATGTTCTGGGTGACCGTCACCGCCTTGACCCCCTTGTTGTCGGCGGTCACCGGAGCGATCCGCAGGGCCACCCCCGGCTGCAGCAGACCGGGCCTCGTCTCTCCGGCGACGATGTTCCAGGTCATACAGGCCTGTTGATCGGCGGCGAACTTCGAGTCGGGATACCAGAACACCTCGCGGACGTTCGTGTCCCACGTCGGCGTGCCGGGAATGGCGAACAGGCCGGTCCGGCTTCCCGCATAGCGGTACTTCATACCCGACGCCGACGTGAGGGTCGCGTGGCGCGCCGGCCCGGACGCGCTCCCGATGACCGGATCGCAGCCGGTGAGCACGAGCAGCCCGACGACCATGATGCCCGCCACCACTGCCCTCACCCGTCCCGACACGGCAGTCGAGGTTAGCGGGTCGTCGGCCCCGAAGCAGGTTTCCCGACCGTTGCAGCCGAGAGAGCGGCCGGGGGCGGAGCACTAGGGTCGCGGCCATGGGTTTCTACGGCGACCAGGTGTTGCCACGGGTCATCGACCTCATGCTGGGCGGGAAGAAACTCGGCGCGTTGCGTGCCCGCGCCATGGAGGGCCTCGCCGGAGACGTCCTCGAGATCGGCTTCGGGTCGGGCACGAACGTGCCGTGGTATCCCGCCGGGGTGAACCGGGTGGTCGCGGTCGACCCGGCGTCGGTCGGGCGCAAGCTCGCCGCGAAACGCCTCGCGGCGTCACCGGTCCGGGTCGAGTTCGCCGAACTCGACGGGAACCGGATCGATCTCGGCGACGCCTCGATGGACGCCGCGTTGAGCACGTTCACCCTGTGCACCGTGCCCGACGAACAGGCGACCCTCGCGGAGATCGCCCGGATCCTGCGCCCTGGCGGTCGGATCCATTTCCTGGAACACGGCCGCTCCGACGACACCCGGGTCGCGACCCGCCAGGAACGCTTCGACGGCATCCAGCAGCGCATCGCCGGCGGGTGCCACCTCACCCGTGACCACGCGGCGGAGCTCGCCGATGCCGGCTACGTCGACGTCGAATGTGTGAACTTCACGATCGCCGGGCCGGCCACGATGAGTTTCATGTACGCCGGCTCGGCCCGCCGACCCGGCGTCACGTCGGAGGACTGACCCCCCGACGCGGGTGGCCCGGCCAGTGGCCGGTGCACCGGACCTGCTCAGGGGTCGAGCACCCGCAGGGGATGAACGCCGTCGACGTAGCCGATGAAGGGCGGGTGGATGTTGTAGCCGAGCAGTTCGCGGAGCCGCTCGGGCAGAGACCGTACGACGTCGCGGGGAACGGCGAGGACGTGGTTCTCCTGGGCTCGGAGCCACCCCACGACGTATTCGAGGATGACGCCGAGACGGCGCCCGTCGGTGCGGTTCGCGCCGCCGTGGTGCCACAGACTGCCGTGGTAGAACAACACCGAACCCGCCGGCATCGTCGCCGGGATCGCCCGGGAGGCGTCGGGCGGGTTCGCCGGGTCGCGGGCGTGACTGCCCGGGATGACCATCGTCGCGCCGTTGTCGACGGTGAAGTCGTCGAGCGCCCACATCGTGTTGACCACGACCTCGGGATGCGGCCAGGTGAGTGGGTAGATCAGGTCGTCGCGGTGCAGCATCTGCGCTGCCTCACCGGGCCCGATGTCGATCCCCACCGGTGCCGAGAGCTGATAGGACACCCCGAGCACGGCATCGAGGACGCCGAGCACCCGCGGGTCGGTGGCGAGCGTGTCGAAACCACGGACCTTGGCGAACAGCGCGTAGATGCGACGGGTCGCGTGCCCCTCGAAGTCGTTGCGACCCTCCGGGGTGCGGGCGCGGTGCGGTGCGAGTTCGTCGCGCAAGGCGGCGACGGCGTCGTGGTCGAGGAACCCCTCGACCACGGTGCACCCCACCCGGTTCATCCCGTCGACGATCTCGTCGACCGTCGCGTCGGACCCGAGCCGGGGGAGTGCATCCATCGCCGAGAAGGGTACCGGTTGTGTGCGAGGTACGGACAGCGCAGGCGTGCCATCCCGAGAGCACGAAGAGTCGGGTCGTCGATCGGGCGGATCGCTCGCTGGTGAAGGCCCCGTGTTGCCGGCACACCCACTCGGGGCGACCCGTGGCGGTGGATCAGACCGGGACGATGATCTCGGCGGTGTCGTTCGCGGGCCGGTTGACCAGCGTGGCGACCTCGTCGGCGACCAGCAGATCGTCGGGCGCGGGAGCCAGGAGCCGGGCCTGTGCAGCATCGTCCAACGGCGTCGGCGCGAGCCAGGCCGCCCAGTCGGGCGGCGTCACGATGACGGGCATCCGGTGATGGATCGGCGCCATGAACCGGTTCGCGTCGGCGGTGAGGATCGTGAAGCTGCGCAGCGGCCGCTCCTCGGCGTCGTACCAGGTCTCCCACAGTCCCGCCAGGGCGAGCGGAGTGCGCGCCGCGGTGTGGATGTGGAACGGGGTCTTCGCCCGCTTCGCATCGGCGGACCCCTCGGCGGGTTTCGCCCACTCGAAGAACCCGTCGACCGGCACCAGGCAGCGGCGCTTGGCGAACGCGGCACGGTAGGCGTTGGAGGTGGCGACCTTGTCGGTGCGCGCATTGATCATCCGATTGCCGATGCTCGGGTCCTTCGCCCAGCGCGGCACGAGCCCCCAGCGCATCTCGCCGAGCCTGCGGGTCGAACCGTCGGCCGACGACGCCACGATCAGTGCCTGTTGGGTCGGGGCGACGTTGTAACGGGCACGCCGACCGGTCTCATCGAGCGCGGTCTCGTCGACCTCGAACTGCGACACCAGATCGGACACCGGCGAATACTGGGAGAACCGCCCGCACATGGCGCCAGCCTACGGCGCCGAGCCAACCGCCAGATCGTCGTAGAACGTCACGATCGATGCGCACATGGCCGCCACCGTGGGCCAGTCGTCGGGAAGCCCCGGCCGGGCGGCCACCTCGAGCCCCTGAGCGATGATCGCCTCGGCCATCGCGTCGGCGTCGCCGAGGGGTACCAGCGACGGGCGCGGAAGGATCTCCGGATTGCCGCCGACATCGGTCGCGACCACGCCGCAGCCGCTGACCGCGGCTTCGAGCAGCGTGTAGGAACAGTTCTCGAACACCGACGGCATGACGACCACGTCGAGCTCGGCGAACACCGCCGAGGCATCGACGTGGCCGGGAAAATCGACCCGATCGTCGAGGCCGGCCCCGGCGACCGCACCGACGAGTTCGTCACGAAGTGGGCCGTCGCCGGCGATGGTCAGACGCGCCTCCGGGTGGCGCTCGACGACCCGGGCGAACGCGTCGATCAACAGCCCGAGGTTCTTCTCCGGTGCGAGCCGCCCCACCGCGCCGACGTGCAGGCCCGGCAGGCGCGCCGGCGGCGACGGACGGTCGATGCCGTTGCGGATGACGGCCGTGTGCACCTGCGCCGGGGGATGCCACTTGGCCCGCACCGCCGCCAGCGTCGCGTCGGAGACGGCGATCAGGCCGTCGGTGCGATGCTGCCGCAACCGGTGGATCCGCGCCATCACACGCGACATCGCGGACGATTCGTGCAGGGCGGTGTCGGCCATCGAGATGCCGTGCTCGGTGGTGACGAGCGTGCCGTTCGCGCCAGGGCCGACCGCGGCGGCGATGAGATCCGCATAGGCCAGGTGGGTGTGCACCACCGCCGGGCGGAGCTCGCGGATGGTCCGGCGCAGGGTCCGCAGCGACGCGAGCGCGCCCGCGGGGCGGCCGAAGGCCGCGGCGCGTACGTCGAGGCCCTGCGCGGCGGCGAGGTCCGCGAACGGGCCGGGCGGGCACAGTACGACCAGTTCCCAACCGTCCAGGCCGGCGGTGCCCACGTCGATCACGTGCCGGGCCACGCCGCCGAGGTCGCTGACCGGGATCGCCCACAACGCGGTCCTCGGCACACCGGAAGAAGGCACGACGGACCGGCTCATGGCGTCTCAATGTAGGTGGCGGCCGGTACCGTGACGGGACTCGGCGCCGACCGACCGGCCAGCCGACACCTGACCCCGATCCGAACGAGGAGCCCATGTCGAACCGCCTGCAGGCCCTGCGCACCTCGGTCGCCGCGCTGGCAGAACTGGTCGACGCGCTCGACGGCGACGACCTGCGCCGCCCCGCGTATCCGGCCGAGTGGACGGTCGCCGACACCTTGTCGCATCTGGGGTCCGGCGCGGTGATCATGACCGAGGTGCTCGCCTCGGCGCTCGCCCGCACGCCGCTCGCCGACGGTTTCGCGCCGGGCGTCTGGGACGAGTGGAACGCCAAGTCGCCCGAAGCCCAGGCGGCCGATCTCGCCGCGGTCGACCGGGCGTTCCTCGAGGCGCTCGAGGCGGTCGATGCCGACGACGCAGCCGTGTTGCGGATACCGATGGAGGGCCACGACATCGACTTCGCCACGTTCACCCAGCACCGTCTCGATGAACACGCGCTGCACTTCTGGGACGTCCGGGTCGCCTTCGAGCCCGCAGCGACGCTGCTCGACGTCGCCGTCCCGGCCGTGCTCGACGGTCTGGGTCTCGCCGCCGGCATGTCCGGCGAGCCGATTCCCGACGAGCGCACCGTGATCGTGCACACCTTCGATCCGCCGCGCACGCTGCGCCTCGAACTCGGTCCCGACGCGGTCGTCGTCGAACCCGAACCGCGTCCCGATCCGGGTCTCGAAGAGCTGCACCTGGGCGCGGAGGCGTTCATCAGGCTCGTCTACGGACGCATGGACGTCGACCACACACCCCCGGGGGTCGGCGGCACCGCAGATCTGGACGAGATCCGCGCGATCTTCACCGGTTTCTGATTCCATCGGCGCCCGTGACCATGGGCGTTCGAGCGTCGATTCAGTCGATCGGGGTGGGCAGTTCGGCCGTCGCCGTCGCCGACTGACCGGGATGCAGATGCCCGATGTAGCCGCCCGAGTAGCCGGGGTGGTCCCAGCCGGGCGGTAGCTGCACGCTGAACACCTGCTTCGGGTTCTGCCAGCTCGGCTCGGGATCGTCCTGGGTCCAGACCTTGAACGTGAACGTGTCACCGACGACCCGCCCGCACAGGTGCCACGGGGGTTGCACCATGAAGTCGGCGGCCTGCCCGTCGACGGAGGTGATGCGCCCCACCACCCCTGACACGTCGAAGGTCTTCACCAGCTTCATGGGGACGGGGAGCCTCGTGTCCCACACGTGTACGTTGAACAACCACGTGCCCGCATACAGCACGTTCTCGGTGAGCGTGATGGCGCGGAGCCCTTCGTTGTGGGCGCCGACCGACGCGATGCGCATTGCCAGACCCGGTTGGATCGGACCTCCCTCGACCGATGCGGACGTCTGATCCCAGGTGGCGCAGACCTGGTCGTCGGTGGCCGGTTCGGTGTCGGCCCGCCAGAAGACTTCCCGGATGTTCGTGTCGGTGATGCCGGCCGGCATCGAAGCGGTGACGGTATCGGTGTCGGTCCGGTAGTCGTAGGTGGCCCAGTTCTGGGTGGTGAGGCTGGCGTGGCGGATCTGCAGTGGTTCGCCGGCCGGATCCAGTGGGGCCGCGAGGCGGCCGCCACCGTTGTGGGAGGTGCGGTGCGGCTCAGGGGCGCTCAGAGCGACCGTCGTCGCCGGGGACGTGACCGACGAACTCGGACGTGCCCGGGTCGACGAGGTCGTCGCACGGTTCGCCTCGGAGCCACACGACGACGCGACCATGGCGCCGGCGACGACGACGCCCAGAACGCCGCTGAGGCGTCGGCGACGGAATCCGGCTCGTGCGCTCATGAGGCGCGATATGCTAGCGCTCCGGTTCATCCCGCGCGGCAGGACGACACCTCGGCTCTCGTCAGCCGGAATTCGGGGGAACCGTCGTCGCTGGAACCGTGGTGGGCAACCGGGAGCGCAGCTCCCGACAGCGCGGGGTGTCGACCATGTCGGCCGCGAGACACAGCGGCATGGTCCTCACCCTGCTGAACGATGCCGACTGGCCCTGGTGGAGGTGGCCGATGTAGCCCCCCGAATAGCCCGGGTAGTCCCAGCCGTCGGGCAGGGTCGTGGTGAACACGTGGGTCGGGTCGTCCCAGCCGGGTTCGGGGTTCGACCCGGTCCACAGCTTGAAGACGAACTGGTTCCCGAGGGTCCGGGCGCACACGTACCAGGGCGGAGGAACCCACGCGCGCTGGACGTTTCCGTTCTCGTCGACGGTCGAGGTCACCACGAGATCCCAGAGATCGAACTGGCCGACCAACGAGAACGGGCTGCCGGACCTCGTCGTGTCCCAGGTGTGGACGTTGAAGATCCAGGCCGCCGACGCCCAGACGTTCTCGGTGACCGTGATCGCCTTGATGCCCTTCCCGTCCACCCCGGTCGGGGCGATCCGCATGGCGAGCCCGGGTTGGACCGGATCACCCCCCTGGGACGCGGCGGTCGTCTGCCACGTGATGCAGGCCTGCTGGTCGTCGTAGTACGGCGTGTTCGTACGCCAGAACGCCTCGCGGATGCTCGGGTCCGACGGAGACGGCGCCGCCGCGGTGACCGTCGAATCGTCGGCGGTGAAGGTGTACTGGTTGCCGCTGTTCGAAGTGAGCGTTCCGTGGCGGATCGGTCCGGCGGCCGTGCCGAAGACCGGACTGGTACACGCCGACGCGATGAGTCCGACGGCCACCACGATGCCCACGAGCCCGAGCTTCTGGCGCCGATGTGTGACCTTCACGGTGACCCTCCCTGACGATCGTCGGACGAACGCCGCGATGCTACCGACCGCAACCGGGACGGTCCAGCAGTCGCTCGGCGACCGGCCACCGCCCGGCCGGCTCGCCGCCGAAGGGCACCGGGCTGCTGTGGTGGAGCTGCAGGGAATCGAACCCTGGTCCGTCGAGCGTTCTTCGCCACGTGCTA
>CAZQSU010000081.1:0-13100 GCA_964595905.1 uncultured Iamiaceae bacterium
CCGCCCTGATCGACGCGCTCCGACCGAGGCGCTCCCCGTCGTAGCGGCGGTAGCCACGTTCGAGGATCTGCGCGGATCCCCGACCGGTCGCCGGAGGCGCACCAATCGGTGGCGGCGGCAGTTGCGTCATCGGCCGACCGGTGCCGGCTCGGAGAGGAACACGTCCTCGAGGGTGGTCTGGCGAGCCTTGAGCATGCGGATCGCCGAGTTCGATGCCGCGACCGCGTCCCGCACCGCGTCGAAGGTCACGTCGGGCTCCGCGTGCTCGACTCGGGACCGGACCAGCAACTTCAGCCCGTCGCGTTCGACCTCGAACCCCCCGGCACGCAAGTTCGCGGTCACCGCATCCCACCCGTCGACCAACTCGACGATCACACCGGTGCCCTTGCCGCGGACCGCCTCGATCGACCCGGACACCGCGACCTGGCCGTCGCGCAGGATCACGACCCCGTCACAGACCCGTTCGACCTCCTCGAGCAGATGCGACGACAACAGCACGTGCATGCCGAAGTCGCGGCCCATGCGGCGGATCAGGTCCAGCATGTCGTCGCGCTGCAGCGGGTCGAGCCCGTCGGTGGGCTCGTCCAGAAGCACCAGGGCGGGGTCGTGCACGATCGCCTGGGCGAGCTTGGCGCGCTGACGTTGCCCGGTCGACATCGTGCCGAGCGGCCGGAAGCGCTCCTCGCCCAACCCCACGTGCCAGAGCGCGTCCGAGGCCCGATTGATCGCGGCCCGGCGGGGCAGACCGTGCACCTGGGCGATGTGGGCGACGAAGTCCGACACCCGCGTGTCGGGTGGCAGTCGATGGTGTTCGGGGCTGTAGCCGACCCGGGCCCGCACCTCGTGCCCGGCGGTGGTCGGGTCGATGCCCAGCACCCGCAGCGACCCGGCATCGGGCCGGTGCAGGCCGAGGATCATGCCGATCAGGGTCGTCTTGCCCGAGCCGTTCGGGCCCAGCAGGCCCGTGATGCCGGGACCGACGGCGAGCTGCGCGTCGGTGAGCACCGCGGTGGACTTCCAGCTCTTCGTGATGCCGTGGCCGACGATCACCGGCCCATGCTGGTCGGCGCCGAAGGGGTCGTGACGGTGCGCGTCGACGGTGGCGGCGCTCGTCATGGACGCCGATGCTACCGCTCACCCGGCGTCCGTCCCGATGCGCCCGTTCCGGCCCGGACGCGGAGCGCGCTCGGGGCGTGGTTGCAGAGCGCCCGAGCCGATCTGCCGGTTCTCGTCGGGATGGCTCGAGTTGGCCCGGGTGGCCCGGCCCGTAGCATCCGAGCGTGGCTGCTCCGCTGATCGTCGCCGAATCCGTCGGGGTCGAGTATCCGACGGCCGTCGTGTTCGACGACGTCACCGTCGGTGTCGCAGAAGGCGACCGCATCGGGATCGTCGGGGTGAACGGCGACGGCAAGTCGACCCTGTTGAGAGTCCTCGCCGGCGCGACCGAACCCGACGACGGCCGCGTGATCCGCCGCCGCGACCTCCGCATCGGTGTACTCGGCCAGGCCGACGAGCTCGAACCATGCGCAACGGTCGTCGACACGATCGTCAGCGACCGACCCGAGCACGAATGGGCCGGCGACGCGAAGGTGCGCGACGTCATGGCCGGGCTCGTCGCGGACGTGCCCTGGCATGCGCCCGTCGCCGAGTTGAGCGGCGGCCAACGCCGGCGCGTCGCGCTCGCAGCGGTGCTCGTCGACGACTGGGACGTGCTCGCGCTCGACGAGCCGACGAACCATCTCGACATCGAGGGCATCACCTGGCTGGCCACGCACCTGCAGGAACGTTGGCCGCGCCATGCCGGCGGGCTGCTGGTGATCACCCACGACCGGTGGTTCCTCGACGAGGTCTGCACCGCCACCTGGGAGGTCCACGACGCCACCGTCGACCGCTTCGAAGGCGGCTACGCGGCGTACGTGCTCCAGCGGGTCGAGCGTGACCGCATCGCCGCGGCGACCGAGGCAAAACGGCAGAACCTGCTGCGCAAGGAACTGGCGTGGTTGCGCCGCGGCGCGCCGGCCCGTACACGCAAACCGAAGTTCCGGATCGAGGCCGCGAACGCGCTCATCGCCGATGTGCCGCCCGTCCGCAACCCGGTCGAGTTGCAGCGTCTCGCCGTGGCCCGCCTGGGCAAGGACGTGGTCGACCTCGAGGGCGTGAGCGTCGGCTACGACGACCGTGACGTGCTGCACCGGGTGACCTGGCGGCTCGCACCGGGGGAACGCACCGGCATTCTCGGGGCGAACGGCAGCGGTAAGTCGACCTTGCTCGGTCTGATCGCCGGCACCGTCACGCCGACCTCGGGTGAGGTGAAGCGGGGCAAGACCGTACGGGTCGGGCTGCTCGACCAGCAGTTCGCCCAACTCGCCGCGATCGGCGATCGACGCGTCCGCGAGGTGCTCGCCGAGACGAAGGCGACGTTCCGGATCGAGGGTGGGGACGTGACGCCGGCGCAGCTCCTCGAACGGCTCGGTTTCTCGAACCGGCACCTGTCGTCGTTCGTGCGCGAGCTCTCGGGCGGCCAGAAGCGCCGCCTGCAACTGCTGCTGTTGCTGCTCGACCAACCGAACGTGATCCTGCTCGACGAGCCGACCAACGACGTCGACGCGGACATGCTCGCCGCCACCGAGGACCTGCTCGATTCGTGGCCCGGGACGCTGGTGGTCGTCTCCCACGACCGTTACCTGCTCGAGCGGGTCACCGACCAGCAGTACGCGATCATCGACGGCCGCCTCCGCCACCTGCCCGGCGGGGTGGACGAGTACCTGGAGCTGCGCCGCCGCGCCGGTGCGACCGCTCCACGTCCTCACCCGGCGGCGTCGTCGACCGGGCGCGGTCCCGACCGGTCGCACGAAGGCCTCTCCGGCGCCGAGCGGCGTGGCGTCCAGAAGGAGGTGGCGTCGATCGAACGACGGATCGACAAGCGCACTGCTCAGGTGCAGGCACTGCACCAGCGCATGGCCGACCACGATCACACCGACCACGTCGGGCTGCGGCGACTCGACGAACAGCTCCGCGCGATCGAGGCCGAGACGGTCGAACTGGAGGAGCGCTGGCTGGAGTTGTCCGAGCGCCTCGGCGGCTGACTCCGATCAGTCCACCAGCGCCTGGTACACGCCGGCCTGGAGGTGCCGACGCAACGGGTACGTGTTGGACGGCAGTAGCTGGGTCATGAACACCACGGCCAGGCCTTCGCGTCGATCCACCCAGAACGCCGTCGATGCCGCGCCACCCCAGGCGGCGAGACCCGGCGAGCCGAGCGAGGTGTTCGCCACCGGGTCTTCCAGCACCGAGAAGCCCAGGCCGAAGCCGGTGCCGGCCATGGCGACCTCCGAGAACGTGGCCTGGCCCATGTCGTTCATCGTGGCGCCGCCGGGCAGGTGGTTCGCCATCATGAAGTCGACGGTGCGGGGCGACAACAGGCGTGCCCCGTCGAGCTCGCCGCCGCCGAGCAGCATCCGGCAGAAGCGCAGGTAGTCGTCGGCGGTGCCCACCAGACCGCCCCCACCCGACAACATCGACGGCGCTCGGGTCATCGACCGGGCCGACGCCAGCCGGTTCATGCCGCCGTCGGGCGCGACCACGTACAGCGGCGAACACCGCAGCACGTCGGCCTCGGGGGTCACGAAACCCGTGTCGACCATGCCCAGCGGTGCGAAGATCTCGGCCTCGAAGAACTCGTCGAGCTTCATGCCGCTCATGCGTTCGACCAACGCCCCGCACACGTCGGTCGACATCGAGTAGTTCCACGCGGTGCCCGGTTCGAACTGCAACGGCTGGGCAGCCAGGCGTTCCATGGCCCCGTCGAGGTCGTAGTCGGGCGCGGAGAAGAAGTCGCCCAGCGCCTCCCGGCGGTACAGCTCGTCGACGGGATGGGCGTACTGGAACCCGTAGGTCAACCCCGAGGTGTGGGTGAGCACGTGGTGGACCGTCAGCGGTGTCTCCGACGGCCGCGTCTCGGGTGCGTCCGCGGTGCCCCCGGTGAACACCTTCAGGTCCGCGAATTCGGGGATCCACCGCGACACCGGGTTCTCCATGAGGAAGTGGCCGCGCTCGTACAGCATCATCAACGCGACCGAGGTGATCGGTTTGGTCATCGAATAGAGGCGGTAGATCGTGTCGTCGGCGACCGGGGTGGCCTCGTCGACATCGACGAACCCGAAGCGATCCCGGTGCACGAGCCGACCGTGGCGCCAGATCAGAGTCTGCACCCCGGGGATCCGGCCTCTTTCGACGTAGGAGTGCAGCACCCCGTCGAGATGGGCGAAACGTTCGGTGGCGAAACCGGCATCGGTCATGGTGCTGATCATGCCATCGCCGGGGCCGAATCGGATGCCACGGGGTTGGCCGAGGGGCGTAAGGTCACGCTCCATGGCTGACGATGGAACCCAGGTCACGATCAAGTCCCGCTCCGGCGAGGTCACCGACGGTTACGAGCGGGCGCCCGCCCGGGCCATGCTGCGCGCGATCGGCATGGGCGACGACGACTGGTCGAAGGCGCAGGTGGGTATTGCGTCGTCGTGGAACGAGGTGACCCCGTGCAACCTGCCGATGAAGCGGCTCGCGGAGCGGGCCAAGGACGGGGTGCGTCACGCCGGTGGGTTCCCGATCGAGTTCGTGACGATCGCGGTGTCCGACGGCATCTCGATGGGCCACGAGGGCATGCGGGCGTCGCTGGTGTCGCGCGAGGTGATCGCGGATTCGGTCGAGACCGTCATGCACGCCGAACGCCTCGACGCGATGGTCAACTTCGCGGGGTGCGACAAGTCACTTCCCGGCATGTTGATGTCGGCCGCCCGACTGAACGTGCCGTCGGTGTTCATGTACGCGGGCAGCATCCTGCCGGGCCACCACAAGGGTCAGGCGCTCGACATCACCAGCGTGTTCGAAGCGGTCGGCGCCAAGGCGGCCGGCACCATCAGCGACGAGGACTTCGACGCGATCGAACACAATGCGTGCCCGACCGAGGGCGCGTGCGCGGGCATGTTCACCGCCAACACGATGGCGTCCATCGGCGAGGCGCTCGGCATGTCACTGCCTGGTTCGGCCAGCCCGCCGGCCGTGGACCGTCGTCGCGACGACGACGCGTTCGCTTCGGGCCAGGCCGTGATGAACCTCGTGCGCGAAGGCATCCGCCCCCGTGACATCATGACCAAGGGCGCCTTCGAGAACGCCATCGCCATCACCATGGCACTCGGCGGCTCGACCAACGCCGTGCTGCACCTGCTGGCGATCGCGGCAGAGGCCCAGGTCGAGTTGCACCTGGAGGACTTCAACCGGATCGCCGCGAAGGTGCCCCACATCGCCGACACGAAGCCGCACGGCAGGTACCACATGGTCGACATCGACCGGATCGGTGGCATCCCCGTGGTCATGCGCGAGCTGCTCGAGGCGGGCGTCTACCACGGCGATGAGATCACCGTCACGGGCAGGACCGTCGCCGAGAACCTCGAAGCGCTCGACCCGCCCGCCCCCGACGGCGACGTCGTGCATGCGATGGCGGAGCCGATCCACGCCCAGGGTGGCCTGGCGATCCTCACCGGGTCACTCGCGCCGAAGGGCTCGGTGGTCAAGGTCGCCGGCATCGACTTCGACTTCTTCGAAGGCCCCGCCCGGGTGTTCGAGGGCGAGCAGGCCTGCATGGACGCGATCCTCGCCGGCAGCATCAACCCCGGTGACGTGCTGGTGATCCGCTACGAGGGCCCCAAGGGCGGCCCCGGCATGCGTGAGATGCTGGCGGTGACGGGCGCCCTGAAGGGTGCTGGGCGCGGTGGCGACTGTGCACTGATCACCGACGGGCGCTTCTCGGGCGGCACCCACGGGTTCTGCATCGGACACGTCGCTCCGGAGGCCGTCGACGGTGGCCCGATCGCGTTCGTCGAGGACGGCGACGTCATCCGCATCGACGTGAATGCCCACACCATCGACGTGGACCTCGACGAGGCCACGCTCGCCGAGCGTCGGGCCGACTGGAAGCTGCCCGAGCCGCGCTACACCTCGGGTGTGCTCGCCAAGTACGCCGCGCTCGCCCAGGGCGCCGAGCAGGGCGCGATCACCCGACCCTGACCCCGACGATGCTGGTCCGCGTCCTAGGTGGGTTCGACGCCTCAGATCGCCGGTGTCGATCGTGGCGTGCGGGCGGCGAGGCGGCCCGTCCCGTCGGGAGCGAGCTCGTGGCGACGTTTCGACGGCCGCCCGACGAGGGTCCAGATGGCGAGGGGCAGTGCTGCGGTGATGACCCGGGTGCTTCCCATCCAGGTGTCCATGATGATCGGTGTCGAACAGACCAGTATCCCCAGGCTCAGCGCCACGTACGCGGTGACCGGAAGCGGCGTCGACCGCCACTTGGTGAGCGACGCCGCGAGCACCAGCCCCATCGCGGCGGCGAGAACGAGTTCCTCAGGTGTCGAGTCGTTGTGGAGCCATCCCAGGAACGGGGCGGTGAACGTGCCGCCGTATGGCTGGGCGAACAGCGGCGCATCGAGCACCCGAGCGACGTAGAGCGACCAGAGTCCCACCGGAATGCCCGGGACCACGCCAATGAGGACTCGGTCGCGTCGGCTCAGTCCGGGGAGGAGGACGAGCGCGAACGCGGCCAAGATCGAGATCTCCCGGGTCAGGGACGCCAGGGCGAGCAACACGATCACGACGACGATCCGACGTCGATGTCGAGAGAACGCCGCGGCGAACGCGGCGAGGACGAGACCCGTCGCGAGCACGTCGCTCAGCGACAGCCACAGGCCCGCGATGACGCCGGGGTTGATCACCATCGTGAGTGGCAGCCACGGCGGAGCGCCGGGAAGTCGACCCAGGGCCCAGGCACCGAGAGCCACTCCGACGAGCGAAACCAGTGCCAGGCTCCAGATCAGTGGCGTGCCTCCTCGCGGCGCGAACATTCCTGCAATCGCGGGGTAGAGGATGCGCCGGAGGCGGTACGAGGGTTGATCGAGGTACGTTGCTGCTTCGCGGACATCGATGGGTGAGCGAGCTATCGCATAGAATTGTGCGCCGTCGAAACCCGCTCGAGCGGCCTGGTAGGGAGCGTTGAACTCACGCTCGATGAGGGGGTGCGCGGGGTTGTGCGGACCGTCGGAGAGCAACACGGTCTCGCCGTCCCCGATGCTGACGAGCCGGAGGCCGATCCACGACACGCCGATCAGCACCGCAAGCACGACGAACCCGGGCCGGACTCGTCGCCCACGCGTCCCTGCTCTGTTCTTCTGATGGCGCACGATGATCGATCCTTCGGCTGATTGCCACGGTGCTCCTCGACGAGCGGCGAGAGCCGGTTCGGAGACGAATCCGTGCTCCCATCGCTCGCCGGAACCCGTGCGATGGTACTTCGCCGACGATGGTCCTCCGGCTCGGCGCGACGTTGGCAGACTGCTTGCAGCATGAGCGTCGCCAGAGAACCTTCGGACCCGTCGGATCACTTCCTCGAGATGATCGGAGTGATCGGCGCCCTCGTGATCCTCGTGGTGGTGGCCGCAGTCAGGCTCCCATCTGAGTCGATGTGGCTCGACGAAGCGTTCACGCGAGGCGCGATGAACGATTTCGGCTTCGATCTCACGACGTTCCGTGGGACCATGATCCTCTACATGGGGTTCGTATGGGCGTGGGCCAGGGTCTCGGATGCGACCTGGTGGATCCGGGTACCATCGGTACTCGCCGCGGGGGGATCGCTGGTCGTTCTGCGGGTGATCGCCCGTAGGATCGGCGGTGCCCGGCTCGTCGCCGTAGCGCTCCCGGTCTGCGCACTGTCGGTCGGCTTCCAATGGGTCGCCACCGATGCGCGCGCGTATGCATTCGAGACGCTGCTCACGGCGTTCGCCTGGTACTGCTTCTTTGCTGCAGGTGATGCACGCAGCGATCGAATCGCTCGCCGTTGGTGGTGGACGCTGGCGGCCACATCCGTTCTCGGGGTCGCCTGCCACGGTCTGTTCGTCGTGCAGCTGGTTCCCCTCGCAGCGGTCGCGGTCGTCCGCGATGGCGTGCGTGGAGCGCTGGCCGAGTTGTGGCCCACTGCCCTTGCCGGAGGTTCGACGGTGGGCGCATTCATCATCGCAGGCGCCCTTGCGCAGAACGGGACCTACACCTCTGGCGGAATCGGGACCTTCCTGGGAGCGGTTCTCAACGTATTCATCGGCCCGAACGTCGGTTTGAGGACGTTACTCTCCGAGGTGGCCCTCGTCGGTGTCGTCATCGCCTACCTGCATGCCAGACGGTATGGAACGCGGGAATCATGGCCATCGCTCGTTCCCGCCGCTTGGGCGTTCGGTCCCGTCATCGTGCTCGCCGTGTTCGACCTGGTCACCCCCGTCGACAACCCCCGGTACATCCTGGCGGCGTTGCCGGGGTTCGCGCTCCTCCTCGCGTCGGTCGCGCTGGCTGTGAGCGACCGGTTGGTGAGTCGACGCGTGCGTCCGGGAGCGGCACTGCTCGTTTGTGCCGTACCCCTGGTCGCTCTGCTCGCGTTGACCGCCTTGGTGACGCCGTACCCGACACATGCAGATTGGCGTGGCGCTGCGCGCATGGTCGCGGGCGATGCGCGACCCGGCGACGGGATCGTGTTCGCCGATGCGGCCGGTCAGTTCCCGCAGTTCACCCGGCCGGCGTTCGAAGCGGCATGGGCCGAACACGAACGAACGGTCACACCTGTGGCGATCTCGCCGAGTCGCCCGTTGGGCCGGGTGCGGTCACATGACGCCGTGTTGTCGACCAAGTCCGTTGTCGAGAAGGCGTCGCGCTGTCGACGCGTCTGGTTCGTGCAGGCGGCCGGAGGCGTCCAAGACCGGATCACCCCGATCACGTCTTCTGCTTCGAGGTGGGGGTTCGAGAAAGTGGGGGATTGGACCTTCGCAGGCGACATCCACATCGAGCTGTGGGCGAAACCCGCGCGATCGGAACGATGACGGGACCACGCCACCGGTGGCCGAGATGTGACATGCTGGCGGGTACTTCTACATCGCATCTGGGGGTCAGATGAACGGGGACGAGAACCGAAACGATGACGCCGCGTCCGGCACGCCGGTCATCGACGACGCCGAAGAGGCTCCGAAGCCGAGACGCCGTCGGCTGCTTCTCTGGGTCGGGACACCGGTGGTACTGGTCCTGCTCGGGGTCGGCGCGTTCATCGCGAAGACCGTCCGGGACGTCACGTCGTCGCCGTACAAGACCGTCGCGTACTCGGTACCCGACGCGCCGACGCTGGTGGCGCGCCCGGACGAGTCGGTGTTCCGCATCGACCCGACCAAGTCGTCGCTGAGCTACGAGGTCTCGGAGAAGTTCGCCGGGCGGAGCATGTCGAAGGCCACGGGCACGACGAACGGCATCGCCGGCGACATCGCCGTGAACCCCGGCAACCCGAGCGCGAGCCGAGCCGGCGTCATCGTCGCGAACATCGAACAGTTCCATTCCGACAACCGACTTCGCGACGCCCGCATCCGCTCCGACTTCCTCCAGTCCCACGCCTACCCACTCGCCAAGTTCACCGTGAAGTCCTTCGACGGGCTCCCCGAGAAGCTCGAGGTGGGCAGAACGGTCTCGTTCACGATCGTGGGTGACGCCGAGGTGCACGGTGTGACCCACCCGGTCACCTGGGACGCCAAGGGCACCCTCGCCGAGCACGGCATCGACCTCACCGCGACCGCGCCGATCAAGCTGAGCGACTTCGACATCGAACACGTCTCGATCCAGGGACTGGTGTCGGCGTCGAACGACGCCACGATGACCATGAAGCTCCATGCGGTCGATCCCGCGACCGAACGGATCCCCGAGACGATCAGCGGCCCGGAGGCCAAGACCTCTTCGGGCAAGGGACCGTCGTTCTCGAAGGTCGTCATGCCGATTCTCGAGAACCACTGCTCCGAATGCCACCGTCCGGGTCAGGTCGGCGCCGTGCACTGGGAACTGTCCAAGGCCAAGGACGCCGCCGACATCGCCGAAGGCATCCAGACCGTCACCGAGACCAAGTACATGCCGCCGTGGCCCGCGTCGGACGAGGGGGTGCCACTCGCCCACAAGAACACGCTGACCAAGGCGCAGATCGACGCGATCGCGGACTGGGCGAAGACCGGCGGCAAGCTCGACGTCGCCGCGACCACGCCGATCAAACCCTCCGCGAAGGTCGCCGAGAACATTCCTCGCGTCGACAAGACGCTGCTCATCCCGACCTTCACCGGCGACTCCGAAATGGAGAACGAGTACCGCTGTTTCGTGCTCGACCCGAAGCTCTCCAAGCCGATGTTCCTCACCGGTTACGGCTTCGTCGCCGACCAGATCCCCGAATTGCACCACGCACAGGTGTTCCTGGTCTCGGCCGATCAGAAGGCCAACGCCCTGAAGATGTCGGGTAAGGACGGCAAGCCGGGATGGAGCTGTTTCGGCACCGCGAACGTTCCCGGCAAGCCGGCCCGGGCCGGCTTCTCGAAGCGCCGCGACGCCGGGTTCGCCGGCCAGTCGAACCTCGTCGCGGGCTGGGTGCCCGGCCAGACCCCGTCGTCGTTCGGCGACGACCTCGGGTTCTACCTGGCGCCCGGGGACGCGCTCGTGCTCCAGATCCACTACCACCACGAGGGCAAGGCCACCCCGGACCGTTCGGGACTGACCCTGCAGCTCGATCCGGTCGCCGCGCAGCGCAAGAAGATCCGGGTCGTCAACCCGCTCGCACCGGTCGAGATCCCGTGCGCCCCGGGCGTGAAGGCGAAGCTGTGTGACCGGGATGCCGCCGCGAAGGACAACCAGCGGCTCTACGGAGCGGGCGGTTCGTTCGTCGAGAACGCGCTGCTCGGGTTGTGCGGCAAGACGCCCGAGGAGTTGACCAAGGACTTCGACGGGCAGATCGCCCACACCGAGTGCCTGACGACGGTGCCCGAGTCGGGGACGATCATCTCGGTGTTGGGGCACATGCACACGATCGGCAAGTCGTTCCGGCTCACGCTCGATCCGGACACACCCCAGTCCAAGATCCTGCTCGACATTCCCGTGTGGAACTTCGACTGGCAGATGAACTATCCGCTCGCCAAGCCGCTGCACGTCGAGGCGGGCCAGAAGATCCTGATGCAGTGCAGCTTCGACCGCTCCCTCGACCCGAACCGTGCACCGAAATACATCATGTTCGCGGACGGCACCGAAGACGAGATGTGCTTCGGCACCTATGCGCTCGTGCCCGACGACCAGAGCGGTCCCTGATCGTCGATCGGTGTCGCTCGAGGGCCACCGTCGTCACCCCCGGGCGGGGAGCGCGGTGGCCCCGGGCAAACGGGGTTGCCACGTCGCGGCACGCGTGGCAGAATCGGAGTCGATGTCCCACGCCGCCGACCTCGTAGTACCCACCTGACGCACGCCTTTCTCTTCCCGCGTGCGTCCACGACCTCCCAGCCGGGAGGTCGTTCTCGTTTTCGCCCTGTGGTTGGCCTAGCGTCGACTCCGGGTCGAACGAGATCCACCCGACCGCAGCAGATCCCGACCCGAACCGCAACAAGGAACCACGATGAAACTGAACGGTGGTCAAGCGCTGATCAAGAGCCTCGAGGCCGAGGGGGTCGACGTCGTGTTCGGCCTTCCCGGCGGCGCGATCCTGCCCGTGTACGACCCACTGCTCGACTCGCCGATCCGCCACATCCTGGTGCGCCACGAACAGGGCGCGGGCCACATGGCCGAGGGCTACGCGCACGTGACCGGGCGTCCGGGTGTCGCGATGGTGACCAGTGGTCCGGGCGCGACGAACATCGTCACCCCGCTGCTCGACGCCTACATGGACTCGGTGCCGATGGTGTGCATCACCGGCCAGGTGGCACGGCCCTCGATCGGGACCGACGCCTTCCAGGAGGCCGACATCACCGGGATCACCCAGGCGATCACCAAGCACAACTTCCTGGTGCAGTCCGCGCAGGACATCCCGATGGTCGTGCGCGAGGCGTTCCACATCGCCACCACCGGCCGGCCCGGCCCGGTGCTCATCGACCTGCCCAAGGACCTGGTCGACGCCAACAATCCGGCCTCGGCGATGGAATGGGCGTGGCCGTCGGATGCCGACGTCGCCGCCGAGCTGCCCGGCTACAAGCCCAACACCAAGGGCCACCCGTTGAAGATCCGTGAAGCCGCGGAGATGATCCTCGCCGCGAAACGCCCCGTGATCTACGCAGGCGGCGGGATTCTCAAATCCCGTGCCGCGGCGGAGCTGCGCGACCTCGCCGAGCTGTGCGACATCCACGTGGTCACCACGCTGATGGCGCGGGGCGCGTTCCCCGACTCGCATCCGCTCGCGCTGGGCATGCCGGGCATGCACGGCACCTACACGTCGGTCATGTCGATGCAGAAGGCCGACCTGCTGATCGCACTGGGTACCCGCTTCGACGACCGGGTCACCGGCAAGGTCGCCGGATTCGCGCCCGACGCGAAGGTCATCCACGTCGACATCGACCCCGCCGAGTTGGGCAAGGTCCGCCAGCCCGACGTACCGATCGTGGGCGACTGTCGCCAGGTGATCGGCGAGTTGGTCCACGTGCTGCGCGAGCTGGTCGCGCAAGGCACCGAGGCGCCCGACCGCTCCGCGTGGCGGTCGACGATCAGTGGCTGGCAGGAGCGCTATCCGATCGCGTACGAACCGCATGTCGAGGGCGACGCGCTCAAACCGCAGGCGGTGGTCGAGCAACTGCACGCGGCCGCCCCGGAGGGCACGATCCTGGCCTCGGGCGTCGGCCAGCACCAGATGTGGTGCAGCCAGTACTGGCGCTACGAGGAGCCCTACACCTGGGTGAACTCGGGCGGCGCGGGCACGATGGGTTTTGCGGTGCCCGCCGCGATCGGTGCGAAGGTCGGCCGTCCCGACCACACCGTGTGGGCCGTCGATGGTGACGGGTGTTTCCAGATGACCGCCCAGGAGTTGATCACCGCGTCGACCGAACACATCCCGGTCAAGATCGCGATTCTCAACAACGGGTATCTGGGCATGGTCCGCCAGTGGCAGGAGATGTTCTACGACGAGCGCTACTCCGAGGTGTACCTGTCACTGGATGTGCCCGATTACGTGAAGTGGGCCGAGGCGATGGGGTGTGTCGGCATCCGGGTGGAGGCGCCCGAGGAGGTCGCCCCGGCGA
>CAZQSU010000082.1:0-12841 GCA_964595905.1 uncultured Iamiaceae bacterium
CTGGATCTCGCTCGTGCCGCCCGCGATCGTGAGGCACCGGTTGGCGAGGAACCCGAAGCCCCACTGGGCTCCCGCGCCCGCCGCGGCCGCGACCTCGGCGCCGAGCAGGCCGAGGCCCAGCTCCTGGGTGCGCTGGTCGTGCTCCGCGCCGAGCAGCTTGCGCACGCTCGCCTCGGGGCCGGGTCGCGCCCCGCTCACCGAGCGCATCGCGCTGCGCAGCCCCATCACGGCGATCGAGTGCGCCTCGGCGACCAGCGCGGCGAGCCGGTCGAGCAGCACGGGGTCCTCGCACAGGCGCCCGTCCGCCAGGCGCTCCGAGACCATCGCGAGCAGCGCCTCGATGCCGCCACCGAACGAGGAGCCGCTGCCCATCGTCACCCGCTCGTTCGCGAGGGTCGTGCGTGCCAGCTCCCAGCCGCCGCCGACCTCGCCGATCACCTGGTCGTCGGGCACGAACACCCGGTCGAGGAAGACCTCGTTGAACATCTCGAGGCCGGTCATCTCCCGCAAGGGCCGCACGTCGATGCCCGGCGACGTCATGTCGACGATCACATACGTGATGCCGGCGTGCCTGGGCGCGTCGGGGTCGGTGCGGACCAGACAGATGCCCCACTCGGCTTGAGCGGCCATCGTCGTCCACACCTTCTGGCCGGTGACCGACCAGCCGCCGTCGACCCGTTTCGCCCGGGTCCGCAGACCGGCCAGGTCCGAGCCCGCCTCGGGTTCGCTGAAGAGCTGGCACCAGGTGGTCTCGCCCAACAGGGTGGGGCGCACCCACCGCTCCTGCTGTTCCGGCGTGCCGTGCGCGGCGATCGTCGGCGCCGCCCAGGCACCCACCTGCAAGTGCGGTCGCCGCACCTTCGCCCGGCGCAGCTCCGCGTCGATCAGCAACTGGGTGGTCGCATCGGCGTCGATGCCCCAGGGATCGGGCCAGTGCGGCACGAGATACCCCAACTCGACGAGGCGAGCACGGCGTGCGCTCTCCTCCAGGCCGGCGAGTTCCTCCGCGTGGGCGCGGATCTGGGCCCGGCGCGCCTCGCCTTCGGGTGGCACGTCGACCCGGAGGCGCCGCCGCGCCCCGCCGAGCGCGAGGTCGGCGAGCTGCCGGCGCCAGCGTGCCGTCCCGCCGAGTTGTTGGCGCAACGCGACGGCCCGCCGCAGGTGAAGGTGTGCGTCGTGTTCCCAGGTGAATCCGATCCCGCCGAGCACCTGGATGCAGTCCTCGGCGACGCGCACGGCCGCGTCGAGGGCGACCGTCGCAGCCGACGCGGCGGCGAGAACCCATTCGGTCCGCGCCTCCCCGATCGTTTCGGCATTGCCGCCGTCGTCGAGAGCTGCCAGGAACGCATCGGCTGCGGCGGCCGCATCCCAGGCGACGGCGCGGGTGGCCTCGGTCGCCACCAGCATGTCGGCGCACCGGTGTTTGACCGCCTGGAACTGGCCGATCGGTCGGCCGAACTGGCGCCGTTCGGCGGCGTAGGCCGCGGCCGTCTCGACACACCATGCTGCGACTCCGGCGCACTCGGCCGCCGCGAACGTCGCGAGGGCCGCGTCGACGACGGCACCGTCGACCCCGTCGAGCCGCCGATCTGCAGAGAGCACGAAATCGTCGACCGTCATCTCCGCGATCGACCGGGTGAGGTCCAGCGGGTCGATCGTCCGCGTCGTCAGCTGGTCCGCATCCAGCACGTACCACGCTAGGTGCGCCACGTCGTCGGGGTCGGCGGCCGGGACCGGGACGATCACCGCGGCGGCCGTGTCGGCGCCCGGCATCGGCCCCCAGCTCCCTGTGACCACGGGTCCGCCTGACGCCTCGCCGCCGTCGCCCATCCAGACGTGCGCACTCGCCACGGCGAGGGAGGCCGTGCCGGTGGCGACCTCGGCCAGGACGTCGCGCAAGTCACCGGGGCCAGGCTGGTCGCTGGACGATGACCGGCGCATCGACGCGGCGATCCGCAACACCAATGTGCCGGCCAGGGTCGAGAGCAGTGGCCCCGGTGCCGGAGGGCGGGCGAACTCTTCGGCGACGATCACCGCCTCGGCGCAGCCATGACCCTGGCCACCGAATGCGACTGGGACGTGCAGGCCGAACCAGCCCAGGTCGCCCATCGTCTTCACGAACGGCGGCAGGCCCCGCTCACCGGACTCCACCGCGTGGCGCACCACCGGCGACGGGCATTGCTCGGCCACGAATCGGCGCACCGCGTCGGCGAGCGCGACCCGCTCGTCACCGATGGCGATGCTCGACGACGTCGACGCAGGCACGCTCATATCTAACAATCATGTCACCTTGGAACGCGCGACGAGTCACAACCGTCGCGTTCCGAAACATGGAGCGAAAGGGTTGACATTCGACATTCTCGCTCCACCTTTCGCCTGGAAGTCGACGAGATCGCGGCGCCGTGTCACGTCGACCGGCTACAACGACGGACATGAAGATCGGTATCCCCCTCGCCAGACTGCGGCCCGAACAGTTCGTGGAGGTCACCCTGCTCGCCGACGAGCTCGGCTACGAGTCGGTGTGGGTGTCAGAACATCTGGTGCTGCCACGGCAGATGTCGGGCGAGCTCCGCCCCGGCGAGGAGCACCCGCCCATCCCCGCGGACGCGCCGGTGTTCGACGCGTTCGCCCTGCTCGCCTCCCTGGCTGCCCGCACCACCCGGATCGCACTGGGAACGTTCGTGTACCTGCTCGCCATCCGGCATCCCTTCGTCGGTGCCCGCGGCTTCGCCACTCTCGACGTGCTCTCGGACGGCCGGGCGCTCGCCGGGGTCGGCGCCGGCTGGCTGACCAACGAGTGGGTCGCCGCCGGTCTCGACCCGACCACCCGTGGTCGTCGCCTCGACGAGGCGATCGCGCTCACGCGGCGTCTGTGGACCGAGGAGACGATCGATGCCGACGGCGAGTTCTACCGGTTCGGTCCGATCGGGTTCGCCCCGAAACCCGTCCGGCCGGGTGGCCCGCCGATCCTGGTGGGCGGCGAGTCGGCCGCGGCGATGCGCCGGGCGATCCTGCTCGGTGACGGCTGGATCGCCATGGACCACGACCTCGACGAGGCCCGTGCGCTGATCGACCAGTTCCGCCGTATCGAGACCGACCTCGGCCGCGCCCCCGGCTCGACGCCGATCACGATGGGTGCTTCGGTGCGTCACCCCGGCGATCTCGCGGCCTGGGAAGCTCTGGGACTCGACCGGATCATCGTCGCGCCGTGGCAGCGCACCCGCGAAGCCCCCGACGCGCTCCGCGCGCTCGCCGAAGCCTGGACCTGACCCCCGCGGACTGCTGCCGTCTCCGTTTTGGGTGCGGGTTCCGGACACTGACGGTCCGGAACCCGCACCCAAAACGCGGGGTGAGGCGCCACTGTCCCACCCGCGGAGTGCAATGGCCGGTATGTCAGTCACCGATCCAGACGCTCCGATCGCTCTCGAACCCCGACTCCGACGACAAGCCGCCGGGCAACTCGGGCTCCTGACGAGGGAACAAGCCAACGTGCTGCCGCCCCGAACCGTCCACCGACGCGGTTCGGGTCGGGAGTGGGTACGCGAGGGACCGCGTCTGATCCGCCACCTCGCCGCCCCACGCACCGACCACCAACGTGCGCTCGCCGCGGTGCTCGATGCCGGCGACGGTGCGCTGCTGTCCCATACCTCGGCCGCCGCCCTGTGGGGCCTGCCAGGCTTCAAGCTCTGTCCCGCCCATGTCGTGATCGTCCGACGCAGCCATCCGGTCCATCGACCCGTGGGCACGGTCCACCGGATGCGGGCATTGCGGCCCGACCACGGCACCGTACTGGACGGTGTGCCCGTCGTACGCCCGGAACTGCTGGTGTTGCAGCTGTGCGCGACGGTGTCGCCGCAACGTGCCGAGCGACTCTTCGATCGCCTCTGGTCGATGCGGCTCCTCTCGGGTCGCTCGACCAGGCGCCTGCTCGACGAGGTGGCCGGCTCGGGCGTCCGCGGCGTGAGGACGCTCCGGGCGATTCTCGATGACCGGGACGACGACTACGTGCCTCCGGCCAGTGGCCTGGAGGCCCGGTTCGCCGAGATCCTCCGCGACGCGCACCTGCCGGGCATGGAGCGGCAGGTCGATCTCGGGGCCGATTCCTGGTGCGGGCGCGTCGACTTCCTCGACTGCTCCCGGCGTCTGATCGTCGAAGTCGACAGTGAACGGTTCCACACGGCACTGAGTGACGTGCGGGCCGATCATGACCGGGCCGAGAAGCTCCGTCGCGCAGGGTTCCGTGTCGTCCGGGTCACCGACGATCAGGTCTTCCATCGCCCGTGGCGAGTGGTCGCGGCCGTCCGGCGAGCCCGGATCGTCCCCCGCTGATCTTTTGGGTGCGGGTTTCGGACACTGACGGTCCGGAACTCGCACCCAAAACGACTCGGTACCGCTACCGGGGGTCCAAGAGGCGGGGCGGCAGCGTGAAGACCAAGAGCATCGACGCCAGGCTGAGCGCCGCGAGCGCCAGGAAGATCGCGGTGACATCGGCGTCGTTCACCCACAGGCCCACCACGAACAACAGCACCGCTCCGACGCCATTGGTGAACCCCAACGCGATGCCCGAACCCATCGACGGGTTCTCTTCGAAGAGGTCCTGCCCGACGAGGATCGACGCGGTGATCGACAGGAACAGGGCGATCCCGACCAGCGCGGCGAAGACCCACAGCCAGATCCCGTCGAGAAACGCCAGCAGTACGACGAACACCGCGGTGGCAACCGCGGCGAGGTGTAGCACCGGTCCCCGGCCGATCCGGTCGACCAGGTGACCACCAGCGAGGTTGCCCACGATGCCGACGGTGATCATCGTGGTGATGATCGACGCGCCCTGCACGAGCGACCCTCCCTGAAGATGCCACCTGATCGGGATGTAAGTCGACAACGCGTACACGACGAGCGCCTGGATCGACCGGTACCCGACCAGCGATGCGAGCGGCCTCCGATGCGCCCACCAGTCGATCTTCACCTTCGAGCGAGGGGTCGGCTGCAGCCGCGGGGTCATCCGCCCGAGCAACGGGAGGGTCAGCACGCCCGGCACCGCGAGCACCCAGAGCGCATCGAGACCGAAGCGGGCGACGATGAAACCCGCGAGGGTCGGCCACAGGCCCCGACCGATCTCACCGCCGACCAGGAAGACCGACGTGATCAACCCGTGACGGCCCGCCAACATGCTGCGCACACTCGCAAGTGCCGGTGGATGGAAGAACGCGCCGCCCGCGCCGATGAGCGCGAGAACGACGAGCAACGCCCACGTCGAGTGCACCACCGCGATGCATCCGCCACCGACCGACGTCAGGGCCAATCCGACCGCCACCATCACCCGGCCCCCGAGACGATCGGCGACCCATCCGGCGATCGGCTGGAGCATCTGCCCGGCGATCAACACCGCCATGAGACCGCCCGCCATACGCACCGGAGCACCCAGCGACGTGAGGATCGCCGGCAGGACCCCGGGCAGGTAGTTGGAGGCACCATCGTTCAACAGGTGTGCCCACGCCAACGTGGCGAGTGGTCCCCACCGCTTCAGGGTCGCTGGGCCCGCGCCACCGGTCTGAGCGACTCCCACCGACGAGCGGCCGCCGGTCGGCCCTGCGCTCGCTCCGGTGACGGTCACGCCTTCGGACTCTATTGGGTATCGGGGTGCGATCGTCTGAGCGGTTCTCGCTCATTCACTCGTTCTGGGTGCGGTTTTCGGACACCGGGTGTCTGGAATCGGCACCCAACACGGGGACGGGTCGGTGATCAGCTCGGTCGGGTCGGTGATCGGATCGGACGGGACGTGATCAGGTGGGGCGGGGGGTGATCAGCTCGTGCACGTTGTCGTGCATGACCTTGCGGGTCTCGTCCGCGTCGAAGGTGGGGATGTCCTTGACGTAGAGCAACGGGTCGGGCAGGCCCTCGGCGTGCGGGAAGTCGGAGCCGAACAGCAGATGGTCGATGCCCACCGCTTCACGCAACACGTCCATGTCATCTTCGTAGTAGGGGGCGACCCAGACGTTGGACCGGAAGCGCTCCACCGGGTCGGTGCCGAAGCTGAAGGGCATCTTGCCGTAGCCGTCGGCCAGGTTCCGGAGCAGGTCGGGCACCCACATCGCCCCGTTCTCGATGGAGGCGACGCGCACGTTGGGATAGCGATCGAACACGCCGTGGCACAACAGCGCGCACAGCGTGTCGGAGATCGCCCGGTCCTGGAAGGCGACCATCGGGAACGTGGCGTGCTTGAATCCTTCGAACCCGCCGCTGCCCTTGGGCGCGCCCGTGCCCCACAACTTGCCGTAGCCGGCGACACCCGACAGCCCGGCGTGGAACACCAACGGCACCCCCGCATCGTGCAGCAGCGACCAGATGGGGTCGAACTTGGGGTGCCCGGGCGACACGTGCCCGTCGCCTTCGGGCACCGGACCGGGCACCGTGACCAGCACCTTGGCGCCGGCTTCGAGCACGCGGGTCACCTCGGCGACCGCGAGGTCGACATCGCAGAAGGTGATCATCGGCGCGGCATAGAGTCGCCCGTCGCCCCGGTCGTAGCCCCAGTCGTCATCCAGCCACCGGTTGAACGCGTCGAACGCGGCGTGCAGCGCGACCGGGTCTCGCCGCAGCGCCTCCTGCATGCCCACGCCGAGGGTGGGGAACAACAGGGCCCCCTCCAGCCCCTGTTCGTCGAGCAGTCTCACCCGGGCGTCGCGGTGCTGGTACCCGGGGTGGTCGGCGAGCGGGTCGAGGTCGCCGAACATGCTGGCGAGGTCCTGGCCTTTGGTGTTGCGGCCCCGGAAGTAGTCCTCGAGGCTGCCCGGCTTGGCGACCGGGTCGAACTGCGGGTTGGGGATGAACTTGTTGACCTTGCCTCCAACCAGCAGTCGCCGTTTGCCGTCGATGTCGGCCCACTGCATGCACCGCTTGGCCATCTTCGGTTCGATGTGCCGGGTGAAGGCGTCAGTCGCCTCGTAGTAGTGGTTGTCGGCGTCGAACGGGCGGAAGTCGAGCTCGGCCATACCGGCCAGTCTACGCGCGTTTCTGACACTCGTGTCAGCTTGGCGTGCCCACGGCGCACTAGCGTCTCGGCCATGATTCTGGACGGCTGGGTCAACGTGTTTCCCGCGGACTTCGCCGCCACCTTCGGCGCGAAGGCCTCGACCGCGGGCGTGCACGAGATGTTCGGATCCGCCGTCACCGACGCACAGCCCTTCGAGGCGACGCTCGGCGCCATGGACGCCGCCGGCGTCGACATGGGCGTGCTCGTGTGCGGGATGAAACCCACGATGAGCGCCCGCAAACGGGGCGAGATCCCGCCCGAGGACTGCTGCGTGATCGCGGAGGAGCACCCGGGACGGTTCCTCGTCGGGCCGACGATCGAGAAGGCCACCAAGGTGCGCGCGAACTGCGCCCGCATCCGCGAGCTGGCCGAGCACCCGGCGGTGGCGATGATCCGCATCACGCCGCTCATGGAGCAGTACGACCTCGACCACCGCCTCTACTACCCCGTGTACCAGACCTGTGAAGAGCTGGGCCTGCCGGTGTCGATCAACATCGGCGTACCCGGTCCTCAGGTGCGATCGGCGTGCCAGCACCCCCAGTTGCTCGAGAACGTGTTGATCGACTTTCCCGACCTGACCGTCATCGGCGCGCACATGGGCCACCCCTATGAGCAACTGTTGATCTCGTACCTCATGAAATGGCCGCAGCTCTACGTGATGACCTCGGCGTACCTCGCCACCTACATCGACGCGGCGATGGTGCGGTTCATGGGGTCGTCGCGGGGACGCGGCCGCATCTGGTTCGCGTCGGATCATCCGATCCTGGACTGTGGACGCGCCCTCGAAGCGGCCCGTGCCCTCGACCTCGACGACGCCGCCATGGCGGAGTTCCTCGGCGACGCCGCCCACCGGGTACTCACGCGACGTCGGGCCGGCTGACATGGACGACGCCGGTCAACACCCCTTCGCCATCGCGGCGACGCACCCCGACCGGATCGCCGCGGTCATGGCCGATGGGAGCGCGCCGCTCACCTACGGCGAACTCGCCGACGGTGCCCGCAGGCTCGCCCAGGTGCTCCACGACCACGGGTTGCGGTCGGGCGACCACCTGGCGGTGCTGCTCGAGAACCGGCCGGAGTTCTTCGTCACGATCTGGGCGGGGCTCTCCAGTGGGCTGTACGTCACCCCGGTCAACTGGCATCTCACCGCGGACGAAGCCGCCTTCATCGCAATCGACTGCGGCGCGAAGGCACTCGTCAGCTCCACGACACTCGGCGCGTTGGCCGCCGACACCGCAGCGCAGTGCGAGGATCTTTCGGTCGCCCTCGCCGTCGGTGGTGACGCGACCAGCCCGACCGTCGACGGCCTGGCCGGGTTCGTCTCGTTCGAGCATGCGCTCGCCACGGCCCGCCCATCGGCCGAACGCGCCGACGCCGACCGGTTCGACGAATGCGCGGGGCAGTGGATGTTCTACTCGTCGGGCACCACCGGTCGACCCAAGGGCATCATGCCCGGACCGGTGGGCGCAGAGCTGGGTCGACCGCAACCGTTCTGTGCGATGTTGACCCATCTGTTCGGCATGTCGGAGCAGTCGCGGTATCTGTCACCCGCGCCGCTGTACCACGCGGCGCCGGCCGGGTGGACCTCCGGTGCGCAGTGTCTCGGCGCGTCGGTGGTGGTCATGGAATCGTTCGACCCCGAAGGCCTGCTCGCCGCCGTCGAAACCATGAGGATCACGCATCTGCAGGTGGTGCCGACCCATCTCGTGCGCCTGTTGAAGCTGCCCGACGAGGTTCGCCTGGGCTCCGACACGTCGAGTCTCGAGGTCGTCGTGCACGCCGCGGCGCCGTGTCCGGTCGACGTCAAGCGCGCTGCCCTGGACTGGCTCGGCCCGATCCTGTACGAGTACTACGCGGGTTCGGAGGGCAACGGGTTCTGCGTGATCGGCCCCACCGAGTGGCTCGAGCATCCCGGCTCGGTCGGCCGGTCGCTCCAGGGCGCCGTGCACGTGACCAACGCCGAGGGGGACGAGGTGCCGCCCGGCACCGACGGTCAGATCTGGTTCGAGTCGACCCGTCGCTGGGAGTACCACGGTGATCCGGCGAAGACGGCGTCGGCGTGGGACACCGAGCGGGGCTGGTCCACCCTCGGCGACGTCGGCCACGTCGACGCCGAGGGCTACGTGTATCTGACCGACCGCGTGTCGAACATGATCATCTCGGGCGGGGTCAACATCTACCCCCGCGAGATCGAGGACGTGCTGATCACCCACAAAGCAGTGTTCGACGTGGCGGTCGTCGGTACGCCGGATGCGGAGATGGGCGAACAGGTCACCGCATTCGTGCAAGCGGTACCGGGCTCGGCAACGCGTGCCGACGACCTGCCGGCCGAGTTGATCGAGTACTGCCGCGCCCACCTCGCGCACTTCAAGTGCCCCCGCGAGGTCCGCCTCGTCGACGAGTTGCCCCGTCTGCCCACCGGCAAGCTGCTCAAGCGCCTGCTGCGATGACCACGATCAGGCCGGCGCCGGCGCCCGCTGCGATCGCGCGCCGTGCCGACCCACGCGGGGCACCGTTCTCTGGAGGGTTCACGTCCGTATCGGCCCTCGAGTCTCCAGAGAATGAGGGCCGATCACCCGGGAGCCTTGCGACTCGCCCGCACCGGGCGGCCCGCGGACGATCAACGCCGGACCCGCAGCCGCGAGCGAGGAGGGACCGATGACGACACCGGAGTTCCAGCCACGATTCGAAGGCGTGATCGGCGACGACTGGCGCTCGTCGGAACCGTGGTGGCCGCCCGAACCGACGCCGCCCGAGGGTGCGCCGAACGTGCTGATGATCGTGCTCGACGACGTCGGGTTCGCCCAGCTCGGTTGCTACGGCTCGGACCTGTCGACCCCGACGATCGACGCGCTCGCCGGGCGCGGGGTGCGTCTGGCGAACTTCCACACGACCGCGCTGTGCTCGCCCACCCGGTCGTGTCTGCTCACCGGTCGCAACCACCACCGCAACGGTCTGGGGCGGGTCGCCGACCTGGCCGTGGGCTATCCCGGCTACAACGCCCGCACCCCGATCGAGAACGGTTATCTGTCGGAGATCCTGCGAGCGAACGGCTACGCCACCTACGCCGTGGGAAAGTGGCATCTCACCCCCGACGACGAGGCGAACATGGCCTCGTCGCGGCGCTCCTGGCCGCTCGGGCGGGGCTTCGACCGCTGGTACGGGTTCCACGGCGGCGAGACCCACCAGTTCGTACCGGCGCTGTTCTGTGACAACCACGCCATCGCGCCGCCGAAGACCATGGACGAGGGCTACCACCTCACCGAAGATCTGGCCGACCAGGCGATCCGCTACGTGGCCGACCTGCGGGCGGTCGACGACGACCAACGGTTCTTCCTGTACTTCGCCACGGGCGCCTGCCACTCGCCGCACCACGCACCGGCCGATTGGATCGCTCGCGAGCACGGCCGATTCGACGCCGGCTGGGATGCGTGGCGCGAGGCGACCTTCGCCCGCCAACTCGCCCTCGGTCTGCTGCCCGCCCACGCCGAGCTCGCACCCCGACCGTCATGGGTGCCCGCCTGGGACTCCCTCGACGACGACGCCCGCCGGGTCGCCGCGCGGTTCATGGAATGTTTCGCGGCGTTCCTCGCGCACACCGATGCACAGATCGCCCGGATCCTCGACTTCCTCGCCGAGACCGGCGACCTGGACGACACCCTCGTGGTGCTGGTCTCCGACAACGGGGCGAGCGGCGAAGGTGGCCCGGACGGGTCGCTGAACGACGCCCGCCCGTTCAACTTCGACTTCACCTCCCCGAAGGAGCTGGCCGCCCGCATCGACGAGATCGGCACCCCCTCGACGCACAACAACTATCCGTGGGGCTGGACGATGGCGGGCAACACGCCGTTCAAGCGGTGGAAGCGCGAGGTGCACGAGGGTGGGGTGGCCGACCCGTGCATCGTCGCCTGGCCCGGCCACGTCGACGACTCGGGCACGATCCGACACCAGTACGCGCACGCCGTCGACGTGCCGGCGACGATCCTCGGCCTGGTCGGTATCGACCCGCCGGCGGTGATCGACCACGTCCCCCAGTCCCGCCTCGACGGGAGGAGCTTCGCACCGGTGCTGGCGTCCGACGGTTCCGGGGCACCGCCACCGCGCACCACTCAGTACTACGAGATGCTGGGGTGCCGGGCGATCTACCACGACGGATGGAAGGCGGTGACCTTCAAGCCGCTGGGGCCGCTGTACGACGACGGCATCGACCCGATTGCCCCGTTCGAAGACGACCGCTGGGAGCTGTACCACGTCGCCGAGGACCCGACCGAGCTGCACGACGTGGCCGACACCCACCCCGACAAGGTGGCCGAACTGGTCGAGTTGTGGTGGGAAGAGGCCCGGGCCAATCAGGTGCTCCCGCTCGACAACCGGGTGCTGCACACGATCGCCTACCCCAGGCCAGACCCGCGCCGCGACCGGCGCGTCGCCACGTTCTGGCCCGACACCTCACCGGTGCCCGAGCCCGTCGCGCCGAATGTGAAGAACCGTTTCCACCAGATCACCGCGCACGTCGCGATCCCCGGTTCGGGACCCGGCGCCGAACCAATCGAGGGTGTCCTGCTCGCGCAGGGGTCGGCGCTGGGAGGATTCTCGCTGCACCTCGTCGAGGGCCGGCTGCGCTACGTGTTCAACCTGTACGGCCGCCACCGTGACGTCGTCGCCGCATCCGAGGTCGTGTCACCCGGCGACCACACGTTGGGCATGCGGTACCAACCGGTGGTCGACGGCGGCGGCACCGTCGAGCTGCTCGTCGACGACGCCGTCGTGGCCACCGGCGAGATCGCCACCTACACGGCCACCGCATTCAGTCACACCGGCGTGGGGTTGACGTGTGGCTACGAGTCGGGTCCGGCGATCGGCGAGGGCTACGTCGCGCCGTTCCGGTGCAGTGTGCCGATCCGCCGGGTCGTGCTCGAGGTCGGCGACCCGGTCGCCGAAGACCCGGCGGTCGTCCTGGACCGCATCATGTCCGAGCAGTGACGACCCGAGCGCATCACCGCGGCGCGTCGGGATCGACCGCATCATCGCCGTCCGGCCCGTCCTCGTCGAAGCGACATCCACACGACAGCATCTGACGGCCGCACACCGGACAGTCCGCCTGGTCGCATCCGGGATGATGGTGCCCACCGGCTGGGGCGCCACAGTCCCAGCATCGGTGAGCGGTCCGATTCGCCGGTAACGCGTAGGGAACGCCGCGACGATGGAACTCGGTGACCGTGCACGACACGTGCCGGGTCATCTCCTGGTCACACCACGTGCAGACGGCCATACTCACGCACCTCCTTGCGAACGCCGCGACGGGTGGTCGGTCGACGGGTCCAGTTCCGGAGCCACCAGTCGTCGACGGTCACGTGGTCCGGCTCCGGACCCGGCGGCGGCAGTTCCCACAGATGCAGACCGACGAGTGCCGCGTCGAGATCTCGCAGGCGCAGGTAGCGACCTCTTCCGGTCGTGGGATCCCTCGACGGGACGTACCGATACGGCTGCACCGCAGCATCCAGGTAGAGGTAGCCGCGGGTGACGCCGTGCTGGTAGGCGAACACATCCGGGCGACCCGACCGAATCGCCTTGAACATGACCATGAAGTCGTCCAGCGCGAGACGTCGGTAGCGTTCGACGCCGGCTACCGAGCCGGCGACCGCCATCAGCGGCCACCACCAGGACAGCTCGATGTGGTCCTCCTCCGGTGGAAATTCGAGTGTTGGCATGAGCGTGCTCCTCGTGGGTCGATGCGGTCGCAACCGGTCGATCGGTCGTCGACCGTCGGCCAGTGGCGTGTTCCCATCATGGGAGTCGGGTGTGACA
>CAZQSU010000083.1:0-12811 GCA_964595905.1 uncultured Iamiaceae bacterium
GTTTCGTCGGTCGGCTCCCACGTCGTTGTGTACCGAAACGGTGTGCAACTCGATGAGCTCGGTGGATCCGGTGAGGTGATCGACACCGACCTGGATACTTTCGCGACGGCGGGGTTGATCGGGTTTGCGGCCGGGCCGGTCGCCGCCGGGTTCTCGACCCACACCCCGAACGGTGCGGTCACCGATGCTTGGTTCGATGAGGCTGGTCGGGTCGTGAAGACTGCTGGGCCTCGGCTCGTCGCCTCTGGGGAGGAGATCACCACGGCCGCCTATGATGCCGCTGGCAGACCTGTCAAAGCTACCGATGCGAATGGTCATGCGACGGTCACCGAGTATGATCTGGCGGGTCGGATCATCACTCAACGGGTTGGGGTGACGTCGTCGGATGCGAACGGGTCTGGTTCGACGAGCTACACGTATGACTCTCAGGGTCGGGTCGCGTCCACGCATGCCGCGGGGAAGCCCGCGACCGAATTCACCTACACCGATGCGTCCGGTTCTAACCCTGCCACCCGTGTTGTGAACGAACCGTCGGGTGCGACGGTGACGACGACTTTTGATGCTGCGAGTCGCCCCATGTCGATCGCGTATTCGGATGCGACGCCGACAGTGACTTTCACATACGATGCGAATGGTCGGGTGACGGATGAAGATTCGGCGGGATCCGGCGCAGATGTGACCAGGACCTATGATTCGTTGGGACAGATCACGTCGGTGACTCGGGCTCAGCGGTTGGTCACCTACACCTATGATCGGCCTGGTCGAATCTCTAAGATCAAGTATCCGTTCGGGAAAATGATCACCCGTGGCTATGATGCCGTTGGCCGTTGGAATGCGGTCACTGACTGGAACAACCAGACCACGAGCTTTGGTTATGACGCAGATGGGAACATCGCGACGGTCGCCACACCGAACGGCGTGACCACCACTCGCGGGCACAACGCGAACGGCGCGATCGACCACATCAGCATCGATGATGCCACGACCACTCTCGCGGATTGGGACTACACCCGTGACCACGCACAGAACCTGACCGGGGTCAGCGCCACTGGCCTTGGTGCAAACAAAACGTGGGACTATGACGCTGTCGGTCAGCTCACTGACCAGTCCGGCACTCCGGCACAGTCCTACGCGTACGACCCGGCGAACCAACCCGTCACGGTCGCAAACACCGCGCAGGCTTTCAATGCGGCCGGTGAAATTTGTTGGACCGCGCCTGTCGCCACAGCCGGCGGCGGTCGGGATTGTGCCAACAAACCCTCAGGCGGGACGAGCTTCCACTACAACGACAACGGGCAACGCACTGGTGAAGGTTCCACGGGGCTGTATCACTGGAACGCTGCGGGGCAACTGACCTGGTCAGGGCGTGGGGTGGCTACCGCCTACCTTTACGACCCGGCCGGGCTGCGCATCCAAGCCACCTACAGCGGCGAATACCACCGATACTCCTGGGACGACACGGCTGGTGTACCCCAGTTGATCGGTGACCAGAACCCCGCCCACAACATCACCTTCCTCTATGGGCCAGACGGGCTACCATTCGAACAAATCGACACCACCACAGCCACAAGCACCTGGCTCCACCAAGACGCCACAGGCTCCATCCGCTGCACCACCAACGACACCGGAAACGTCACCTCTACTCAGACCTGGACTCCCTGGGGAGAGCTTGCCGACTCGACCGGCACCCCACCCCGACTTGGCTACAAATCAAAATCAACCGACCCGAGTGGCCTCATCTACCTCCAAGCCCGCTACTACGACCCGACCACCGCGCAATTCCTCAGCGTCGACCCCCTCGACGCCATCACCCTCACACGCTTCGGCTACGCCGACAACAACCCCCTCAATGAGACAGACCCCGACGGATTGAGACCGAGAATGTGTGGATCACCATCGGCGGACGCGGTCGGCCCGTTCCTACCATGCCAAGACACAACGGTATATAACCGTCGAGCTGCGAATTCCTCACTTAACTTCTCCTCCAGGGGGTATCCTCGTTCCAGTGAGATTGTGATCACGATTGCCAACCTCTCTCCGTTCGACATGCTAGCTCGTATTGACTCTGGTTCTAACTCGCTAGTGAACGGTAGGTCCACGAGTATCGCCCAATGGCTTGCTCCCGGACAGAGCTTCAGTTTCGCGCTTGGGACGTCGCTCGTGTCGGAGTATAATCAATATGACTGCATATTAGATGCTGCGTCGATGCATATCGATGTGTCAGCTGGTATCGTTGCCACGATATTGGCGGGACTCAGAGGTGAATCCCTAGATCCTACTTATCTGATATCTTACGAATGGACCGTTCGGGGGGATCCTCTAGACCGGACGGATGCCTTTGAGCCGCATTATCCGTGGAGCAGATGAATGAGATGCGTGGACGACGGCCGCAGGGGTCCCGGCAGAGCGAGGGCACTGGAAATCGCAGTCGCCCTTGCTTGTTTCATGATCGTCCTTTTTGGAGCGCCGTCCTGTGCCGAACAGGGTCTGCCGCAAGGTTGCACTTCAAATTCAAGGGATATCGTTGCGGCCCCCCCGAACTCAAAGAATTTCCGTCTCGTCGCTAGGTTGAAGCAAAAAGAAGGCGTTGATGCGGAGATGGTGCGGGGTTGGATGCGCGACCAGAATAATTCCCTGAAGCTTGCTTGCGATAGCGTAGCGACGGTGCATTCAGGTAACCTATGGAAGTTTTATGTGCCGAAGAGCGTGGATCCGGATCGTGATCCCGAAATCAGAGCTTGGCTTATGGAGTCAAACTTTCTTGAAGCAGGGAATAGCAGCGGATAGCTTCGATTGGGGCTCGCGAGGGAACTATCGGCGAGATTGGGGTGGGGGTGGTGTAGTTTCGTGGTGTGGAGCTGACCGCGGAGTCGTTGGAGGGGTTCTTCGCTTTCATGTCGCCGTTGTTGGATGAGCGTCAGCGTCGGTTGATGGCGGGTGCGATGGCCGAGGCGTTGGGTCGTGGCGGCCGAGCTCGGGTGGTCGAGGCGTCGCACATGAGCTCGCGCACGGTGCTCGATGGGGTGAAACAGGTTCGTGGGGTGCGGGTCCTAGTGATCGGGTGCCTGGCCCTGGTGGTGGGCGGCCGTTGTTGATTGATCAGGATCCGGGGTTGTTGTTGGATCTGGATGAGCTGGTGGAACCCGATCGGGGATCTGATGGATGATCTTCCTGTGAATGGGCCATTCTATCCCGGCATGGGCGTGATGTGATGCAGTTCAAGATCGGTGGCTATTCTCTGCGATCCGCCGCGTGGTCCGTGGCCACAAAAATTTCACGCTCTACACTGGCACTTTTACTACTTTGCGGTCTAATGTGCTCATGCTCAAATCCACAAATCCAGCGAGACTGCTCCTCAGAGCTCACCACCGTTCCCGGCGATTTCTTCCATTTGGACTCAGACCGTATCATTATTCAGATGCGAAGTCGCGACACGATCCGGGACGCGGACGTATATGACTGGATGAATTCCGATTCTGCAATACAATTGCTGAGCTGTTATTCAGCTCAAGTTGAGAAGAATGGTATGAAATGGTCCTTCAGCATTCCGGTCAGCAAGTCGGACACAAATGGCCCGAAATTGAAGGCGGCGCTAGTGGCCACCGGCTTGTTCGAGGTGCCGTAGACATCAGGCCTCGATGCAGGGCGCCGTCAAAGCGAGTGATTTGGTAGGCTGACCCGTGGTTTTGCGTCTGGACCGGCGCGGAGCGATCTGGGAACGGTAGCTTTTGAGGGTCGCCGCGGGATAAGTCGCGCGGTTCATGGGGTCGACGTGTGTCTGAGTCCTTGCCGTTCGTCCCGGGTGTTTCAGTCCGCATTGGCGGGTCGGTGAGTCCCAACTGTCGGTGGATGACCAGCGAATCCCAACGGTCGGTGCACGGTCCGCGGATGTGCATGGACACGGTCGACTTGAAGGTCCGGGCTCGGATTGCCGGGGGAATGGAGCGGACCGTGTGGCGGCGTCACCCCTTGCAGCCCGAAGTTCAGGCCATGTCTCCGGCGACGTGGCGAGGTCCAGCACCTCCAACTTGTGGCCAGCGCCGGATCTCCGTCCGACCCCGCGATCGGCTCGGTTTTCGTAGTGCCGGTTGCCGGCGCGAACGTGCCGCGGGGTTCAGGGCCCGATGATCGTCGCGAAGGGCAGCCCGACGACGGCGACAGGTGTCGAGGTGCCGGTGGTGGTGCCGTTGCCGAGTTCGCCGTGCCCGTTGCCTCCCCAGCAGCGGATGGTTCGGTCGACCGTGCGAGCGCAGGTGTGGTCGTGACCGGCGGCGATGGCGGCGACATCCTTCAGATCGGTGACCTGGACCGGGACGCTCGAGTCGTCGGTGGTGCCATCGCCGAGTTGCCCGCTGTCGCCGTCTCCCCAGCAGTGCACGGTCCGGTCGGCGGTGAGCGCGCAGGTGTGGTCGCCGCCGGCGGTGACGGCGGTGACACCGTCGAGGTCGGTGACGTCGACCGGAACGTGAGCTTGGGTGGTGGTGCCGTTGCCGAGCTGGCCGTGGCCGTTGTTGCCCCAGCAGTGGAGCGCCCGGTCGGCGGTGAGGGCGCAGGTGTGGTCGCTGCCGACGGCGATCGCGATCACATCGGTGAGGCCGGTGACCAGGCCGGGGACAGGCTGGTCCATGAGGCCGCCGTTGCCGAGTTGCCCGAGGGCGCCCCAGCCCCAACAGTGGACGGTCCGATCGACCGTGAGGGCGCAGGTGTGGCTCCGGCCGGCGGCGATGGCGGTGACGTCGGCGAGCCCGGCGACCTGGACCGGGACGCTCGAGGCGTCGGTGGTGCCGTTGCCGAGTTGGCCGTCGCCGTTGTCTCCCCAGCAGTCGACGGTTCGGTCGGCGGTGAGCGCGCAGGTGTGCTCGCTTCCGGCGGCGAGGGCGGTGACGTCGGTGAGCCCGGCGACCTGGACCGGGACGCTCGTGGCGTCGGTGGTGCCGTTGCCGAGTTGGCCGAGAGCGTTTTCGCCCCAGCAGTCGACCGTCTGCGCGGTGGTGATGGCGCAGGTGTGGAACCAGCCGGTGGCGACGGCGGTGACGTGGGTGAGATCGGCGACTTCGACCGGGGCGTCGGAGCCGGTGCCGGTGCCGTTGCCGAGCTGGCCGAAGTCGTCGTCTCCCCAGCACTCGACGGTGGCGTCGGTGGTGAGGGCGCAGGTGTGCCCGTCGCCGGCGGCGATCTGGGTGGGTCCGGTGACGGTCAGGGTGCCGACGTCGGTGACGGTGCCGGGCGACGCCGCGATCCGGGTGGGATTGGTGCCGCCGAGCGTGGCCGGACCGTGGTCGGCGCCCGCCACGACGATGGCGATGTCGGCCTGTGGCGACACGCCGATGTCGAAGCTGCCGTCTGCCGCGGTCCAGTCGAAGCCCACGACATCGCCGCTCGGGTCGGTCGCGGCGACGACGATCCCCGATCGAGCACGGTGGTCGGCAGCGTCGACGATCGTGCCGGTGATGTCGGCGGCGTCGGTGTCGGTGAGGTCCAGTCGGGTTGCATCACCGGTGACGGTGATCGGAGTGGCGGTGGCGTAGTCGGTGCCGCCGTACCAGGAGTCACCGGCACGGACCCGGTAGGTGCCGTCGGCCAGGTCGCCGGCGTCGATTTCGAAGTCGCCGTTCAAGTTGGTGGTCGCCGAGGCGACCGGGTCGGTCGCGTCCGCGTACACCGAGACCGCGACGTGGCTCACGCCGGCACCGTGCGCGGAGGTGACGGTGCCGTAAAGGGCGATGTCGGGGGTGGGGTCGCAGCCGGTGAGCAGCCCGCCGACGAGTACCAGCGCGGCGATCGATGCCGCGATCCGGCGTCCATGGGACGGCCCTGAGATATTCGGGGTCTTCATGCGCGCGACCTCCTGCCGTCGAAACGATCCGTGCACATCGCTCGCCGATGTGATGGAGTCCCGATGGTACGCGATCGGGAGGGCGCGTGTCTCAGAGGTCGACCGCTGGTTCGCCGCCCGGCGCGCGATCGGCGCGTTTGGCGTCGCGGCGGTCGGCCCAGCGGTGCACGGCCAGCGCGAGCTGCCAGCCCAACAGGGTCCCCACCCCGAGGGTCACCAGCCCACCGACCGCGTCGAGCCAGTAGTGGTTCGCGGTGACGAGGATGCAGAACAGCGTCGCGAACGGGTACAGGATCACCAGCCCCTTCACCCAGCGGCGGCGGGCCCGGGGCGCCACGACTATCGCACACCACGTCGACCAGCCGATGTGCAGGCTCGGCATCGCCGCGAACTGGTTCGACACGTGCGCCATCGCGTCGCTGCCGAAACTCCACAGCCCACCGAAGTGGGCGAGGGTGTCGTTGAACCCGAACTGATGACAGGCGAGGCGCGGGTTCGCCGCCACGATCGACGCGGGCAGGCTGCAGCCGCCGAACTCGCCGTGGTAGCCGAGCAACCGCGGGGGCATGAGCGAGAACGAGGCGAACCCGACCAGCGCGAGCACCGTGGTCAACGCCGATAGAGGCGTGCGGGTTCTCGGTCAACTCGTGTTCAGGTTCGGCCCGGCTCGGGTAGCCCGACATGCCGCCGGCCCGGCGGCCGGTGACGAGCGATCTGCGACTTCCCGCACGGAGGTCCTGCAACCTCCGGTGTAGCGAACCTGCAGATCCCGGCGTAGAGGTCCTGCAACCTCCGGCATAGAAGGCGCCGACCGCTACGATGGGCGTATGGATACGGGCAAGGTCCTCGGTCACACCTACCACGCCAGACTGATCGATGCAGAGCTGCAAGGAGCGCTCGCCACTGCCGGCGCCGTCGTGATCGAAGGGGCGCGGGCAACCGGCAAGACGATGACCGCAATGCACGCCGCATCCTCCTACGCGTTCATCGACGATGCCGATGTACAGCGTCTGGTCGAGGTCGCTCCGGCGCAGATCCTCGAAGGGGCGTCACCGAGACTGCTCGACGAATGGCAAACCGCCACGGAACTCTGGAACCTCGTGCGACGTGCCGTTGATGCCGGACCCGGTCCGGGCCGGTTCATTCTCACAGGCTCCGCCGTTCCCGACGATGACGCGACCCGCCACACCGGTGCCGGCCGATTCCTCAGGATCCGGCAACGGACCATGTCCTGGCGCGAGAAGTTGGAAACGACCGGCACATCGGTGAGCCTCGCCGGACTGTTCGATGGCGAACAGCCGGCACCAGACCTCACCACTTCGACGGACCTCGATGCGGTCGTCGACGGGATCCTGCGGCCCGGATTTCCGGCAATGACCAGGCTCGAACCGGAGCAGTCGGCGGCGCGACTTGGCGCCTACATCGACGACGCCGCACGGGTCGACATCCATCGTCTCGCCGACGTCCGGCACTCGCCGACCGTGATCATCCATCTGATACGCGCCCTCGCCCGGTCGATTGCCTCCGAGGTCACTTTCGCCACGCTCGCATCCGACCTGCGCAGCGTCGCTCCGGCGATCGATCCTGAGACGGTCAGCAGATACGTCGACCTGCTCGGTCGCATCTTTCTCGTCGAAGCGCAGCAACCATGGACGCCGACGCTCCGATCGCGTGCCCGCGTACGCACCGCACCAAAGCTCCACCTCGTGGACGCTGCTCTGGCGGCGGCAGCATTGGGTGCCGGGCGCCGAACGCTCCTCGCCGACGTGGAAACCCTCGGACTTCTTTTCGAGAGTGCCGTGGTACACGACCTCACGGTGTTCGCCGCGACGATCGGTGGGGAAGTTCGCCACTACCGCGACTCGAACGGATACGAGATCGACGCGATCGTCTCCCTTCCCGACGGCCGATGGGGTGCAGTCGAAGTGAAGCTCGGCGGGAAACAGCTGGTGACCGGCGCGGCATCGTTGGACAGAGCGGTCGCGCAGATCGACACCACGCGCACGGGCGAGCCGGCCTTCCGTCTGGTGGTGACCGGCACCGGGCCCGTTGTCGTCACTGAGAGCGGAACGGTCAGCGCTCCACTCCACACGCTCGCCCCGTGACGACTGCCAGGCTTTCCAGTTGCCAGGCGCTGTCTGGCACCCGGGCGACCGGCGCGGCGGTCACCCATTGGTTGGTCGATGTGCGGCTATTCGGTTGGCTCTGCTTCGACTGAACGGGCCCGTTTGGCGTCGCGGCGGTCGGCCCAGCGGTGCACGGCCAGCGCGAGCTGCCAGCCCAACAGGGTCCCCACCCCGAGGGTCACCAGCCCACCGACCGCGTCGAGCCAGTAGTGGTTCGCGGTGACGAGGATGCAGAACAGCGTCGCGAACGGGTACAGGATCACCAGCCCCTTCACCCAGCGGCGGCGGGCCCGGGGCGCCACGACTATCGCACACCACGTCGACCAGCCGATGTGCAGGCTCGGCATCGCCGCGAACTGGTTCGACACGTGCGCCATCGCGTTGCTGCCGAAACTCCACAGCCCACCGAAGTGGGCGAGCGTGTCGTTGAAGCCGAACTGATGACAGGCGAGGCGCGGGTTCGCAGCCACGATCGACGCGGGCAGGCTGCAGCCCCCGAATTCGCCGTGGTAGCCGAGCAACCGCGGTGGCATGAGCGAGAACGACGCGAACCCGACCAGGGCGAGCACCGTGGTCAACGCGAGCGCATTGCGCCAGATCGTGTACTCGGTCGGGAACCGACGGAACAACCAGATCAGCACGAAGATCGGCACGATGAAGTGGAACGACCCGTAGTAGATGTTCCAGAACCTGATCAGCCCGTGCCCCGGCAGGCCCAGGTACCATTCCTGCAGGTGCGGCTCGAAGAACAGACCGAGCCGCTTCTCGATGTCGATCACGTCGTGCGCGTGACCCAGGGCGATGGCGACCGCATCGGGTGACACGACCGAGTTGACCGCGTTGCCGGACGAGCCGAACGTGTTGCGGACCAGCGTGTACACCTCGTAGAGCACGATCACCAGCAGCAGCTCACGCCACCAACGCAGACGACGCCGCGCGGTGTGCTCATCGGGCAGGTCTCGCCAGGCGCGCCGTGGCCGCGACGCCTCGACAGAGATCGAGTCCTGTGCCATCAACGGTGGCCTCGGGCGGTGTCGAATGCCCCGGATCGCGCCGGATCGGGCTCAACGGGCATCCGGGGAGGATAAGGGGTCACGTCATGGCGAGGCCAACGAACCCGCCGACGAGCAACCCGTAGCCGACGTGCGCGACGAGCGCGACGAGCGCGGTGGACGGACCGTAGTTGCGCATGAGAAAGCCTGGTGGCTCGAGCAGCGGTGACTCGCCGGCCGCACTGAAGTCGTCGCCCATTCTCGGATGCACCGCCGGTAGCACGACGTTGACCAGCGCGGTCGACGAGAACACCCCGTGACCGGCACCGAAGATCGCGCCGAGCAACCAACCGGCGTGCCCGATGGCCTCGAACAGGGCGAAGTAGGCGAGGGCGAACAGCAGCCCGATCCCGAAATGCGCCAGGTAGCCGATGAGTTTGGCGCGCCGCCGATCCGGGGTGGCCATCGTGCCCAGCAGGAACGGCAGATCCATACGGGTCAACCGCGCTTCGCTGGCCGCACGCAACACCGTGGTCAGCACGAGCGTGCCTGCGAACCCACCGGCAAGTGCCGCCCAGATGCTCAAGTCTTCGACTCCTGCTGAGCGGGCGCTTCGTCGAGTGCGAGCGCGGCGCCGATCAAAGCCAGGTGGGTGAGCGCTTGTGGGAGGTTGCCGAGGAAATCGCCGGTCTGCGGGTCGATCTCCTCGGCGTAGATGCCCACGTCGTTGCCGAGCGCCACGAGTTCGTCCATCAGTTCCGCCGCCTCGCCTCGTCGTCCCTGCATCGCCAGTGCCTCGACGAGCCAGAACGAACACGTCAGGAATGCGCCCTCGTCGCCTTCGAGTCCGTCTTCGCCGGAATAGCGGTAGACGTAGGGCCCGTGGCCGAGTTCGCGGCGGACGGCGTCGACCGTGGCGATCATCCGTGGATCGTCCGCTTCTCGATACCCGAACAGCACCCCGAGCAGCAGGCTCGCATCCAGATCGTCGCCGCCCGCGCTTCGCAGATAGGTCGCGCGCGCCTCCGACCAGCATTGCTCGTCGATGAACCGGCGGATCTTCGCGCTCGTCGCGACCCAGCGCGAGGCGTGACGGTCCGGGATCGCGCCCTGTTCCGCGAGCGCCGCCGCTCGATCCAATGCGATCACGCACATCATCTTGGACTGGGTGAAGTGCAGGACCTCCCCGCGTACCTCCCACAGGCCCGCATCGGGTCGGTCCCAGCGTTCACACACGAAATCGGCGACCTCCGCGAACCGTTTCGCGATGTCCGCGTCGACGAGTCGGCCACCGGATGCATACAACCACGCGGTCTGCATCAGGTCGCCGTACACGTCGAGCTGGAGCTGGCCCGACGCACCGTTGCCCACACGCACCGGCGCAGACCCGCGGTAACCCGGCAGGCCCACGGATCGTTCACCCGGGTCTTCGGCACCGTCCACCCGGTACAGCACCCGCAGTTCGGGATGGGTCCGCTGGGACGCCTGCATGAGCCACCAGAAGAACGCGTCGGCCTGCGCGAACATCTCGAGCTTCATGAACGCCCCGAGCACGAACGCCGAATCTCGGACCCAACTGAACCGGTAGTCCCAGTTGCGTTCGCCGCCGATCTCCTCGGGCAGCGACGTGGTGGCGGCCGCCACGATCGCGCCCGTGGGCGCGTACACGAGCAGTTGCAACGCAAGCGCGCTCCGCACGACTGCATCGTGCCAGCGGCCCGTGGGTTGCAGCGGCTCCACGAGGGTTCGCCACGTCTTGGTCGTCTCGTCAAGGCGCGCCGCGACATCGGCCCGGGTGGGTGCTACCAGAGGGCCCTGGTGCGCGAAGGCGAGCGCGAACATCGACACCGCCCCGGGTACGACGTCGAAGCCGCCCCGGAACGTGTTGCCGATCAGTTCGGCGCTGCCGGTGTTCCAACCGAACAACGCCAGCGCGTCGGCTCCGCTGGTCGCAACCGGCAGGGTCCCTCCGCGAAGCGACGATCCGGTCGCCCGTTCACCGAACGCGAACCGTGGCTCGAGCCGCCAGCGCATCGCGACGGTGCCGGTGAGGCCCTCGACCCGGCGGACCAATTCGCGTTGCGGACCGAGTCGCTCGGTCGGCACCGTCATCGCATCGGTGACCCGCAAGCTGCCCGACGCGGTGTGGAACGTCGTCTCCAACACGTTCGTGTCGGGCACATAGCGGCGCTCCACCGTGAAGGGTGCGGTCGGGCACAACTCGAAGCGGCCTCCGCTCTCGGCGTCGAGCAGCGCGTCGAACACCGCGGGCGAATCGACGTTCGGCGCGCACAGCCAGTCGATCGAACCATCCCGCGCCACGAGCGCCACCGTGCGGCCGTCCCCGATCGCGGCGTAATCCCGCAATGGTGCATACCCTGCGTCTCTGGTCGGTGCCGCGGGCCTCATCGTCGGTGAACCGTACCGAGCCGCAACGGCGTTCCGCGCGGACCGGGCCGGGGTCGGCGATGCTCCCGACCCGATCGGCGTCATGACCGGGGTCGGGTCGGGCAGGGCGACACGATCGTGCCGGTACGATGAACGGCCGGACCGCACGGTCGTCGGCGACACTCGACGGCGTCGGGTGCGGTGTGACCAGTTCGCGAGATGCGCCCCGCGGGCGAATGAGGAGCCTTCGATGTCCCTACCCGATCTGATCGACCACGACACCCTGTCGTCGACGCTCGCCGAAGCACTGCGCACCGGCGGGGAGTTCGCCGAGGTGTTCGCCGAGGACAAGACCTCGACCTCCGCGCACCTCGACGACGGGCGCATCGAGGAACTCGTCTCGGGGCGGGACCGGGGTGCGGGCATCCGGGTCGTGCGGGGCGAGACGACCGGGTTCGCCCACACCGCCGATCTGAGCGCCGAAGGCCTCGCCGCCGCGGCCCGGGCCGCGGCCGCTGCGGCACACAGCGACGACGGCGGCGTCCACGAGATCGCCCTCGACGCGCACCCGGTCGACCATCCCTCACCTCCCAGGGTCCGACCCGGTGACGTCGCCAAAGCCGACAAGGTCGCCCTGTTGCAGCGCGCCGATGAAGCCGCCCGCGCTGGCGGCGCGGAGATCTCCCAGGTCGCGGTGAACTACGGCGACTCACGTCGCCGGGTGCTGATCGCGAACTCCGACGGGTTGCTCACCGGCGACGACCAGACCCGCACGCTGTTCAGCGTCGGTGCGGTCGCCACCGGTGACACCGGCATGCAGACCGGCCGCGAAGCCGTCGGCCACACCGTCGGCTACGAGCTGTTCGACCGCTACGACGTCGACGAACTTGCCCGGGCGGCATCCGAACGAGCCCGCACCAAGCTCGCCGCCCGACCCGCGCCGACCGGTGAGATGCCCGTGGTCATCGGCCCCGGCGGCGGTGGCGTGTTGTTCCACGAAGCCTGCGGGCACGGCCTCGAAGCCGACCTCATCGCCAAGGGTGCCTCGGTGTTCGCGGGTCGCCGCGGCGAGAAGGTCGCCTCCGAACTGGTGACCCTGATCGACGACGGTACCGTCGCCGGTGAATGGGGCGCCTACGGCGTCGACGACGAAGGCTCGCCCGCCCAGCGCAACGTGCTCATCGAGAACGGGATCCTCACCGACTACATGTGGGATTTCCTGCGGGCCCGCAAGGAAGGCCGGGCACGGTCGGGTAACGGCCGTCGGCAGAGCTACCAGTTCCTGCCGATGGTGCGCATGACCAACACGTTCATCCTGGACGGCCCCGACGACCCCGACGACATCGTCGCCGGCACCGACCACGGCGTGTACATCGCCAAGCTCGGCGGCGGCCAGGTCAACACCGCCACCGGCGACTTCGTGTTCGGCATGACCGAGGCGTACCTGATCGAGAACGGCGAGATCACCG
>CAZQSU010000084.1:0-12613 GCA_964595905.1 uncultured Iamiaceae bacterium
GGCGGCCTGGGAGCCGGCGAACCCGCATTGGTACACGCCGTCGTTGATGTCGGTGTACACCCAGGTGTTCACCTCGTCGATCTCGTCGCGCAGGTGCTCGGGATACAGATCGGGAGCGCCGGGACGGTGGTGGGCGGTCCACTCGAGGGAGAAGTCGATCGTGATCTGCGCGAAGTCGTTGGTGGCGACCTCGCCGGTGGTGGTGTCGACGAGCGCGGGCACGGTGATGCCCTTGGGGTAACCGGGGATCCGGCGGTAGTAGGCCTCGGCCAGCCAGTGGATGCCCAGCACCGGGTCGAGTTCGCCGGGATCGAGGTCGAAGGTCCACGAGCGCACGTCGTGGGTGGGCCCGGGGAGGCCGAGCGAGATCGCATGCTCCAAGCCGAGCAGGCGGCGCACGATCAGGGTGCGGTTCGCCCATGGGCAGGCCCGTGCGGCGACCAGGCGGTACCGCCCCGCCTCGACCGGGTAGCCGTCACGGCCATCCGCGGTGATGCGGGTGGTGATGTAATCGGTGTCGCGGACGAACTCGTCTGAGGCAGCCATGCGGCTCAACCTATCGACGGTTCCTGCCGGAATCGCCTGATGACCCGGCATCCTTGACTCGGGCGGACCGTTCGGGCTCGCTCGCCGTTCGACGCCTCCGAGGAGATTGCCCATGCCCACGATTCCCGATTCCCACCGTGACCTGCTCGACGCCCAGGTCGGCATCCTCGCCACGATCGGCCCCGACGGCCACCCTCAGGTCTCTGCGTTGTGGTTCGTCTACGACGACGACCGGGTGCGGATCTCGTTGAACACCACCCGCCAGAAGACGAAGAACCTCATGGCGAACCCTGCGGTCACGTTCTTCGTACTCGACCCGGGCGGGTACCGCTACCTGGAGATCCGCGGCGACGCCACGACCGCCTCGGACGACGACAATGCGTTCGGAGCGAAGGTCGCGTCGAAGTACGGCGGGGCGGACGTGCGCGACAACGACGGGCCCGGCGAGTCCCGGGTCACGGTCACGATCGAGCCGACCCGCATCAACGCCGTCGACATGCGCGGCTGAGGTGCCAAGTCGGTTCGGGGTCGCGACACCCGCCGCGACGGATCAGGGCCCGACGTTTGCGAATGATTCCAATGTGGCGAAGAGCTTGTCGAGGTCGGCTTCGACGAAGATCGCCTCGGGGCCTTGCGGGGCGACGCCGTCGTAGGGGGTCTCGTACACCCGGGCCGCTTCGACGACGCCACGCTCGGTGAGTTCGTTGATGATCAGGTTGACGAATTCGATCTGGTTCTTCGAGTAGCGCTTGTCGTCGAGGAAGTCCGCGAATGCCGCCTTCGCGGCCGCCCGGTCGAGTCCTACCAGCGACCGGATGAACAGCCCGAAGCTCCCGGCCTTGCGGCTGGCTTCGGCGAAGGTGGCGTCGTCGCCGACGCCGGCAGCAACGAGGATGCGCTGCAGCTCGGCCAGGTCGTCGTCGCTCAACGGTGTACCGGAGCGCACCTTGGCCACGGCGTCGAGCGCGAGGTTGTCGGCGAGGAACTGTTCGGCCTTGCTGCGGAACTGGGCGAACTCGGTGCTGACCTCGCTCGAACCGCCGGTGCCGGGCAACGACACGTCGATCGCCACACCGACGGTGTCGACGAAGTCCGAGTAGACGAGATTCTTCTTGGAGCGTTCGATGAGCTGCACGAGGGATCGCACCTTTCTGCGGAGCTCATCGAGCATCTGGTAGCTCACGTCGACCCACCACTCGTCGTGCTGGACGTCCTGGATCAACTCGAGTTGCGCGGCGATCACCGGGATCGTGTGCTGGTCTTCGAGCGCACCTGCGATGGCCATGATCTTGCGCCGTTCCCGCTCGTACGGTTCGCCACGCAACACCGCGAGCTGGGTGTGCAACACCAGGATGTCGAAGCGTTTGGCGTTCTCGTCCTCGGGGTCCTGTTCGGTCGGCAGACCGGCGACCTGGTCGGCCAGTGCGGCGAGGTCACCGATCGTTGCGGTTTCCCACGCTTGGGGTGCGGAGAATCGCTCGACCAGTTCCAGGTGGGGACGGACGAGGAAGTTGTCGGGGTTCATCGAGGCGACGGCGGTGCTCAGGATCGTCACGATGTCGTTGCGCTCTGGCGCCCAGGTGCCCGAGGGACCGGCGTGGGAGTCGAACGTGGCGAGCAGGTCGAGCCGCGCGGTGAAGATCTGCTCGCTCAGGGGCGCGGCATCCGAAGCCTCGGCGGGGAGCATCGGCTGGCTGAAGTATTCGAGGTTGCCGCAGAAGTCGAACACGGCGAAGTGCGTCTTGTCGTCTCCGGGTCCGAACAGATCGGGGCGCAGCCGGGTGCCCCGGCCGAGCATCTGCCAGAACTTCGTCTTTGAGCGCACCAGTTTGAAGAACACGAGGTTGACGATCTCGGGCACGTCGATGCCGGTGTCCAGCATGTCGACCGAGATGGCGATGTGCGGTGCGGATTCGGGCTTCTTGAAGTCGTCGATGAGCGAGCCGGCGTAATTGACCGAGTGGGTGATGACCCGGGCGAAGCCGCCGCCGTCCAGGTGCGGGTAGTTGGCGATGAAGCGTTCGTAGATGAAGTCGGCGTGGTTCTGGTTCTTGGCGAAGATGATCGTCTTGCCGAGCCGGTCGCCTCCGGCGACGTGGACGCCCTGGGTCATCAGCGTCTCGAGCACCTTGTCGACGGTGTCGATGTTGAACAGGAACTTGTTGAGTGCGGCGGCGTCGACGTGATCGGGTGGGGCGAGCGGCAGGCCGTCTTCGTCGTCGCCCCAGTCGATCTCGTCCCAGGCGTCCTTCTCTCCGTCGCTCAGATCGTCGTAGGAGATCCCGCTGGTGAGGAACTTGGTCGCGATCGACACCGATCTGGGTGGCACGAGGTAGCCGTCGCGGATCGCGTCGTCGAGTTCGTAGACATCGGTCGGGTAGCCGGTGGCCAGGTCGAACAGGTCGTAGGTGTTCTTGTCGACTTCGTCCTTGGGGGTGGCGGTCAGACCGACGAGCAACGAGTCGAAGTACTCGAAGATGCCCCGGTACTTGCGGTACACCGACCGGTGCGCTTCGTCGATGATCACCAGGTCGAAGTGGCCGACGCCGAACCGGCGGGTGCCGTCGGGTCGCAGCTCGTCGATCTTGGCGATCATCGTCTGGTACGTCGACACCATCACCCGACCGGTCTGGTTCGGTTCGGTCAACAGGTTGACCGGCGACGAGTCGGGAAGGTGTTCCTTGAACGCTCCGACGGCCTGTTTGACGAGTTCCTGCCGGTCGGCGAGGAACAGCACGTTCTTCACCCATCCGGCGCGCATCAACAGATCGACGAGCGCCACCACGGTCCGGGTCTTGCCGGCCCCGGTCGCCATGACCAGCAGGGCCTTGCGCTGCTTTTCGACCTCGAAGCGTTCGCCGATCGCCTTGATCGCCCGGTGCTGGTAGTAGCGCTCGACGATCGTGTCCGAGATCGCCAGTGACGCGAGCGGCCTGGTCGACGTGCGACGCTGGATCTTCAGCTCCAGCTCGTCGTGGGTGAGAAAACCCTGGACCTGTCGTGGCGGGTAGGTCGTGTCGTCCCAGATCCAGTGTTCGTACCCGTTGGAGGTGAAGATGATCGGGCGTTGCCCGGTCTGTGCCTCCAGGCAGTCGGCGTACAACTTGGCCTGCTGTTGGCCGGTCTGGTGAGCGACGAGGGTCTTCTTGGCTTCGACGACGGCGAGGGGCAGCCCGTCGGCACCCCAGAGCACGTAGTCGACGTAGCCGATGCCGGATTCGTTCGGCATGCCGTGCACTTCGTATTCGCGGTCTTCGGGTCTGGTCAGCTTCCAACCGGCTTCGGCGAGCAGCGCGTCGATCTTGTAGGTGCGGGTCTCGTACTCGGACCAGTCCTGCGCTTCGATCGGGACGGCCTCGGCGGCCTTCTTGGCGGCGGCGACCTCGGCGAGCAGCGCCGCGTGTTCAGCGGTGAGCTGTTCCAGCGACTTACCCAGCGCCGCGGCCCGTTGCTGGGCGGCGGCACGCTCTTCGGTGGCCTCGTCGAGCTGCGCTTCGAGCGCTTGGCGTTCGGCGAGCGTCGCGCCGGTCGTGGCTGCGGCGTCGGGCAGTGCTCTGGGGTCGAATCTTGCCGTCGGGTCGGGCTTGAAGTTCCGGCCGTAGGTGTAGGCGATGAACAGGCAGACCCGGAACAGCGCCGAGGTGATCTCGACGGCTTCGAGCGATGTCGGCGCCTTGGACTGGTGGACGGCCTTGTTGCCGGCGAGCTGGATCTTCTTCGCCGCCTTGAACAGCAGGCCACCGGCGAGCGACCGGAACTCGGGTTCGTTGAGGTAGGTGTTGAGCTTGTCTTCGAACGGATTCGACAGCGACCGGTCGTGCGCGTACATCCACCGCACGCCGACTTCGAGGGTCTTGCGGGCGTGCACGATCGCCGGGCCGGGGTCGGCCAGCGCGTGCGCCTCGACCCAGGAGGCCAGTTCGAAGAGTTCGCCGAATTCGGGTTCGAGAAACGCGAACTGCGACCCGCTCAAAGTTCCCCCCGGAACGCCCGTTGCTGCAGTGAGGAGAACAGGGTATCGAGTTTTCGCTGGTGGTCGGCCAGAGATCTCCGACGTTGCACGGCTGACTCGGCTGCAGCAACGAACCGCCTCTGCTCGATCAAGCCTGGGATCGGCAGAGCGACGGTCCGGACATCGCCGGTCGAAATCGTGTTGAGCCCGGAGGTCGTGTTGGCCGCGCGCAGAAGGGCACGCCGCCCCTTCCGACTGTTGAGGAACACTTCGACGTAGGTGGGTTCGACTAGCCCAGTGTCGCACCGCACGCGAATCAGGTGGTTCTGGTGAACGCACGGATCGATAGATCCGTCCCATTGCCCGACTCGACCGATCTCGCTTGGATTCCCATGCCCCTCTACCACCAAGAGGTCACCTGGAACTAGGCGAGTCCGGTTGAGCTCCTTCTGGGTCACGTGAAGCATCTTGATCTCACCCAGATCGAGGAACCCTCGGTACACGTTCGCGACCCGTAGATACGGGACTTCGATCGGATTCACCGAACGCTTCGACGAGACCTGAAGACCCCCTTGGACTTCAGCGACATCGGCCAAGTCAGCCACAGTGAATTCCGGGTCGCCGAACATGTCGATGAAGATGGCCTGGGTGAGGGTGTCGAGCTTGGCGATCGCCTCCCGACGCTTGGCCCGCAGCGCATCGGCCGCATCCAGCACCGCAGCGATCCGCCGCTGCTCCTCGATCGGCGGCAGCGGGATCTCAGTGTCGAGGAACTTTCCACGGGTCAGATGCTTCATTGTCGCCCCGTGAACCTGGCGTTCAAGACGAACAAGCGACCACTCCAGCACCCATCTGAGGTATCGCTTGTCAACTACATCGCTATTTGGCACCACACGAAAAATGTGCTGATTGAGGACGGCCTCGTCAGGCCCCTCCCATTCGTAGACGCCAAGCGATGCGGACCAGGAAACGAGCAGATCCCCGGGGCGGACTAGCACAGAGTCCTTGACCTCTTTGGATGTCCTGTTGAACGGTTTGCTGGCGTCGTTCAGGTTCTGGATTCGGATAATTCGTCGCCCACAGCCGTCCCAGTCCGAACCCTTGAACGCTGCGCCATTTACATAGTCGGCTACGTCTCCGAGCAAAACAACGTTCACCTGTTCACCGTCCCGCGGCGCGTGAGGCCTGCACAACGACAGCAGCACGAAAGACCAGCCCACTCGAATTGCCGCACAAAAATCACTGGAGAGTCTGGAATCGGACGGCCCAGGCCAAGTCTTCTTGCAACAGGCGCCGATGGACGGGCGCCCGCACGGTATTGCGCCAGGAGACGCGCCCGATGGCGCGCAGGCCCGCACGGGAGGATCGCAATAGACGGCGCGAACTGGGCCTTCCCCAATTGCCCGCACACGCGCTCGCTGGCGCGCGCCGACTCCCATGGGAGCTGGCTCTCGACGCCGCGTCGAGCTCGACGCTTTGGACACGACGCACTGATCACTGTTCGTCGCGGCTGCTCCACCGGTCCCCCCAACGTCGTCCACCCTGGCTCCCTGGGAGCCAGGGTACTCCGGGGGTGTGACATTTTCGGGCCAGCACACGAACCTGTCTCGGCGGAACTTCCACCGACGCGACGCGCCCGCGGACGCGCGTCGACTCCCATGGGAGTCACCTCGACTGCTCCCGGCAGACACCTGTCGGGCATCGATCGTCCAACGTTGTAGCGACTTCTGCCCGCGGGCACACCCGATTGTCGCTGCAACGTTGGACCACGCACTCCCACGACGCGCCCACGGGCGCGCCCAACCCCAAAGATCGAGTTGCTGCATGGCGTGCCCGCGGGCACGCCGACTCCCGCGGGAGTCCCGCCGGAGCCACGACGGGCCGGGCACTTCCCGACCGACCACACCCGCGCCCGCGGGCGCGCGGAGGCTCCCGTGGGAGTCACCTCGGAAGCTCCCGGGCGACGCGTGTCGGGCATCGATCGTCCAACGTTGTAGCGACAACTGCCCGCGGGCACACCCGATTGTCGCTGCAACGTTGGACCACGCACTCCCCCGACGCGCCCGCGGGCGCGCCCAACCCCACGGACCGAGTGGCTCCACCGCGTGCCCGCGGGCACGCGATGACTCCCATGGGAGTCACCTCGACTGCTCCGGTCGACCGGCTGCGGCGCAACTGCCGTGTCGATGTCGAGCGATCGAGCCATCGACCGAGTCTGCCCCATCGGCATTCCGTCGCCGAGCACCGCGAATTGTCACACGTCGACGTCACAATGCTCCCAGCGCTCGCGGCTCGCTCGAACGTCCCAGCCGCCCGGAACAACGGAACCGACACCGGAACCCCGGGGAGCACGGACATGACCAACCTCAGTGCGGCCACACGATCGCAGATCTACACTGAACTCACCGAAGCAACCAGCACGGACACCGCAGAGATACTGATGCGAAGCATCGTCGATACCCCATGGGACAACCTGCTCACCAAAGACCACCTCGACGCCCGCTTCAGCGTCGCCGAAGCGAAGGCCGACGCCCGCTTCGCTCAAGTCGATGCGACAATCGAACGCTCCCTGCGCAAGCAGACGATCTGGCTGATGTCGGCGATGTTCGCCTTCAACGGCCTGCTCGCCGCCTGGTTCAGCACATTCCACTGAATCGGCCGACCACACAGCCGGTCCTCATCCCAGCATCGCCTTGAGTTCGTCGAGGCCCTTGCGGATGTCCTCCTCGATCACCGTCAGCTCCTCGATGATCTCAGCCGGAGCAGGGTACTCGATCTCGTCGTAGACGATCTCCTTGTAGCGGTTGATCGACAGGTCGTAGTCGTTGGCGACGATGTCGTCCTTGGGCACACAGAACGACTGCTCGGTCCGCGCCCGGTCGAGCTCGGCACCGTCACGCTCGCCCCAGCGGGCCAGCGCGTCGGGCAGGTTGTTGCGCTCGTGCTCGTCGATGCTCAGCTCCGTCACGGGGCCGAGCTTGTCGGCGTCCAGCAACGGGGTGCGCTTGTCGTCGAGGCTGAAACCGTCGGCTTCGAGATCGTAGAACCACACCTGATCGGTGCCACCACTGTTGGTCTTGGTGAACAACACGATCGCCGTCGACACCCCGGCGTAGGGCTTGAACACCCCCGAAGGGAGCGACACGATGCCGTCGAGCTTGTGGTCCTCCACCAGCATCTTCCGCAGCGACTTGTGGGCTTTGGTCGAACCGAACAGCACCCCGTCGGGCACGATCACCGCCGCCCTGCCGCCCGGTTTGAGCAGGCGCAGGAACAATGCCAGAAACAACAGCTCGGTCTTCTTGGTCTTCACCACGGCGAGCAGGTCCTTCGAGGTCGCCTCGTAGTCGAGGCTGCCGGCGAAGGGCGGATTGGCGAGCACCAGATCGAAGCGGTCGATGTCGTCGGTGTGCTCCTGGGCGAGCGAATCGCGGTAGGCCACATCGGGGTTCGCCACCCCGTGGAGCTGCATGTTCATCGAGCCGATCCGCAGCATCGTCGAGTCGAAGTCGTACCCGTTGAACATGACCGAGTTGAAGTGTGCGGTCTTCGGACCGTCGGTGAACACCTCCGGGTGGTGATCACGGATGTACTCCGAGGCGGCAACCAGGAAGCCGCAGGTGCCCGCCGCCGGATCGACGATCACCTCGCCCGGTTTCGGCACCATCATCTCGACCATCAACCGGATGATGTGCCGCGGCGTGCGGAACTGGCCGTTCTGCCCGGCCGACGCGATCTTGGCGAGCATGTACTCGTACACGTCGCCCTTGGTGTCGCGGTCGTCCATCGGGATGTCGTCGAGACCGTCGACGGCCTTGGCCAGCAGCGCCGGCTTCGGGATCGACAGGCGCGCATCGGCCAGGTGGTGGTCGTGGGTCGAACCCTCGGCCCGCGCCCGGATGAACGGGAAGACGTAATTGTCGACCAGGTCGAACATCTCGGCGGGCGGCAAGGTCTTGAAGTGCTTCCAGCGCAACTCGGCATAGGGCCGACCCTCCGCCGCGCCCGACGGTTTGAACTCCCCATCGGGGAAGATCGGATCGGTCATCGGCACGCCAGTACGGTTCGCCTTGTGCTCTGCACGGGTCTGCGCCTCGTCGAGCCCCTTGATGAACAACAGATAGGTGAGCTGGTCGATCACCTCGAGCGGATTGGCGATTCCGCCCGCCCAGAAATCGTTCCACACCGCGTCGATCTGCGATTTCAATGCACCGGTGATCGTCATGAGGCCTCCTGGCACTGCATTTCAGCAGATCGCCCGCCCCCTACGAACACCGCTCCCGAGACTGCCGTGCCGGACGATGGCCCGTCGCCGACCCGACCCGTTGCATGCTGAACAATCGTTCGTTATACTGAACAGTCGTTCAACTGCTGATGATCGACGACCGCACCACCGCTGCCCGGATCAGGGACGAGGCCATGGGCCTGTTCGCGGCCCACGGTGCCGACGCGGTGTCCCTGCGCTCCATCGCCTCGGCAGCCGGCGTGTCCGCCCCGCTCATCGTCCACCACTACGGATCGAAAGCCGGCTTGCGTGCCGCGGTCGACGCGCACGTCGGCGCCGCGCTCGCCGAGGTGATCGGATCGCTGGAGGATCCGGGTGCACTGATCGACGCCGGCGGGATGGCCGCGCTGCTCGACGGCGCACTGGCCGCGTACCCGAACCTGCTCCCCTACCTGCGACGCGTGTTGATCGAAGGCGGCGACCTGGCGCGCTCGTTGTTCGCCGACCTGCACACGGCCACTGTGTCGGTGCTGGAACGTCTCAGAACCCAGGGGCTCGTCCGCCCCGGTGACGACGAGACGACCCGGGCGGCGTTCCTGCTCGCCAACGACCTCGCGGTGATCGTGTTCGCCGACCTGATCGCCGCCGCGACCGGCAGCGACCCGACTCGAGGGGACGGGCTGGGACGGTGGACCGCCGCGGTGGTCGACGTGTACACCAACGGGCTGTACGCCACACCGGAACCGGAGGCGACGCCGTGACCGCGGCGATCGTCGCTGAGGGGCTCACCCGCTCGTTCGGCGCGCACCGTGCGGTCGACGACGTGTCGTTCACGGTCGAGGTGGGCGAGATCTTCGGTTTCCTCGGCCCCAACGGCGCCGGCAAGTCGACCACCATCCGGTTGCTGCTGGGGCTGATGCGTCCCGACACCGGATCGATCACCTCACTCGGATGCGACCCGATCACCGACTCGGTCGCCCTGCACCGTCACGTCGGCTACCTGCCCGGCGAGCTGGCCTGGTTCGCGAATCTCACCGGACGGGTGATCCTGGAGCGGTTCGCCGGTGTCCGCGGACTCCAAGAGACGACCTACCGCGACGAACTCGTCGAACGCTTCGATGCCGAACTCGACCGGCCCGTCGGCCAACTGTCCAAAGGCAACCGGCAGAAGCTCGGCATCGTCGCGGCCTTCATGCACCGGCCCCGCCTGTTGGTTCTCGACGAACCGACCTCGGGCCTCGACCCACTGCTGCAGGACTCGTTCGCCCGGCTCATGCGCGAAAGCGCCGACGCGGGCGCGACGGTGTTCCTCTCCTCACACGAACTGGACGAGGTCCAGCGGGTCGTCGAACGGCTCGCGATCATCCGCGACGGACGCATCGTGGTCACCGACACCATCGACGGGCTCCGCCGACGCGCCCCGCGCCGGATCACCCTGGTGTTCGACCGGCCCACCGACCCGGCCGCGTTCGCCGCACTCGAAGGCGTCACCCTCACCCACGCGGACGACCACGAGATCGCCCTGGCGGTGACCGGGCCGATGGCGCCCGTCCTGCAGTGCGCAGCCCACCACGACGTCGTCGACCTCACCGCCCCGCCGACCGACCTCGACACGCTCTTTCTCAGCTACTACCGGGACGAAGACCATGCCACTTGAGTCGCCAGTCGCACACGTGACGCGTCTCGACCTGCGAGAACGCCGCCGCTCGCTGATCTTCTACCCGCTCGGCCTGGCCATCTACGCCATGGTCATCGTCGCGCTCTACCCCACGTTCAAGGACGATTCGGGACTCGCCTCGCTGTCCGAGGACAACTCGACGCTCATGGCACTCTTCGGCGCCAGCGGATCGCTGACCTCACCGGTGGGCTGGGTCAACGCCAACCTGTACACGAACTTCGTTCCGCTCATCATCCTGCTGGTCACCATCGGCTACGGCGCGAGCGCCCTCGCCGGCCAGAACGAGAACGGCATCCTGGGCCTGGTCGCAACCCTGCCCGTGTCACGCACCCAACTGGTCGTGGCCAAGATCGCCGCGATGGCCGCGCTGGCGGTACCCGTGAGCGTGACCACCATGATCTGCGTGCTGATCGGCCGTTCCTTCGACCTACCCATCGGCATCGGCCCGCTCGTCGGCGTCACGGTCGCCATCGTGCTGCTCGGCCTCGTGTTCGGCGCGCTCGCCCTGGCGATCGGCGCGGCGACCGGCAGCCGGGGCACCGCGCTCGGTGTCACCGCGGCGGTCGCCATGCTCTGCTATCTGATCTCGTCGCTCGCCCCGGCCATCTCCTGGATCCACCAGATCAGGTACGTCTCCCCGTTCTGGTGGGCGACCGGCGCCGGGCAGCTCGGCACCGGCGTCGGACTCGGTGACATCGCCGCACTCGTCGGCACGACCGTCGTATTGGTCGCCCTGGCGACCGCGGCCGCCCGTCGCATGGACATCAGCTGACGCCCCGCCGCGACCGAGGCCGGGGCCATCCGAAACGCGTCTTTGCACGGTTTTCGGCCCCTGGGGGCGGTCGACGGTGCAAAGACGGGTGAACGACCGCGCCGGCTCGGCTCAGAAGTAGTCGTCGAGCCCTTCGAGCAGGTGGCCCATGCGCTCCTGCTTGGTGCGCAGGTAGCGGATGTTCTCCGGGTTGGGGGCGGTGACCGACGGCACCCGTTCGGCGATGTCGAGCCCGAAGCCCTCCAGGCCGCCGTACTTGGCCGGATTGTTGGTGATCAGCCGCATCGTCGTGATCCCCAGGTCGACCAGGATCTGTGCGCCGATCCCGTACTCACGACTGTCGACGGGCAGCCCCTGGGCCAGGTTCGCGTCGACGGTGTCGGCGCCCTGGTCCTGCAGGTCGTACGCGCGGATCTTGTGGCCGATCCCGATGCCCCGACCCTCGTGACCCCGCAGGTACACCACGACGCCCAGGTCCTCCTCGGCGATCATCCGCATGGCCGCGTCGAGCTGCACCCCACAATCGCAGCGCAACGAGCCGAACACGTCGCCGGTCAGGCACTCCGAGTGCACGCGCACCAGCACGTCCTTGCGCCCCTGCACCGCCCCGCGCACCATCGCGACGTGCTGCTCACCATCGAGCATCGACTCGTACACGTAACAGGTGAAGTCGCCCCACTGGGTCGGGATCCGGGCCTCGGCGACGCGTTTGACGAGCTTCTCGTGTTGGCGCCGGTAGCGGATCAGTTGGGCGATCGAGATCATCTCGAGGCCCTCGTCGTGCGCGAACTGCAACAGTTCGCCGGTCCGGGCCATGCCCATCTTCTTGTCGTCGACGATCTCGCAGAGGATCCCGGCGGGGTACAGCCCGGCCATCCGGGCCAGATCCACGGTGGCCTCGGTGTGTCCGCCCCGTTTGAGGACACCACCCGGTCGCGCTTCCAACGGCAGGATGTGCCCCGGGCGGGCCAGGTCACCCGGTCGTGTGGACGGGTCGACCAGGGCCTGCACGGTCGCGGAACGGTCGAACGCGGAGATGCCGGTCGTGGTGCCCTTGCGCAGGTCGACGCTGACCAGGAACGCGGTGTGCTGGGCCTCGGTGTTGTGTTCGACCATCGGTTTCAGGTCGAGTTCGTGGGCCCGCTCCGCGGTGATCGGCGCACAGATGAATCCGGAGGTGTGGTGCAGGAAGTACGCGATCTTCTCGGGGGTCACGTACTCGGCGGCCATGATCAGGTCGCCTTCGTTCTCGCGGTCCTCGTCGTCGACGACCACGATGATCTCCCCCCGGGAGATCGCGGCGACCGCTGCCTCGACGGTGGAGAATCCCGGCGGGGTGTCCTCGGATGTGCTCGAATCGGCCTGTGCGCTCATGGGACGTCCCCCTCACGGTACCCCGCCACGAGTGATTCGACGTATTTGGCGATCACGTCCAGTTCG